>JBDLIJ010000093.1:0-11641 GCA_039714935.1 Bacteroidota bacterium | reverse complement strand
TTTTTACTTCAAAGGTAATATTTTTTTGGGCGTGAGGCATGAGACATGAGGCAGGGTGCCTACTGCCTACCGCCTACTGCCTACCGCCTCCCCTCCCCATATCATAATTGCCCGAAACTTTGCTATCTTTACGCCCAATATTAAATATCTGTCTTCACATGAATAATTTCACACGAATAAACAACATCATTGGTTGGATTATTTTTCTTTTTGCTTCTTTTATATATATCTTCACTTCAGAGCCTACAGCCAGCTTCTGGGACTGTGGTGAATATATCGCTACCGCCTATAAGTTACAGGTAGGACATCCTCCCGGGGCACCTCTTTTTCAGATTCTCGGGCGTTTTTTCTCTCTCTTTGCCTTTGGTGATACCGCCCTGGTTGCCCGTATGATCAACACCATGTCGGCTCTGTCTTCTTCATTTACCATCCTCTTCCTCTATTGGAGTATCGTGATGCTGGCCAGAAGGATGTTTGAGACAGCTAAAGAGTTGAGTCGCGGACAGACTTTTGCTATTTATGGTGCCGGCATTATTGGTGCCCTGGCATATACATTTTCTGATTCATTCTGGTTTTCTGCCGTCGAAGGTGAGGTATACGCCATGTCGTCATTTTTTACCGCCATCGTATTCTGGGCTATCCTCAAGTGGGAACGCATAGCCGACCAGAGCCATGCCGATCGCTGGTTGATCCTTATCGCATACCTGATGGGGCTTTCAATAGGGGTTCACTTGTTGAATCTGCTGGCAATACCTGCCATCACTCTCGTATATTACTATAAACGTTTCAAACCTACTCAAAAAGGTGCCATTATTGCCTTTGGTGTCAGCATCATTATTCTTGCTGCAGTAATGTATGGCATTATCCCTGAAGTGGTCAAACTATTTGCCACTACAGAGCTATTGTTTGTGAACAGCCTCGGGCTGCCTTTTCACACAGGAACAGTGTTCTTTGCCCTGCTGATAATTGGATTGCTCGCTGCAGGCATATATTATAACAGGAATAAAATCCGGCCCGCCCTGATACTTGTGTATGCGCTGGGAGGAATTATGGCCCTGTTGATCATGCTGGGATCTACCGGTGCTGCATCATTCTTCATGCGACTCATCGTAGTGGCAGCAGTTGTTGCGCTTTTTTACTTCACTCGCAGCAAAGGAGCATTGCAAAATACCATACTCCTTTCCATCTTATTCATCCTGATTGGCTATTCTTCATTTATCATGCTGGTGATACGATCCAATGCAGCTACCCCTATTAACGAGAACAGCCCGAAAGATGCGATAAGCCTGCTTTCTTACCTTAACCGCGAACAGTATGGTGACTGGCCAAAATTTTATGGCCATTATTATAATGCCGAGGTCATTGACCGTGTTGATGGAAACCCTGTTTATCATCGCGACAATAATACCGGCAAATACGAGATCATCGATGAAAAGAAAGGAACCATTCCGGTATACAACCCGGATCATATGACCATCTTCCCACGCATGTGGAACAGCCAGGAACAGCGATATATTAACGACTACAAGAGCTGGGTTGGGATCACCAATGACCCTGATAGTGAGCAGATCCCGACATTTGGACAAAACCTGCAATATTTCTTCAGGTACCAGATCGGCCATATGTATTGGCGCTATTTCATGTGGAACTTTGCCGGAAGGCAGAACGACATGCAGGGCGGCTATGGAAATCTTGTTCATGGGAACTGGATTAGCGGAATTAATTTTATCGATGAGGCACGCCTGGGCCCACAAACCAAGCTTCCCGATAACTTTGATAATAATGCGAGGAATAAGTTTTATCTCCTCCCATTTGCGCTGGGCCTGCTGGGCGTGATATTTCATTTCAGGCGTCGTTCGCGCGATGCCTGGGTCGTAGCACTGCTATTCCTTATGACAGGCCTGGCTATTACCATCTATCTGAATCAGCACTCGCCGCAACCACGCGAGAGAGACTATGCCTATGCTGCCTCTTTCTACGCCTTTGCCATATGGATAGGCCTGGGTGTGATCGCTCTCTATGAGCAACTGAAAAAATATGTAGACGTGAAAGCTGCAGCTATTGGTGCTACCGCAGTGAGCTTGATCGTTCCGATAATTATGGGTGCCCAGGGATGGGATGACCATGATCGCAGTGGACGATATGCCACCCTCGAGATGGCTAAAAATTACCTGAACTCCTGTGCGCCAAATGCAGTGCTATTTACCAATGGGGATAACGATACATTCCCCCTCTGGTATGCTCAGGAAGTAGAAGGCATACGCATGGATGTGCGCGTATGTAACCTCAGCCTGCTGAATGGCGACTGGTATGTTGACCAGATGGTGCGTAAAGCATATGATTCAGAGCCAATGTCGATTTCCCTTTCACAGGACCAATACCGGCAGGGGACCAGGGATGTGATCTATCTGATCGAAAATGAAAACATAACCGAACCCGTAGATGTAAAGGCCCTGTTTGATATTATCCAGCAGGACGAAAGCCGGCTGCGATTTACCCGTGAAGGGATGACCATCGACTATTTCCCAACCAAGGATTTCATGCTTAACGCAGACTCTGCCAAAGTGGTAGATAATGGAACCATTCCTCCTGAACTGGCCGGGCAGATCACACCACCAACATGGAAGATAAACCGATACGCGATACAGCGTAGTAAGATCATCATGCTCGACTTCCTGTCAACCAATGATTGGGACCGTCCGGTATATTTTGCCAGCACCACAGGAAATGACGCATACCTGGGCCTTTCCAACTATTTCCAGGTTGAAGGAATGGCATATCGATTGCTGCCTTTGAAGTCTGGTATTACAGGTGGGCAGGATTTAGGCAGGATCAATACAGATATCCTGTATGATAACCTCATGAATAAATTTGGTTCAGGAATGGAAGATCCTGACATTTACCTGAATGAGGATAACCTTCGTTCTTCAATGAACATCCGGAATATATTTGGGCGTCTGGCAAAAGAACTGGTCAAGGAAGGAAAAAACGATTCGGCCATTTTGGTTTGCGACAGGATCATGGAACTGATACCCCCGGAAAGCATTCCGTACAATTATTTTGTGATGGGTATTGCTGATGCATACCTCGGTGCCGGTGCAACAGATAAAGGCCTGGTGGTTTTGGAAGGAATATTTGCCGTGACTTCTCAGAATCTGGAATATTTCTTTCGATTTCAGGGTGATAAAGCCTTGATGGTGGATGATATGCGTAAACACTACCTCTCACTGGCTCATGAGATCCGGGAAACAGCCCGACGACATGATCAAACTGAAATGCATGCCAAAGCAGACCAGATGTTTAATGACTATTACGATATCTATGTACGGCAAATGAGCATGTAGACTATCATGTTGTTTCATACTCCATACTGGCTGAAAGCGCTGGGAGGCAATGGCCTCACCTGGGAAATGCCTGCTGGCGAAAATAACTTGTACCTGACCTTCGATGACGGTCCCGATCCGGAAACGACACCATATATACTTGATCTTCTGGACCGCTTTGCTGCGAAGGCAACATTTTTCTGTGTTGGTGAGAATGTAAATAAAAACCCTGACCTGTATCAGCAGATTATCGATAAGGGCCATGCGGTGGGAAACCATAGCTGCAATCACCTGAAAGGGTGGGTGACAGATACAAAAATGTATGTTGAGAATGTTGAGAAATGCAGCCGAGTGGTAAAAAGTACGCTCTTTCGCCCACCCTATGGAAAAATCACACGATCACAGCGAAAAGCACTAAAGGATAAGTATAACATCATTATGTGGTCTGTTCTTAGCCGCGACTATGACCCCAAAGTAAGCAGGGAAAACTGCCTTGAGAAAACATGGAAATACTCAAAACCCGGAGCGATCATCGTATTTCATGATCACCAGAAGGCATTATCAAAGCTGCAGTACGTATTGCCGGCATATCTGGAGAAAGCAATTGATAGTGGGTACCACTTTAAGGCGTTAGGTGTTGGGAGGTAGGTGTTTGCATGATCATTGATCATGCCTGAATAGCGTTGAGTTGGTTCTTGGTTTTAAGGTTTGAATTTTTAATTAATTCACCAACCAACACTCCCCATTATTCATTACCAATCTTTATTAATCATTAATAATTTGGATATCATCATTCAAAAAAGCTTCACAGCTCGCACCCATTAATTTCTATCTTTGTAATATGATAAAACAAGCAATAAGGTTGTCACTGGCAGGGACTTTGCTCATGCTGTGTTCTTATTGTGCGAATATGAAAGCTCCCGGTGGCGGGCCGGAGGATATATACCCTCCGATCGTGGTAGAATCTTTTCCTCCAAACTATTCTACCTTCTTCGAAGCGGAAAAGGTCATATTGAAATTTGATGAGTTCGTCTCAGTATCTGATGTGTCTAAAGAAGTCTTCATATCTCCACCCCTTCAAACAACGCCCGAAATTATCACACGCGGGAAATCAGTAATTATCACCTTCAATGAAGCCTTGCTCGATAGCACCACTTATAGCATTTTCTTTGGCAATGCGATCAAGGACATTTCTGAGGGCAATGCACTTGAGAACTACAACTATGTGTTTTCAACCGGCGGAAAGATCGACTCCCTTTCAGTAGTAGGAGAGGTGTTGGATGCTTTTATGCTTAAACCCAGGGAAGCTGTTCTGGTAATGCTTTACGAAGATGACAATGATACCATACCATTTGACAGTTTACCGTATCTGGTCAAACCTTCCTATCTCACACGGACATCGGCTGAAGGCTTTTTTGTGATCAATAACCTCAGGGGAGGGGAATATGCTCTTTTTGCCCTGGCGGATAACAATATGAGCGCAACATATGACAATGAGGATGAAGAGATTGCTTTCCTTGATAGCCTGATCGCTCCTGAATATCTGGCTCCTGTGCCTGCGGACTCATTATTGTCAGATAGCCTGGCCGTGGCCGACAGCCTGACAGCAGACTTGCCTCTGGAGGACTTCTACACGCTATTCATGTTTAAGGAAGTGGATAGCACCCAGCGTTTGCTTGAAGCAGATAAACCACGTGAAAGGCTATTGAGGTTTATCTTCAGGTACCCCGCTGCTGATATTAATATTGAGCCCCTTACAGCGGTTTCTGAAGACTGGATGCTGAGTGAGTGGAACAAGGGATATGATACGCTCAGGTACTATATAATGGATGAAAGCATGGATACGATAAGCCTGAAAATAAGCCTGGATACTATCGTTTTCGATACACTGTCGTACAGCCTTAATGAAGAGGTGCTCCCTCAAAGGAAGAAAGACAGGAAGGGTGCAAAGGCTTTGAAGGTCACTGCGTCAAAAATAAAACCATTCCCCTATTATAAAAAATACTGGCTTACTTCAGGCTATCCAATTATTGGTCACGACTTTCCGAGGATTTCTCTGTTTGAAGGTGAAGATACACTAAGTCCGGAGATGTTGGTCTACGGGCAGGCTAACAGGATGCTCCGGCTTGACCACGACCTGAAAGAAGGTGTAAATTACACCCTCTTTCTCCCTGATTCCGTACTGTATGATCTGCTTGGGAAAAGTAATGATACAACGGTATTCAACTTTACAACAGATGCAGAGGAAGATTATGGAGTATATACGATCAATATTACGAATAACTCTTCATCCGAAAACCTGATTATTCAGCTGCTGACGGAAAACGAAAAATTGCTTCGTTCAGCCTTTGTTCAATCAGAAGGTGCCATTCGATGGGATTATCTCAAACCCGGGAAATATTTGATCAAAGCCAGTGGTGATCTGAACGGTAATGGGATGTGGGATACAGGAGATTTTCTGGGTCGCAGGCAACCCGAGCCTGTCGTATTCCATACCGATATTCTTCAGGTAAGAGAAGCCTGGAGTTTCGACCTGGAATGGTCTGTTACCTTCAAATAGAAAATAATATAAAGAATTTACATATTTATTTGTTTGATATGTTTATTTGTTTTAGTTTTGCACGAAATCAATAAAAATGGATAAAGTCGTGCTGGAAGTAAACAAACTTGAAATGGCGGCAAGCAAGCTTAGAGCGATTGCCCACCCGATGAGAATTGCAATCATAGAATTGCTGAATGACAAACCAAAAATGAGTGTTACCGAGATATACAGGAAGCTGAACATTGAGCAGGCTTCTGCTTCTCACCACCTCAATATTTTAAAAAACAAAGGTGTTCTTGTGTCAAAAAGAGACGGTAAAAAGATCTTTTACTCACTTAGAAGCAAAACGCTGAAAGAAATTGTTGATTGTATCAATCGATGCAATGCTGAATAAACATCTTGGAATATATTGATGATACTTTCCCAGGGGGGGGTAATTTTCAAATAAATATCCGGATTATTGTACAAACAATGGCCCGGATTTTTTTTAATTTTCATTTTGCTATTTTTGCCCTGCAATGGAGGAGTATTACACTGAACTTGATAAGAAGATCATCATAGGCCAGAAAGAAAGGCATCTTGACGCCAGGCAATTGAATGATATTCCCATTTTCTTCATTGTAGGAAGGCCTCGCTCCGGAACAACCTTGCTTCGGACACTGTTTGATGCACATCCGAATGTTGTGGTTCCTCCTGAATGCCAATTCATCATAAACCTCTATCCGAAATACGGAAACATTAAGCAATGGACATCAGCATTATTGAAAAACTTCTACAACGAGTTAGTCAGCCAGTGGTATTTTGATCTTTGGCCCTTAAGTGCTCAACGACTGCACGAGCATTTAATGCAGTGTGAGGGGGAATATACTTATGGGACCATCTGTAAGATTGTTTATCATGAATACCAATCGGTTTTTCAGCATGGAATGATCCTGTCCATTGGCGATAAAAATCCTGGCTATACCATTTACACAGAAAAATTGCTCAAGATATTTCCGGAAGCGAAATTTATTCATATTATCAGGGATTATCGTGATAATTTCTTCTCTATTAAAAATGTAGATTTTGAATTGCCTCTTATCTCTCTTACTGTAAGCAAGTGGAAGATCTTTATTAAGCGCTTCAGAAAGGCAAAGGAACGTTATCCCGAATCTCACCTTGAGATCAGGTATGAAGACCTGGTGGCAGAGCCTGAGAAACAATTTAGAGGATTATGTAACTTCATCGGGATTCCGTTTAGTAAGGTCCCCTTTGATTTTTATTTAAAAGCCGGTGAAGCCAGGAAATTGTATCCCGAAAAGATATTGCTTAAATATCAATCAAGCCTTTTTAAAAAGATCAGCACTAACAGAATAGGGCTATGGAAAGAGAATTTATCCCAGTCAGAAATCAGGTTGGGGGATGCAGCGGCAGGAGACTATGCTGCCTTATATGGATATAAGAAGCACTTCAATAAATCCTCCTTCATGACAAGAATAATGATAATTCCGGGAGTATGCTTTGCCGGCTTATTGTCGCTCGCAACAAGTATTGTTGACCGCCTCCCATATAAAATGCGGATGGCGATACTCATTAAAGCACCATGGATCATGGGGCGTATATACCTGAGCCTTTTTGATAGAAAAAAACTGAAAGAAATCTCCCTGTCAGTAAAAAAGAAATCCGATCTGCAACAAAACTGGTTGAAGCCTACAGGACTTTCTTAACTGTAAATGGTGGTTTTTTACTCTGAACCATATAAATCCTGCTCAGATAACCGCCGATGATTCCCAGACTAAAAACGATAACGCCTGTACTGAAAAGTATGGTTACAATGGTAGATGTATACCCCGGAACGAGGATGCCAAACAACCATTTTTGCAGGATAAACCTGAGGCCAAGGAGGAAAAAGATCAATGACATTATGAGGCCTCCCCATACCATGAGTTTCAATGGGATATTGGTGTAGAAATATGTGAGGTCTGAAAGTAGCATGAAGAGTTTTTTTGTCGTATAACCCGATTTTTTCACTCTTCTTTTGTGATGTTTCACCTCTGCAAAAGCTATGTCGTTTGTATGCCAGAGCAACAGCTGGTCAATAAATACAAAGTGGATGGTATGTTCAAGCAGTTTTTCAATGATATCTTTCTTGATCAGGCGTAATGAGGACCCTTTGCCGGTGCCCTGTAAAAGCATTTTGGAAGTCTTTTTCACCGAGCGGCTGCCAATATTCCTGACTTTTGAATGCTGTTTTTTACCAAACACTCCGTACACAATATCAGCATCACTCTCTTTATGCTTATCTATCATTTTAGGGAGCTCCTCAGGCGGATGCTGCAGGTCGTCGTCCATAGTAATGATCATCTCTCCCTGTGCAAAGCTGAAACCACAGATCGTGGCATTGTGCTGTCCGTAGTTCCTGTGAAGTTTAATGGCGGTCACCTGGTCGGGATATGCTTCTTTAAGCTGTTTTAATTTCTGCCAGCTGCCATCTGTCCCGCAATCCTCCACAAAAATAAATTCATATGAAACATCCATCTGATCAAAAACAGCTTTAGTCCTGTTGAACAGCTCTTCCAGTGTGTCTTCACTATTAAAAACAGGAACAATGACAGAATAGTTGGGTTGAGACATGGCGATCTTGCTTTACTAAAACAAAAATAAGATAATTTGGCTTAAGTGCAAATTACCTGATAACCGCGCCCATCGGAATATTTGTCCCTGAGATCCAGCGTGATTGGTCTGATAAAAGAAAGACAATGGCATTGGCTACATCTTCAGTTTCACCAACTCCCATGGGGTATTTGGCAATATAACGTTGTAAGGATTCATCAACGATCTCGGGATTTGCCTCTTTGGCTGGATCTGTGATAAGTGGCGTGTTCACAAGTCCGGGGGAGAGACAATTTACCCGAGTCTTACGATCGACAAGCTCCAGTGCCAGGGTTTTGGTATAGGCTTCAATGGCCCCTTTGGATCCGGCGTATAAGGAGCCTCCAAAGTATGGACTATTGGTAACAACAGATGACATCAGCACAATAGAAGCGCCCTTGTTCAGCTTTTTCTTCTGCAGAATGGCAGCAGTGAGAAGGACAGGAACCCTGTAGTTAATATTCATCATCTTCTTGATATCATCGGAACGGATGAACTTGGCAGGAGTAGGCCCGACAATTCCGGCACATTGAACCAGGCCATCCAGTGCAGGAAGGATGTCAAGCAATGCATCCCTGTCTTTATCATCAACCAGATCGCCTGTGAGCATAGCATGCCCTTCACCTTCAAGATTGTGAAAGGTCTCCGATAATTTTTTCTCGTTCCGGCCGGTGATGATCAGAGTACCACCCAGCTTACTGATATTGATGGCAGCCTGCCTCCCGATACCTGAAGACGCACCCGTCACTAAAACGGTTTTTCCCTTAAGATCACAAAATGACATATGATATTGGATTAAAGTTCAATAAGATCAGGGCAATATATATTATCCATCTCCAGGATCACGCTTCCCCAGGAAAGCCCGACGCCAAAACCTGATAAGAGTGTTTTCAATTCCTTGCCCGAAGCTTCATCGGAAAGTTTGGTCACAATTGTCAGTGGTATAGATGCAGAGCTTGTATTTCCATATTCCACAATAGAATAAGGATATTTCTCCGGCTCGATTTTTAATTTTTTCCTGATCGACTCATTCATGATTTTATTGGCCTGGTGCATTACAAAATAATCAATCTCCTCCAGGGAAACGCCCGCATATTCGGCCAATGCCCTGATGTTTGGAGGTACCTCACGTAAAGAAAAGTTAAACACCTCCATCCCGTCCAGGGCGATATGGTATTTGTTACGCTCTATGCCTTCATCTATCTTTTCATAAATAAAACTATCTTTTGAGGCCAGGTTACGGATGCCTCCGTCAGGGATGATGATGGCTTCATATCCTGCTCCGTCAGTTTGAAGGTTAAAGCTCATGTCTGCCACTCCCGGCACAAATTCAATGGCCGTAGCCGTCCCGGCATCACCGAAAAGAGGATAGGTGCTTTTGTCCTTGAATGAAGTTGTTTGGGTTGAAACATCACCAACAAGCAGAAGGCCTTTTTTTATCGCCCCTCCTGTCATCATCCTGCCCATAACCGAAAGGCCATATACATAACCTGAGCATCCAAGGCTGATGTCTAAAGCAACGCAGCTTTTTGGCAGTCCCAGCTTATCTTGAAGGATACCCGCCGTTGCCGGGATGATATAATCACGCGATTGGGATACGAAAATGAGCAATTCAATCTCGTCAGGCTTCCATTCCAGCCCTTTCATCAGGGATTCAGCCGAGGCATAACACAGGTCTGAGGTTGTCGTACCCCGATCGGCTGTACGTCGTGTTTCAACCCCGACCGTCTTTATAAAAAAATTCTGTTCTTTTTCTGAGAGCAAATCATAATCCCGGTTGCTAAGCTGCTTTTTAGGTACGGAAGCAGCAATGCCTGCAATACTGATATCCGGGATACTGAAAATTGCCATAGGTTGTCTTAAACGGCATTTGCCTTGGATGAAACTAAATTATATAGATCCTGCACGGTATTTGAACTAACCAGGTCATCAGCAGAGATCACTACATCGTATTCTACGTTTACATGTGCAATGAAAATGAGCGCGTTTATCGAGTCCCAGCTTAAATGTTCCCTGATTATACTCTCCGGATTCAGTAAACCGGGCTTCATGTCATCGAACTCACCTTCTACTTTGGTGATAAATTCATCAATTGCAATCATATCTTGTCTGTTTTTTGCAAAAGTACGTAAAAAGTTTTGAGTGTTGAGTGTTGAGTTGGTGAAGATATCGAACCTTTCTTCAGTGTTTCGTGTTCATTATTCGGTGTTCTTAAACACTGGTTGGATAAACAAAAGAATGCTAACTTTGCGCATGATGTCAGTTCAGTCAAAAAAAAGAAAACTTCTCCTCATCAACCCCCTGAGCACAAACAGGGAAGGATTGATCCTTCACAGCCATGTGATCTATCCCCCGATAGGGCTGGGCATAGTTGCTGCACTGACACCCGATCATTGGGAGGTGGAGTTGGTGGATGAGAACTTTGATCGCTTTGAATTTCTCGAAGCAGACCTGGTTGGGTTTACAGCACTTACATCAAGCGTTACCAGGGCATATGAGATAGCTGCCATCTATCGTGAAAAGGGGATTCCTACTGTTCTTGGTGGGATCCATGCCTCCATGATGACAGAGGAAGCCGGAAGCTTTGTAGATGTGGTGGTAAGCGGTGAAGTTGAAAGTGTCTGGAAGGACTTGATTGCCGATTTTGAACATGGCAAATTAAAAAAAGTATACAAAGGGGAATTATTGTCTTTCGAGAATGCAGTACATCCGGCCCGTCACATGTTTCATAAAAAATACCAGTTTGCCAGTATACAAACAACACGCGGCTGCCCCATGAAATGTGATTTTTGTTCTGTACATGAATTCAATGGTAATAAATATCGCGAACGTCCAGTAGATGAGGTCTTGGATGAACTTGAGACGATCGGGCACGAAAAGATATATTTTGTAGATGATAACCTGATTGGCTATGGGAAAAAGTCAGAGAGAAGAACCATTGCCTTGCTTCAGGGGATGATAGACAGGGGCATTAAAAAACAATGGTTCTGTTCAGCATCCATGAACTTTGCTGATAATGAAGAAGTACTGGAGCTCGCAGCGAAAGCGGGCTGCGTTATGGTACTCCTTGGAATAGAATCCGAGCGCATCGATCAGCTGGAAGAGACCAATAAAAAACTGAATATCAAAATTGGCATCGACCATT
>JBDLIJ010000092.1:0-11665 GCA_039714935.1 Bacteroidota bacterium | reverse complement strand
TACATATGTATCAATATTTAAGTCTTTTCTTATTGGCGAATAGCCAAGATCAATATCATTGGGCTTTATTATTATTTCATCAAAAGGAAATTTATCTTGCATATGAATAAGTTTAAATTTTATATAATGCTTCCCCGGTTAAAGGATTTTGTGGATATTTTTTACACAACTCAGCTAAAATATCTTCGTGGGTAAAAGCCAGATTCATTACCGTATCATTACCTCCATAATAAATATAAATTGTTCCATCATTCTTTCTTATTGCGCCACATGTAAATACCACATTTGGGACATGAACATAATCTTCATCATTCACTTTGCAGTCAGCCTTAGATGGAAATAAGATTGGAATATTTGAGACTTTAACAGTTTCAGGATCATGAAGGTCGTGCAAAGCAACACCCAATACGTAAGGGTTTCCGTCCATTGTTTTCCTGACTCCATGAAATATATTAATCCATCCGTATTTTGTTTTTATTGGTGGGGCACCAGGCCCTATTTTATCAGAAAATACACTTGGTCCTCCTAATTGTTTCATGATTGGATTTGATTCCAGCCTCCAGTTATTCGTTTCAATTTCATCACTATATCCAATTTTCATTTCTGAATACAGGCCGCCTGTAACATCATCAGTATCATCATTTGGCCTGAAAAAAGCAACATACTTACCGTTTATTTTTTCCGGAAATAACACCACATTTCTCATGTCTACGTCCAGCAATGGCCCGTACCTGGTATATTCCCTGAAATCTTTTGTGCTGGCGAGGGAGACCCTTACCCTGTCTTTTTCGTAAGCATGGTAGGCGCTATAAGTAATATAAAATGTATCGCCGATTTTAGAAATTCTCGGGTCCTCTACACCCCCTGATTCGTTTTCAATAATGGTATTGATATCTATGCCTTTACCCACTTTGTCGTCTTTGCTGCAAGGCATGAAGGCAGCTTGTGCGTCGGGCTGCCATGCTATGCCATCCTTGCTTCGGGCCACACCCAGCACAGATATTCCGTTGCGCAGATGCGAGCGGAATAACATGATAAACGTATTGTCATATTTTGCAATACCTGCATTATGTGTGGTGATAACCTGAAGGTGAGGGGCAGTCCAATGCTTATTAACATCGGAAGGAGCCAGGATAGGGTTGCCCGGCCACCTGAAGACCGGCCTGTTCAGGTCAAGCTTTATTTTGTTGCCATTAAGCTCTATTATTCTGCTTAGATTATTCATATATCATATTAATATCTGCGACCGGATGATTATTAATTGCCTGCAGTATCAGTAAAGCTTCAATGGTAGATTCAGCTCCGGAATTTTTGTTTACTTCTTTTTCCGGGCCTATTCCGTCAAAACACCTGCCGCTTTCCGGGTCATACATTTGTTGAGCGGCGGGATTATTGCCAGCCAGCCATGAAGCCGCCTGCTGTGCCATATCGACATATTTTTTATCATGAGTGACATTATAAGCCTCGAGGCAAGCAAATACCATGGGCCTGATGCCATAAGCGATCTGCGGGTACATACTTTTTTCGGTTTCAAGTATCTGTCCTTCATCTTCTGTTATGTACATATGATGCAGGTATCCCTCATTTATCAGGTAGGGATAAAAATAATTTATTTCAATTAATGCTGATTCAATAAAATCATCTCTTTCAAGCAGTTGTCCGGCCCTGAGCATGGCATATGCCTGCATATTCCCATAGGAATGCCACAGCTTGTTCCAGCTGAGATAGGCACCATAAGGAAAGTTTATGCGATCACCTTTTTGTATTAATAAAAGTCCTTCTGCAAACTTTTCGATCAGCTTAATAAGTGCGGTGTCCTCCTGAATGTTATTGTAATAGCTTTCCATTCCAAGCATCAGAACAGACGCCTGGTCATAAGCTGTGCCACAGGGAAACCAATTGGGAAGGGACATCCCCTCAAACATAATGGTGTCATTTGGAAGTTCCAGGTACTCGTTTTTTATCGTTTCAATGAGCAGGTCTGCAGCCGATTTCGCCCTGTCTGCAAGATCTCCATTTAGTTCTGGATGTATCTTCCCCAGGGCCCATAGTGCACGCCACGACCACCAGTTTGCTTCCGCTACCGAGGTCCTGTAAGTTTTATTTATCGACATATCACCCCAGAGAAAGTTGTAGAAATATCCATTATCAGCCTGCATATTGAGAATGAAGCCTGTCATTTTATCAATCATCATCTCAATCTTCGGATCATCACCATTATTTGTGTGAGCAGATAGAAAAACCAATGCCCTTGCCACATCATCAACGCATGAAAATCCCTCATCAGGTTCAATGGCGTATATGTAATCAGGATATTCACTGTATATGTTGATGGCCCCAAGCTCCATTCCATTTTTAAGTTCCACCTCGGCATATAAATGCTTCAGATGATCTAAGTTTATTAAACTGTGTGTATGATGCCCATCTTGATTTTCGCAGGCAGAAAGGCTTATGGCTGTGATAATAAGGATTAAAATAATATTGCGATAGTGCTTCATAGGTCATCTAATTCTCTTTTAAAAGTAACACTTTTGATCTTACAGATACCGTTACCGGTAAATAATTAATTTATTTCAATCTCTCGGATATCCCTCCTCGCTTGATCTGCGCCCTCACTTCTCTCTACACGTGCTGCGGTTTCATTCAGAAGGAGCGCAGCGATTGGGGAATATCCTGGCTATTTGCAGCAAGGTGTCTGTATGCTTTCTAATGCAGCTGCTAAATACTATTAAAAATTCGTTTACTGTTTCCGTATTATTCCTATTATTGCATGTCTTCTTATGTAACTGACTTTATATTAAACACGTTTAAGTAAGTGTTGATATATGGTCTCTTAATCACAAAATGATGATCAATGCAAGTTACTGTTAACAGAAAGGATGTTAAGTTCTATCCGGATCCAAGCAGGGTTATTGCCCGCTTCCTTTATATTCCTGATGAGAAGAGTGCAAATATTATTCGCAGGGTAATGACCCTGTCGGATGAAGAAGTTAATATAGCTTTAACGCAGGTGCTCAGAGGATATTCCAAGCGTCACAGGAATATTTCAAAGGTCTTCGAAAAGCATTTCGATAAGCTATCCCACATATTTGAGCAATTAAATATAGACCCGGGTTCAATTGACAACTTGAGAAAAGTATTGATCGGTTCTTATTTTACAATGGAATATTCCATTGAATCAGCTGCCTTGTTCAATCCTTCCATCGTGGAACATCCGGATCAGACGAAGTTACCTCCGGGTGCTAAACGGGTGATGATTAGTTTCAGGGCAACAGGAGAAGGACATATTTCTTCTATTGTTTTTCGTTGCGGTATCATTGATAAGGATGACAATCTGGAATTTGAGCCGGCCGGAAAAATGCTGGATGAGGCAGAGAGCATTCAAAGGTATGTTTACCAAAAAGAAACCTTTATCAGTAAGCTCCATGAAATGCAGGATTTCAATAATATCATCTCTCCTGATGTAGTATTGGAAAAACTGGGTGATACCTTTACCTACGGCGAATTAAAGAGCTGCATCAATGAAGCCAGGAAAACGCTTCACCTTACGGCTACCAAAGAATTACTCCTGAATGAGATCATATGGCTTGCATCATCACATTATGAAATAGAATTTTCCCTGGATACGTCATCTTCTGAAAGGGTCATCTTCCCCATTGCTGAAACAGAAAAAAATGGGATTGAAGATGCACGCTTTGTTAAATTTACTGATGATGACGGAGAGGTGAGCTATTATGCCACATACACTGCTTATGATGGTATAACCATTTTACCCAAATTTATTGAAACCAGCTCGTTTTACAAGTTTAAAGTAATGCCCATTCACGGGGAGATTGCAGAAAATAAGGGAATGGCGCTATTTCCCCGTAAGATCAATGGGAAGTATGCAATGCTGTGCCGGATGGATAATGAGAACAATTATATCGCTTTTTCCGATAGCATCAATATATGGAGGAATGCGAAGCTTCTTCAGGAGCCAAAATATCCATGGGAATTTGTTCAGATTGGCAATAGCGGATCCCCTATTGAAACAGAAGAAGGATGGCTTGTGATCACCCACGCGGTAGGGCAAATGAGGGAGTATGTCCTGGGTGCCATACTGCTTGACCTTGACAATCCGGAAAAAGTAATTGGGAGATTAAAAACTCCTCTGATGATACCATCCTCAGAGGAAAGGGAAGGATATGTCCCCAACGTAATATATTCATGTGGCTCTATTGTGCATAATAACAGCCTGGTCATTCCCTACGCTATGTCTGATTATGCTTCAGCCTTCGCGTTTATAAACATCGATGAACTTCTGGAGGAATTAAAAAACTCAGCCTGATCCTATACCATCTTAATCTTTCATGCCTGTTGTTGCCATACTCTGAATGAAGTATTTCTGGAAGAAGAGATAAGTGATCACGATTGGCGTGGCGAGAAACACTGCCGATGCCAGTTTAACGCCAATCTGAGCCTCGGCCCGTCCTCCTACAGCAAATAATGTTACAAGTTGAGGCATGGTCATAAGCTTTTCTTCGCGAATGACGATCAATGGCCATAGCACTTCATTCCATGATCCCATAAAAGCAAGTATGCCTACCATGATGATGGTGGGTTTAATATTAGGCCAGAGGATGCTAAAGATGATCCTGAGCTCCCCGCAACCATCAATGCGTGCTGCATCAATAATGGCCTGGGGCAATCCCATGAAGGCCTGCCTGAACATCAGGATTGCAAAGGCATTGATCATGAACGGGACCGTCAGGCTTAGGTAAGTGTCGACCCAGCGAAATTTTACCATCAGGATATAGTTGGGGATAAGTGTGATCAAAAACGGAAGGGTCATCGTAAAAATGATGATAAAAAAGATAAGACTCCTGCCTTTGAATTCCATACGTGAAAGGGCATAACCTACCATGGAAGAAAATATCAGGGAGAATCCGGTATTGATAGCTGATACGAAGATGCTGTTAAATAGCGCCCTGCCAATCGGGATCTTGGCGATCATCGTCTGGTAGTTGTCAATGGTTAACTCTGAAGGAAATAATATCAGGGTGTTGATATCCTGTTCCGGGCTGAGAGAAGCCATGATCATCCAGATGAATGGATAGATGAAGCTCAAAGCCGCGGCCGTGAGGATGGTATAGAGCAATATTTTCTTCAATATCTTCATCATTTGACCCCGGTCATGTATTTTTTTCTACGTATTTCTTTTGTATGATGATAACCACAACTATCAGGAAGGCAAAAAATACTCCCAGCGTGGCCGAGTACCCCATATGATAATATTCAAATGCCTGTTTGTAAATGTATAATACTGCCGAAAGCGTGCTGTTCAATGGCCCGCCCTGGGTTAAAATGTAAGGTTCGATGAATAATGAAAATCCTCCGATGGTAGACAATACCACCACCATAAATATGGTTGGATTGATAATAGGAACAGTAATATTGATGAACTTCTGCCAATGTGTGGCCCCTTCCAGGTCGGCTGCTTCATAATATTGCCTGGGGACTGTTTGAAGTCCGACAAGAAAAAGGATGACATACAATCCCACATTCTTCCATGTGGCCATAATGGCTATAGAAACCATCGCAACATCAGGATCAATCAGCCATCCTACTTTTCCCAAGCCTATGGATACCAGCATGCGGTTGATGACGCCAGTTTCGTAGCCAAACAGCTGCTGCCACATCATAGTAATAACCACACCTGATATCACTACCGGCAGGAAAAAGGCAGCCCTGAAGAAGCCTCTGAGTTTGATCTTTTGATTTAACACCTCGGCAAGAGCCAGTGCTACTATGATCTGTAATGGGATATGAATGATAAGGAATTTCAAGGTGTTGAGAATGGCCTGCCAGAATAACCTGTCGTTGAAAAGCCTCTCCCAGTTACTAAACCCTGTCCACTCCATCGGACCGATGATATTCCACTTGAAAAAGGTAAGAAAGAGTGAAAAGATAACCGGGAATGTTGTAAACACCAAAAGATGCGTCAGGTACGGTGATACCATGAAGTAGGGGAGGTATTTTTTCCTGACTTTCGACATAAACAATGTTAGCTTAAAGTTTAACTGCCATATTATTTGCTTCTTCCGCTATTTTTAGAGATGTATAGCCGTTTATCCCTGAAATGCTTCGTTTGTGATCAGGATTTTTTATCCATATCATTTGATCTTTAAACATGGAGGTGAGCATTTGCCGGTATCTATCCATCTTTTGAGCCTCCTGTCCGGCCACAAGGCTTATTCTGTGATCAGCCCGGAATTCCTTGAAACGGCCCTTGAAACTTTTATTATTTTCTGAAAATGAATCTAAATAGCTAATCTCTGCATCCCGAAATATTTTTTTTAACTCTTCAAGATATGAATTGTCAACCAGCCCATGTAATTTAATCTTTACAGGTATCCATTCGTATAGCGTGATCTCTCCTCTTTCAAATTCCAGCCTCAGTTCCTGCCTGTCCAGGCAAACAGCCTGATCAAATCCATGATAGAAATTTACCAGTCCCTGTTCATATTTGACTACGGCCTGTACTCGCGACCAGTACTCTTTATGCTGTTTCGGCCGTTTCAGTTTTTGTGAAGATACCACTTTCCCTTCACCCAGCCATCCCGCAAAAAGATCGAAGAAATGAACCGCATGTTCAATGAATATGCCTCCGCTTTTGGATTCATCCCACATCCAGTGCCCTGGCTCAAGTCCTTCGTCCGCCGCATAATTTTCAAAGAAACCGTGCACGAATTCGCCAAGTATTTTACTTTCTATAATTTGCTGAACCTGTGTGAATAGCGGATTATACCGCTGCATCAGGTTAACGGTATATAATAATTGTTTTTCTTTAGCCAGCTCCACAAGCTCCTTTGCCTCTTCAGAGCGAAGGGCAGCAGGCTTTTCGCAAATAACATGCCTGCCTGCCAGTAAAGCCTTTTTTGACTGTTCATAATGAAGATAGGGTGGGCTTGCTATGTAGATCAGCTCAATGCCGGGGTCTGCGAGGATATCTTCCATTTCCTGATATATCTTCCCGCCAAACTGATCCTGGAATTCCAGGGCGTGATGCTGTTCTATATCATATACACCCACAAGCTTTACATCCCCGGCCAGGAGAAATGCATTTACCGAAAATCTTGAAAAACCGCCGCTGCCAATGATCCCTAAATTCATTATTTCGTGAGTCGTGAAGATTTAATTGTTACAAGGTACGAATATATACATTAAGTTAAATGCTTATCTGACAATCAATTTTTTTACAGTAGATCTTTTCCCGACCATCATCCTGATCAAATAGACTCCGCTATCCAGGTCACTTACATCAATATTCATCTCATATTTTCCAGGCACCATCTCTTTGTTCAACAATCGCCGCATCTTAATTCCTGATATCTGATACAGATCAATTATCGTTAATCGTTTATCATTTATCAGATATCTTATCCGTGTATCCTTGTAGCAAGGATTAGGATATATTTCTAAGGCTATATCCGGGGCGTGTTTATCTTTGATTGACAACACTTCCTGCTCGTAGATATCCTTTACCTGATCATATGAAATGCCATAATTATATATCCTCAGATTATCAATAATGCCTTTAAAGTTATATCCCGACTGTGCTGGCAATGATTGTCCTACTATCAGGTCGTAGGAAGTGGTGTTGATCTGCCCGGAATAGTCTTTGACAGCATCTAATTCGGCATTCAGAAGGATCTGGCATTCGGTCCCGTTATAAATAGCAACGATATGGTACCACACATGCTCTTCAACTAATGTTTCCATATCCAGATCGATGATACCATCCGTACCGTTTATGGTAAACCTTAATAGCTGTTCACCAATTGAAAGCTTCCATCGGTTTTGCCAGTTACCGTGCGAGATTGGATATGACTCCCTGTCATAAAATGCAGCAGCCTCCATCCAAAAACTAACTGTAAGGCCATCCCTGAAATTCAGAAAATCCGTGTTATTTACTGT
Organism: Bacteroidota bacterium; assembly: GCA_039714935.1. GTDB lineage: Bacteria > Bacteroidota > Bacteroidia > Bacteroidales > B18-G4 > B18-G4. The sequence goes on along the minus strand of JBDLIJ010000092.1, from coordinate 3,709 downwards.
CATTGAGCTGTTGATATCATAGAAATTCATTGCAGCTTCAGGATTCCCACCCATGTCATCGACATAAGAAATGTTTTGCGGAAACCCATGATGATCATAAGCACTCGAATCCCCTGCTGTCCCTGTAAAAGTATACCAGGCTACAAGCTCACCGCTTTGTCCCAGGGCAGGATCTTTGACCAGTACCAGAAGGCTGTCCTCGCTTGAAGTATTTTCGGTATCAGTAATCTTGCAATTGATATAATAATTGCCCTGGCTTGCCGGTGCATTGTAGATGACTGCGCTGTCCGAACCAACGCTCTCTCCGGCCCCGGCCGACCAATCATAAATCAGGGGATCGCCATTGGCATCATAAGCATGGCATATGAGCTCACTGCTTTCATTTATTTTTATGATGCGTGGCTTAGCCCGGATAGATATTATTTCAGGCGGGTAGTTTATCTTCTGAACGACGCTGATGCTTATGGATGCTTCATCTGTCAGACCCAGGCCGTCTTCAACAATACAGCTTATCAGGTACAGGCCTGAATCAGCCGGGGCCTGCCAGACCATAGTGTCAGCCCCGCCAACACTATCACCATCGACAAACCATAAATACTCCAGGTTTGAATTCTCATAATCTTCAGCAGTACAATAAATGGTCAGGGAGCTATTGGTCAGGCACACTGAATCCTTTGCCGCCAGTGACTTTATTCGTGGAGGATAATTGGAGACATTCTCAGCTGTATTAAAATCAATTATTATATCATCAACCAATGCCTTGTTCAGGGAGTAGGTGATGTTTGATCCTTCTGGGATCAGCACCGTCATGATCACATGGTCTGCCGGGATTTCCAGGCTCACAGTTCCATTGATATTGTATGCAATAATCTCATTGGCCACAGCATCATATACGTCCCAGCTTCCTTCCGGCACCTCCGCAATCACTGTCTTGCTTTCATTAAAAGGATTATAGTAGAGGTAGCTTTGATAAGCTTCCGTACCATAATAATCGGTCGATAGCAGATCCAGTTCCAGGATACCATCTATATTGGTTTCATTTATTATTGCTCCTAAAATGCCTGCATGAGATGAGCCATACACTCCAAGGTTTGTCTGTGCCCAGCCTCCGCCCATGGCATCACCTGTGCCGTATGGGCCTGCAGTCTGTTCGCGGAGGGCTTCGTAAGCGATAACTGCCGCGGGATCGTGTGCGCTTGTCCATTCTTCGTTATCTTGCATATTATCGGGCAGAAAGGCCGAATAATACAGGCGGGAAGCATTGGCCATATTGAGCACCCACTTGCCGATTGCCCTGGCATAGCGGTCATCATAGCGCACCATAGGCAGCAGGGCCCCTGCATGCTCAAATCCGTTCATGTTAAAAGCATAATCGGGAAAGCCGTCACGGGCCTCTCCAATCAGCCCGGAAATATCTTGGCCTCCCCAGCTTCCGACAATGGCGCCCCATTGACGCAGTTCCCCCACATCAAAACACCAGTTGAGCATTTTTTCAATGTCATAATGCGTACCCAGCGTGGCATTCATTCTGGCAGCCATGTACACTCCATATGGGAGCTGTATCTCATAGGAAGGGTTCTGCTCCCAGCTACTCAGGAACTCAAGGCACCATTCTGCGCCAATACGGTATTTCTCCTGGCCATTCTCTGCATATGCATTATAAAGTATCCACGCAATAGCACCTGCGGCTTCGGGCTGTTTAACGCCTGATGCAAGAGGAGACATTGTTGACAGGCTGAATGCCCTGTAATTCATGTAAGGCATTTGCCAAGGGGCATTATAACCTCCCATGATTTTGACTGCCTCCAGCCAGCGGTCAGCTATCGTAGTAAACTGATAGTCGAAATCACCCGTGTGAGGGTAGAGTTCATTCAGCTGGTAGAAAAATATATTGGGCATGGTTTCATACCACCAGTCATGGCCTGATGATGTATTGGGACCGTTCAAATAGACATTTTCTTCAGGACGGCGGTTGAAATATTCTTCGCATAATAAGGGCCAATTATAACCATGTTGTGAGGATTTGTCAATTCCATTCAAGCTGGCGCTGATCACGGCCGGGATCACGTTAATGGCTTCCATGCCGGGAGGGCTGTTGGTCCCAACATAAGATTGTATTCCAAAAGTTGGGTGTCCGGGATAGTTGTTAGTGTTGGTGACAATTGTTGTTAAAGGCAGATATTGCCCGCTTGCGTCCAGTTTAAAGACTAATGAATCATACTGAATCGCTGCCTGATGCCAATCACGCATTTCATAGGGTTGAGGGAAATTTGGCATTTGTTCAATACGGGGGATGGTGATCTGCTGAGCCGTAAGTGTATAAATTATGAAGAATAAAAGCAGGAGAGTGGAAACTGATATTTTCATTATGTAAAGATAAGGCTTAATAAAAGTTCTTTAACACCTGGGCTGTTATATTGACATTTTTAATACCTTTAATCCTCATTAAATTCAATTAAAATTTAATTTAAAACTCAACACTAAAAACTTAAAACTAAATAAAATGCGTTTACTACTGATCAGCAATTCAACCAATTACGGTGAGGAATACCTTGGATGGCCAAGGCCCTATATTTCAGAATTCATGGCATCGACCACTGCAAAGAATATTCTTTTTGTCCCTTACGCAGGTGTCGGGCTTTCTCCTGACGGAGATATAAACACCTCTTATGATCTTTACGAAGACAGGGTGAAGGGGGTGTTTGCAGAATTAGGATACAACATCTACTCTATCCACAAGGAACAGGATCCTATTAAGGCCGTAAATGAAGCTGAGGCCATTGCAGTAGGTGGCGGAAATACTTTCCACCTGGTACATATGATGCATAAAACAGGCATCATGGAGGCCATCCGCCAGCGTGCCCTTGATGGTGTACCCTATATGGGATGGAGTGCCGGATCCAATGTCGCCTGTCCCAGCCTGATGACCACCAACGACATGCCCATTATTGAACCTGAAAGCTTTAAATGCATGAACCTGATCCCCTTCCAGATCAACCCGCACTACCTGGATGCAAACCCGGAAGGGCATGGCGGTGAAACGCGTGAGCAGCGCATTGAAGAGTTCCTTGTGGTAAATAAGGAGATGACGGTTGCAGGCCTCAGGGAAAGCTCACTCTTTGAAGTAGATGGATTTGAACTTAAACTAAAAGGCAGCAGGCCCTTGCGTATTTTTCATTTTGGACAGGAAGCAAAAGAGATCGCGCAGGGAGAAGATATAAACTTCCTTATGGCATAAGATAGTGAACAAGGATATAAACGAAAAGGGGTGCCTTGCTTACGCATGGCTCCCCTTTTGCCTTAAATCTAATGGAGACTATATTAATTAACCGTTAACTACTAAGTAGACTGCATAACTTATAAAAGGTTGCCTGGAGATTAGGAATTTACCAGCAAAATTGTTTGGATCCGGGATGCCATCCCTAAAACTATCTTATCAGCAACACCTTCCCAAAAGTCTTGGTGTATCCATCGCCCACCTGATTGCCTTCCCAGGTAGCGCCATCTTTGAACTTGGCCCTGATGCTCCACATATAGTTGCCGCTGGATTGCGGTTCACCCTTGGTCTTTCCGTCCCAGCCTTCGGTGGGGCTGCCCATCTCATCCAGCTTGTTGGAGCGAAAGACGATATTGCCCCTTTCATTGATCACTACCAGCTCATAAAACTCCAGGTTCAGGCCCACGGGCTTGAACAGCTTCAGGGCAGGAT
>JBDLIJ010000091.1:0-11789 GCA_039714935.1 Bacteroidota bacterium | reverse complement strand
TGGCATCGCATTGCCCGACCCATATGAGATAAGGGGAAGAATATCCAAGCCCAATTCTTTAGCCAGGTAGAAAGCTCCCTGATGAAAGCGCCCGATCTTCATATCAGGAGAGCGCGTGCCTTCCGGGAAATATAATATGCTGTATCCATCCTTAACAAGCGCTTTCATTTTGTCTTTGAGATTATCGAATCCTTCAGCTACACTATAGAAGTCGGCAAAACGGATAAACCAACCAAAGAATATACTTTTTTGTACCCAGGGGGTAGTAAGCAGTATCATCTTGGGATTTAGCATGATAGTGATCATGGTGTCGAGGTGGGATTGATGATTGCAAATAACAATCGCCGGTGTTTTAAAATCCTCCTTGCTGCTGTTTCCGACAAACTTTTTAATATTTACTGACCCATAGGTGATGGTCCATGTGGCAGCAGAGAGCATTTTGTGAAAAATAAGTTTTTTCCTTTTCATGTTGATGGGAACAAGGTATCTCAGCATGAAAGCAAAAACATTCAGGATGGTCACTCCAAACAGAAAGATCAGGAAAGTATTTATGGAAAAGATAAAGTCCTTAAATGTAACCGGCCATTTCCTGCTTTTCCCCTCATGCTCTATCAGAAAACGAAACAGGCGTGGCAATAATGTATAGGTGATCAGTACCACCGAAAGGATACCGATAATGGCCGAAATGGCAATGGATTGAAGGGCAGGATGTTTTGCAAAAATAAGCACTCCGATGCCCACAATGGTGGTAATTCCGGATAGCAGGATAGATGTTTTATAGGAGTGTAGCTTCTTACGGCCAAACTGGTATTCCTGCACCAGGCCTCGCATACAGAAAATAGCATAGTCGATACCCAGTCCGAAGATAAATGTTGAAATCACCACATTAAAAATATTAAACCTGACTCCCAAAAGCCCCATAATGCCAAGCGTCCATACCCAGCTGATCAAGAGTGGGATAAAGGTGATAATTCCCAGCTCGATCCTTCCAAATGATAGCGTCAGGATCACAAATACGACAAGCAGTGAGAGCAGAATGAGTTTGTCAAAATCACCTCTCAAGCTTTCCATAAATGAAGAGGTAAGAGATTGACGGTCAAAAATGATTACATCATCGTGGCCATCAAAGGTCTTGTATACATCCGGTTTATCTTCGGCTTTTACTTTGAGGATCGTTGTCACCATCGCCAGGCTGTCATCTTCACTTATGTATTCATCAAGGAAGGCTTTTCGCAGGGGATAAATAGCTTCCGGCCCGGGAGGGCTCTTATATTCCATCAGCGTATAAAAATCCTTAAAGGCGTCTGCTTTAAACCGAAATGCTGCCGATGAACTAATTATGGATTGTTTGATAGAAGATACCTTTTCCGGTGGCCAGAACTCCTTCCATTTGCGAATTTTTTCTGTACGTATTCGTGTTGAGGGAAAAAAGGGATGCACAGAGGTATATGTTTTTACCGTCCCTGATGCCAGCAGGCTGTCGGTTTCAGGTATGATGCTTTCGTTAATCATTAATGCCTCGTCAATTTCGGAAGCTGTTGATACCAGGAACACCGATCGTAGCTTGTAACTTGATATGCTGTCGAGAAATTCTTCAGCTTCAAGCAAATCCTCCGACATAAAATTCATGCTGTCCATGCTACTTTCGAACCTTACCCGTCCGGAGGTGAAGATAAATATGATCAAAAGCAAAAAAATGCCCCAGCTTAGCTTTTTGTTCCGGTCGTAAGCATAAGAGGCAATCCGGCTTAACACGGATGCCAGTCCGGATGCCTGTACTTTCTCAGATACCGTTCTTTGCTGCTTAAAAAAGTGGGGGAGGATGAGCAAGGTGAAGATGGCTGAAGAAAATACGCTCAGGGCGGCAAAAATGCCCAGATCACGAAGAGCTTCAGACTTTAGTACCAGCAAGCAAAGAAAGGCTGAGGCTGTTGTAAGGCTGCTCATCATAACAGGGCTTGCAATATCATTGATCACCATTTTTACGGATCCGGTATGGCGTAAGTGCGAAAGAAAATGAAGGGCATAATCAATAGAGATCCCTAACATTACAGAACCCAGCCCAAGCGATATTGCCGAAACTTCCGGCTTTATGATTGCAAGTATGGCTATGGCAAAACCTCCTCCTGTGAGGGCAGGCAGGAAAAGAAGCAGAAAGCTGAGCTTTTTACGAAAATATATCCCCAGAAAAATAAGTAGGACCAATCCAGCAATACTCACAGTGATGATAATGTCATGCTTTATCTGTGTGGCGTTGCCAATGGCTACAGCCATGGAACCGAAGTAATAGGAAGCAATCCTGTACTGATAATGTTCATCCAGCTTGTTTATGTGAGCATCTATTATTTTCAGCAATCGGGCATTTTCAGATGTTTCCGTTGAGGGATGAGCAGGAATGATAAAAAATAACAGGTTTCGTTTATCTTTCGAAATAATATAATCCTGAACGAGTTCAAAATTCTCGCTGACTTTAAGAGATTCCAGTTTTTTCAGGGCGATTGGTGTCAGGCTCAGCGGATCCTTGAGGATAAAATCCCGCATGGCAAAACCGCCTGCTGTGATCAGGGCTTCATAATCCTTTTTAATGGCAGTTGCCATGGCTGAATCTCCCAGGCGGACTTCGATCTCATCATAGTCATTGTCATCTAAAAAAAGAGGCAGATTTTCATAAAACAGCTTATAAACTCCGGTAAAATCCGCAGGTGTAAAGCGATCTTCAATTTTTCGAATGTAATTTGATGCTGATTTGCTTTTCAGGGAGTCAATAAGGGATTCGGCGTAGGAGATCAGCAGTGCCGGGTCTCCTGCTGCGTCTGCTTCCTTCATGCTAACACAAAATACAAGCCGGTCAGCAAATTTTGAATGTTGAAGAACAGTGATCAGTTTTTCGTTTTTATCTGACCTGGGGATGAGCCTGTTGATATCTTCTTCAAGTCTGATCTGAGAAGCAAACCAGCTAACGAAACCAATAAGCAGTAGCAAGAATAAAATAAATGCCCAGAGGTTTCGGTGAAATATGCTGTATATGAGTAAAAATGCCCGTCCCATTATATCTACTTAGCTTTCGCCTGATGATCAGTGCGGCCTGCTGCAGGCTTTCTGAAAATAAGTAACGCAAGATACGTGATTAATCCTAAAAGCAAGGCCAGGATCACTCCGAAAATGAGGGATCCGATGATATACTGATATAGATTTTGCATGACAAACTCCAGGGTGATGCCATTGTCAAAATCGATACCCACGCCCTTGCCAAGAACAAGCCCTCCTGTAATATAACTCAGGTACAAAATGAAAGGGATCATCGGGGGGATGCTGATATTTGAGACCGCCAGGGTGATGATCTTGTTTAGCCTGAAAGCAATGGCTATGCCGAGGGCTATGGCCATCTGCCAGCCCCAGATTGGTGCCACGCCCATAAAGGCTCCTACCATGACGGAAGCAATCTTCACCCCGTTTGTTTCTTCAGGATTGAATAATTCCTTGCGTATAAAAGCTTTAAGGCGTTCCCTGCTAAGCGTGGAGAAGAACAAATATGGCCTGTAGAATAAAAGAGCAAGTATTACCAGCGCTGTGTTGAGAACGCTGATCCTGAAAAAATCTGTGAATGGACGAAAATGACTCACGCGTTCATCTTCCGGAGGATAATATACTTTTATGGGAACCGGTTTGATGTTTATTTTTCTCCATGCAGCCCGGACAATAACCTCTACTTCAAATTCAAAGCGCCGGCTTGCAAATCGAATAGCATTGAGCTTTTCCAGCGGGTATAAGCGGTAACCACACTGGGTGTCAGGGAGTTTGATGCCCGTTGTTACCGTATACCAGAAGTTTGAAAATTTAAAACCAAAATTGCTGGTGTCCGGGGCGCCTGCTTCTTTCATATTTCTTGCCCCGACAAACAGGGTATCAGGACTCTTGCTAACAGCTTCAAGAAAAAGCGGCAGATCAGATGCAAAATGTTGCCCGTCAGAGTCGATACTTATCGCATAACGATAGCCCAGTGATCCGGCACGCTGAAAAGCTTTTCGAAGGGCATAGCCCTTGCCCTTGTTTTTATGAAAACGAATAATATCGAGTCGGGCATAGGATTTGAGGATTTGGGCTGTTGAGTCATCAGAGCCGTCATCCACAACAATGATACTGTCAGTGTACAACAGTATGTCCTTAAGGATGGTCTCCAATGTAGCTTCATTGTTATATGTCGGAATAATGACACAACATTTCAGCGACTTAAACTTTTCTACGATAGAATTATTTTTCCTATCCATACTTTGAGTCACACTAATTATCTGTTTCGCATAATAAACATGGCTTTTTCATCAGCCCAGTCGCAGATGGCTGTAATATCGTCGGCATCCAGGGCGGCATCCTGATGCAGCATCAGGTAGTTGGCCGGAGGCATGGTGCTGTCGCTGATGGCCTCGCAAATATCATTGAGAACAGAGATCTTTTGTTTCGCATCAAGACTGCCGTATTCCGACAGGTTTAATTCCTGCTTCCCATTATCAATATGCTGGTCGATGATCCAGGAAAATGGTGCCACCTGTGCGTACCAGGGATAATTGGTATGATCGGAGTGGCAATCATAGCAGGATGTTTTGATGTTTAAGATCAGTGCTTCCGGCAATGATGGATTTTGTTTAAGGAAGTCATCGGGAGAAATTTCTTCACGCTGGTTTCTTTCAACACCGAAAAACTGGATGAATATGAAAGACCCCAGAAAAATATAAAGAATGATGCGGCCGGTATTTTTCATAGCTTCATTTTTGTATAAAACAAAGCAACCTGATGAGATGGATCAGATTGCTTTATCAATTAGGTTTAAATGATCTTTTTTATTCCTCCATCAGCTTATCAGCCGTATTGTTTGCCCAGTTGGTGATCACTGTGATCTCCTCATCGCTGAGTGCCTTCTCAGGGTATTTCTTGAGATATTTTTTCGGAGGCATTTTCTTCTCTTTCAGTTCTTCACTGATATCGTTAAGTTTTCCGACCTTTTTGGAAAGCTTATAATCTTCCCATTTAGAGAAGTTTAGTTTGCTTTTTCCTTTAATGTTGCCCGATTCGGCAATATGGCAGTCGAAGCAGGATTGCTCAAGCAGTGTCATCACTTCCTCCGGCCAGTCAAGGTTGAGGTCTTCGGGGACAGGTGTTGGGGCAGGGGCGGAATTATGCGCTGCCACAAATACAAACATTGCCAGTGCTGGCAATAAACTATAAAGAATAATCTTTTTCATGATAGTATAATTTTAATTTAACTTCTAACAAAGATAGAAAAAGGATTGTTAAATGGCTAAATGATTAAATGGTTCTGAATGTTTGGAAGGAGCCTTTGAATTTGAAAAAGGTCAGATCTTCCTTTGATATGTTTGCCTGAACGGTGTACTGACCGTCTTCTGCGATTGAAAATGTTCCTTTAAGATCTGCTTCAGGGTGCTTGTGTGGATCGATCACATTCAGAAACTTAATGTTACTTCCAAATTTCAACACAAATTTACCACCGGCAACACTGCCGACCACATCTTTTATAATGCGAATGAGGAAAACCCCCGGCACAACCGGCTGTTCAGGAAAGTGCCCGTCAAATACCGGATGCGACGGATTAAAGCTGATCCTGGCTGTAAAGCCCTCGTCGGTTTTTATCAGGTTTTGAATGGTATAAAGAGATGTCAGGCTCATGGCTTCAACTAATTTACCAGCTCCAGGCTAAACTGCAACCTCAGTCCAGGCTGTTCAATGAGGATATTTTGCGGACTAAAATTTTGCTTCCCGGAAGATAAGGTGATGGTGATCCTGTCGTTTCCCCGGAACTTGCCAAGGTTTACAATTTCTGTATATGCCTCGATGAGGTTTTTACTCAGATATGCATCTTTGCCTTGGTATGATTTTACCTTCATTAAAACCATGCTGCCGTCTTTTTTCAGATAGCTCATTTGCTCCATTCCATCAGGCCCGGCACCAAGCAGCATGCTGAAATATTTTTCGAATTTGTTCAGCAATATGTCTTTGTCAAGGGGAGGGTATATGTTGTTTACATGAAGCTTGAGGTGGTTTTTCTTTCCCGTTCCCCGAAGCTCAAAGTCAAAGAAGTTCAATCCCAATTCACTGAAAAAGGCCACTTTATAGTTTTCTTCCTCAAAGGCTTTGACCATCATCAGCCCCGCGAAATCATTGCCATTCACCTCCAGACGGGCCTTGTATAATGCTTTTTCAAAACCTGAGGGGAAAGGCATCAGTTCATCATATCCGGGTCCACTCATGTCTAGCTTTCCGCTCTTACTGTATTGCGACATATAACAGCCGGAAGGAAGCAGCAAGAGTGTACTAATGCAGATCAAAAATATGCTGCGGGATATCTTCATTCAGTCGTTTATTGATAAAGCGGATATGCGTGTAATCATCTGATTTTTCGATCATAAACAATTCATCAACAGCATAATCATCTTTGTTAATGAAGAGACGGATCTTCGTTAAGAACGCTTTCATATTAGGATCCTGCGGACTAAGCTCCAACTTATACGAATCAGCATTTTCGAAATATTCAAAGGTAAATTCTTCGCTTTCAAGTATGCTTCCGTTCACCATGCTTAACATAATATTATTGATCTCTCTGAATATCCTGCCTGAAGCGGCATCATAATGAGATGTTTTCTGATCATCCTGTATCATGATCGTATCATGGCTGAATATGATCAGGTAGAAAAAGGGCCTGGTATATTCCCAGCGAAGCTGATTTTCCTTCTTAAAATAAAATATACCCGTACTTTCAATATCTTCTTCAAGAAAACTCAAATGCTTTAGTTGAACAAAATCACTCGAGATACTATGGGTGTTTTGTGAGGTCTCAAGCATCTGTTGCCTGAAGGCATCAGTATCTTTCACAGGCTGGTATTCCTCCTGGGCATACCCTGCGCCGGGAATGATTATCAGCAATAAATACAAGCTAAAGCCATGCAGAAATATAAATATACTCTTACTCATTACATTGCAGTTCGATCTTCATCTCCATATTTCCCGTGAAATAAAACTTTGAGCGATCATAAGTAGGCGGGCCTGTATGCTCATTCATGTTATTTGAAAAGCCATATGGCTCTGTCGGGATCCCTCCTTTGCGTAAATCTAATTTGCCATTTCCATTCAGATCCTGAAAGACTGTAATGGCAAACTCACCATCGGGGACATCTTTGAATACTATCGTTTGTGTGCTTGCTTCGACAGTCACAACCTGACTGTAAACAGCCGATTCACCATACACAAAATTATACTTTTCGGAGTGATCGTAAATGCCCACATAAAGCTTGCCTTCAACGGGATCGATGTTTTCAATAATTACTTTCAGCTCACCGGGAAGTTGCATCCCGAATATGTTGAAGAGAAATAAAAATAATAGGCTTGTTTTCATGTTATTTGTAGGTTTTCAGGTTTAGTATTTCATCAAGGGATACGATGCTGTATCCTTCTTTTTGAGTTTTTTCAATGAGTTGTTCAAGTATAGTAAAAATACCGGCATGATTATCATGAAAAAGGATAATCCCACCAGGTTTAAGACGCTTCATTACCCGTTTTGTTGTCTTGGCGCTGTTTTTTTTAATTCCGTCAAGTGACCTGATATTCCATCCTATGGCCGTATAATCCAATGATCGTACCGCTTTTGCGATATTGGGATTTGTTACGCCGAAAGGTGGCCTGAACAGATTTGTTTTTTTCTTACATATTGTTTCTATCAGGAGCTCGTTCTTCTTAAGGTCTTTAATCACCTTTTCGGATCTTAGAAAGCCAAAATAATTTGAATGTGAATATGAATGATTCCCGATTATGTGGCCTTCATCAAGCATCCGCTTCACAAGATGTTCATTACCAGGGATGTTTTTCCCGATCAGAAAAAAAGTTGCTTTAAGCTCATATTCTTCAAGCAGATCGAGCACCCTGGGCGTGATCAAAGGATCCGGTCCATCATCAAAAGTGATAGAAATACTTTTTTGACCTTTGTTGCCACCGCACTTTACGTTTAAATATAATCCCGAGCAAACATAAAATGAACCGTATATCAGCATACCCAGGTTCACCAATATAAGTAAAAACACCAGCCAGGGCTCCAGCAATGATGAAGCCCAGCCCAGGGTAATGATGACCAATGAGCCGAGGAGGGTGAATAAGAACACTTTTCGGTAGCTTAGCATGCCGTGAGAAGGATTAGTCCGTGCCTGGTATTATGATGCTGGTTATAGATAAGGATATTCTTAAGCGGAGCTGAAAGGTCATTCTCCTTTAGCATGATCTCAGCCGGCCATGCCTGCTCTTTCAAAATCCTTGCCCCGAGCCAGCTTGCAAATGAGGAGGCCGTGAAATATTCCCCGCACAGATGTTTGTAATAGGCCATAGCCGTATCATTAAATAGACCGTTTTGCAAACTGTAATATTCTTTATCTGCCTCATAATCGCCGTTTACCCCGCTAATGACCAAATCTATATCCGCCACATCCAATTCGTTTTCAGATAAAAAGTTAAGTATGAAATGATCTCTTTCTTCTAGTGATACCGGTTTATAAAAAGTTTTTACCCCGGCAAATTTTGCGTAGTTATCGGGATGCTCTTCTCCAGTAACAACAAAAAACGAAGCTCCTTCGCCGGCAATGGTACCCTTCTCTTTGTGTTCGAGCATACCCAGGTTGCTATCAAGGTCTTTTTTCCACCAGCCTGCATTCTCCGTGATCTTAAAGTAAATATTTGTCATCTCATCAATGCCGCCCATGAGTATTTTTTCGGATGTATTTTCTTTCAGGCGTATCAGGCTGTCAAGTAAAGCACTTTCAAAGGAAAGGTAATCATTGACATAGGTAAGGTTATATGCATTGCATTTTAACATCACAGCAATATGTGCTCCTATGGTATTATGTGTCGACTGGATGAAAGAAGTGGGTGTAAGGAGGGTTTCCTGATTATCGATAACGGCCTTCAGGAACTTTTCGGTATCAGCAAACATGCCCAGGCCCGTTCCCATGATCATTGCATCAGGTTTTTCAACACCTGCATCCTGAAGGCACCTGGCCGCCGCCGCAATACCCATTTTCAGGATGCGGCTCATACGGCGCATCTGCATGGGTTTGATAAATTCTTTGTATTCAGGCTCAATGCATTTCAGCCTGTTTGCATCATGCATGACAATATCAGGAAGAAACTGGCCATTGTCCCAGCTATGCTGTGGTGAAATATTTCCGATGCCCCTGATATATGCTTCCATATTAATACTTTGATAACACCAGGCTTGAATCATTGCCGCCAAAACCGAATGAATTGGTGATCACATGATTTACTTCAGCCTTTTTTAGTTCTTTTATCGGTTCAAAATTCAACTCCTCTATCTTTTGGTTGAAATTCAGGTTTGGGAAAAGCACCTGGTTTTGAAGGGCCAGAATTGAGAACACGGTTTCCACGGCACCGGCTGCTGCAAGGGTATGGCCTGTAAAAGGCTTGGTTGATGATACCGGCGGTACTTCGGGTGAAAAAATCTTTTCGATGGCGAGGCCTTCAGTGAGGTCATTATTATCAGTGCCGGTGCCATGTGCATTGATATAACCGATCTGTGAAGGATGCAGTCCACTCATGTCAAGGGCTTGCTTCATAGAAAGATAAGGCCCGTATCCGTCAGGTGAACTGGCAGTTTGATGGAATGCATCATTGGCATTGGCATATCCGGTGAGCTCACATAGTATTTCTTTGTTATATGCTTTTGCAGTTTCTTCCGATTCAAGTACGAGATATGCTGCACCCTCTCCAAGGTTTAAACCTGTTCGACTGGCATCCAAAGGCCGGCAATGATCTTTGTCGAGGATCATCAGGGTATTGAATCCATTCAGGGTAAACTTTGATAAGGCATCAGCACCTCCTGCAATGACACGTTTAGCCAATCCGTGTTTGATCAGCTTTGCTCCGAACAAAATAGCATTGAGTGATGAAGAACATGCAGTACTCAATGTTATATTCGAGTGCCTTAAGCCCAGGTGGTCACATATTTTCATGCTGCTGTCACTGCAGTCGTGGGTATGCCACAGATGGGCATAGCGATTGCTTTCAAGGTAGTTGTAGAAGTGCTTTTCTGTGACATCCATTCCTCCCACCGTAGTGGAGGAAACCAGGCTTGTTTCACTATGATCGGTGATACCGTATTGCCCGATCCCGGATTCAAAAGCCTGGCTGGCTGCGATCAAAGCCAGTAATGTTGTGCGGGAATGTAGTCCGGCATCTTCAATGCCTGAGATTGCTGCAAGTTCCTGATTGTTGAGTTTGATCTCTGCAGCAGGAAGATCCTCCCTGTGGATGGTGTCCAGGATACTGATTTTGCCGACCCCATGCCTGCTGTTGAGCAATGAATTGAAATTCTCCGCAACATTGTTTCCAATAGCGGAGAGAATCCCCATGCCGGTAACAACAACCCTGCTCATGAAATTATTTTTGTTTTTCAGTAATGTATTCAGCCATTGTTCTTATCGAGAAAAAGATCTTTCTTCCGTCTTTAGGGTCTTCAATCTTAATACCGTAATTTTTTTCGAGCAGCACAATAAGTTCGAGCGCATCTATGGAATCCAATCCCAGCCCGTCACCAAATAAAGGCTCATCCGTATCAACATCTTCCACCTCCATTTCTTCCAGGTTCAGCACCTCAATGATCTCTACTTTTAATTTCTGAATTAATTCTTCCATTCTTGTTTATATATTTTCATAAGATTTATTGGATCAAAGATAATACCTTCCCCGGATTTCGGGCCTTCACTATTCTCAACAAGAAACAATAAAGCCTCATATTTATCACCATATTGTTCAACCCATCCGCAGATACAACAGTCCAGGGCATTTATTGAAAATGCCTGGCTTGCAATATTGTGGATCAATTCAGCATCAAACTTCTCCGAGATCAACACCGTATTCTCCCCTTTGAATTTGTGCCTGATGGCAGCCTCTCCGGCCATGATATTTGGTAAGGTGTAAACAAAGTTTGAAGGGCTGGGAAAATACTGATTCCGGTCATTAATGGTATCCTGATGCTTCTCATCTATCTCGAGGGAAGAGCTGGCATTGCTTAAGATGATCCCGATCTTTTCAGCTGCATGCCTGCTTAATAAACTTTCATCCTGCAATAAGAACTCAACACTTATAAATCCGAGTTTACTGAGTCCGTCCATCTTAAAAAACTTCGGGTAATCCACCTTAAGATGTTTGTAAAGAGCCCTCAGATATCCTCTCAATCCCTGCGGTGCTTCATTACTAAAGATCTCACGGCCATTTACACATGCTCGCGAAGGCTTGACAGAACAATATTTATGAATTACCAGCGACATCTCTTATTATTTTTGAAAGACCACAGCAGCATTACTGCCTCCGAAACCGGATGCTGTCTTCAGGCATGTATTGATCTCTTTATTTTCTGTTTTATTGATCACATTAATTTCCTTTGACACCCCCTTTTCATGATAACCTGCGGAGCGGAACAATATATTCTTTTTCATGGATTGCAGGGAAATGGCTGACTCAATTATGCCTGCGCCTCCCAGGGTATGGCCGATATATCCTTTAAAGCTGTTTATGGGCACCGTCGCAAGGCCTGCACTGTTGAATGCTTTGGCCTCCATCTCATCATTGTGGTCCGTTGCGGTGCCATGGGCTGAAATGCTGTCAATCACATCCGTTGATACCCCTGAAAATTCAAGTGAATGACGGATGGCGATCTGTAAACCTTCTCCCGTCCGGGATGGCCCTGAAATATGGTTGGCATCATTGCTGCCGGCCCCGCC
>JBDLIJ010000090.1:0-11839 GCA_039714935.1 Bacteroidota bacterium | reverse complement strand
CTTCTGTATGTATCCTTGTATAAGGTATATCACAGGAAGAACAGGGGAAAATATACATGGCATCAAGTGCAAAAGATATATGTTCTTTTACAAAATATTCAAAACCAAACATGATGCCCATACTGTTGCTCACCTGGTCGCCAAGCAGACTGACCATATCGTATTTGATCAAGCCGGGTCTTTTTGCTTCCTGCGAATAGATGAGGTTTGTTATGATCAGCATGCCGGTAAAAAATATGATTCTAAAGGTTTTCATGTGTATGGGGTTTTGGTTAGTATAATATGATTGTATTAGTTGCTGTTGTTTTTGATCATGCCTTGAATTTTATTGATCCTGTTCTCCTGCTCTATGATATAAAGAGTCAGCTCTTCGACTTTTTTCAATAGCAGGCGTTCCATATCTCCAAGGTTTAAGCCATCTTCCAGTACTTCTGAATCTTTGGGGACCTCTGGCAGGTGGCCATGGCAGTCAATATAATTTTCAAGTTGATGCAGTGGCAGAAGCTCGTAATCATCATTGAAAACATAGTCCGGCCAGTTTTCGCTCACCTTCACTGTGACTTCTTCTGTCAGTATGGCTCCGTTCACAGCCAGCTTATAAGCGTGCGTTTCGTTGGTCCCGATGCCTACGGTACCATCCTGTTTTAGTACCAGGAATGATGAGTAGCCTGAAGAAAGATCATCGAAGCTGCCTATAAGAAGATCCTTTAGATACGACTGCTTGGCACTCATCCCGATAAACCACCTGGTGTTCTCATTATTGGAAATATTCAGGCCTACGGTTCCACCGTATGTCAGGTCTTTGTACACTTCCAGTGTGGTGGCCGGGCTTCTTGTTCCAATACCTAATTTCCATTCATCACCATGTAGGAGCGGACCTCTTCCGCCAAGCTTGATTGCTCCCTTTTCCGGATCATTCATGCTGAATATCCCAAGGGTATGCAAGAGGTCGACATCAGATAAGTAGGCATCATTTCCAATTTTTAGGTTCATTCCGCCTGCCTCGTACACATCGGCGAGCTCAAGCTGTGCAACAGGGTTGGAAGTTCCTATGCCAACATTACCTTCCGGGCGATATATGTTTTCCTCTTTTATTTCCCAGTCCTGATCATTGAAATCAGCCGGGTTTGTCCAGCATGCATTGCCATCGGCATCTGACCTGAGAATCCATCCCGCGATATTGTCATTATGGTTTTCTTTGTCAAATAACCTGAATTGTGTAGTGGATGTTTTTCCCTGTACATCAAGGTCGTAGCCTGGAGAGGAGGTTCCAATGCCCACAAAGCCTTCATTGAAGATATAATGTCTTTCTGTCCTGAATACCATTCCCTGTCCATCGGTGCTGCGGATGCCATGCCCTTTATTGCCCAGGAACAGCTCAGCCTCCCTGAAATTTGTTTGTTCAATGAACAGATCGGCTCTTTCACCCGGGTCGGCACGCACATGTAACTTAGCTTCCGGTTCGCTTACATTTCCTATGCCAACACTTCCTGTTTTATCTCTATCGCCCGAAGCGCTTACAAATAGAGTCGGATAAATACTGTTAAAGCCTACCATTAGACTGTTGGGTTTGAGATTAAAAAGCCTGTCAGCTGAGCTATACCCGAAACCGTGACCAATAACCATGCTACCTTTGGCGATACTCATAATATAGCTTCCAAGTGTTACCGAATGATCTCCGTCGGCCATGCTTTTACTTCCTATGCTGCTCGACAGCTCACCACTTGCAATGACATCAGATCCGGAGGCAAAGGCAGCAAGGCCGGAAGCCTTGGATCTGATGCCAATAGCACTTGAAGCTTTCTGGGGATTTGAAGCAGTGCCCTGGCAGTTGGTGCACTGGGCATCGACTTCCTGTGTAATGAAAAGGGCCAGCATTACCTGCACAAAAAGATTGAGTTTTGTTTTTGAATTCATAATCGTTCGATTTAGTGATTTAGTGATAATTAGTAATAATGAGTTTTTCATTTTTTGTTTTGCGATTGGGTACCCCTGTAACTATTAATACCCAAATTGGCAAAATGTCCACATTTTTTTTGAAATTATTTTTAATTGGGCCTCTGAACCAAGGATCTTTTCGAGCGATATTATCTTGTCTATTTATATGGAATTTAAAAAGAAACCAGCTTTATTTCTTGAAAATTTTTGTTATTTTAGCCTCAACCAAAATCCTTGAATTTTTAAAAATATTTATTATGCAAGATGTTGAATGGGGAAGTTTACCTTTCGGGTATTTTAAGACGGATTACAATGTAAGGTGTTATTTTCGTGACGGAGCATGGGGAGAGGTAGAAGTGTCAGATTCAGAATATGTCAGTCTTCATATTGCAGCTACCAGTTTGCATTATGGACAGGAAGCCTTTGAAGGGATGAAAGTTTTTCGTGGTGCGGATGGCAAAGTAAGGGTTTTTCGATGGGAAGAAAATGCGAAGCGGATGCGCCGCTCAGCTGAAGGGATTATGATGGCTGAGGTTCCTGATGAGCTTTTCGATGAAATGATGACGAAGGTAGTTAGCCTGAATGCCAAATATATCCCTCCCTATGGGACCGGGGCTGCCTTGTATTTGCGTCCACTCCTGCTTGGCTCAGGGCCGCAGGTTGGTGTTAAGCCGGCTGAGGAATATTTGTTTATGATATTTGTTGGTCCTGTCGGGCCATACTTCAAGGAGGGCTTCCACCCTGTAAAGATGCAGATCGTACGTGATTATGATCGTTGCGCTCCTCTTGGTACGGGGCATATCAAAGTGGGAGGAAACTATGCTGCTAGCCTGAAGCCTGCTGCACGTGCAAAAGATGAAGGTTTCGCATCCGTAATCTTCCTTGAAGCCAAAGAAAAAAAATATATCGATGAGGCAGGCCCGGCCAACTTCTTCGGTATTAAAGGTAATAAATATGTCACACCCGATTCTCATTCAATCCTGCCTTCCATCACCAATATGAGCCTTCGAACACTGGCAAAGGATATGGGCCTTGAAGTTGAGAAACGTCATGTTATGGTTGATGAACTGGGTGATTTTGATGAAGCAGGCGCCTGCGGTACTGCTGCTATTATCTCCCCAATACGCGAAATCACAGACCGTGAAACAGGGAAAGTATATGCATACGGTGATGGCGAAGCCGGACCGGTATCTACTGCTCTGTATAAAAAGCTCAGGGGTATTCAATATGGTGAAGAACCCGATCCATACGGCTGGACCAGGGTGCTGGATATCTGATTCTTAATATAGCAGGACTATATAATATTTGCTGATCGGAGAATATCAGCCATTTGTTTTTGAAGCTTTTCTGCCTCTGTTTTGGCTTGTGCTGCAAAATTTTCATCCTTTCCGGCATATATGATCCCCCTGGAGGAATTCACCAGGAGCCCGCAATCTTTGTTCAGTCCATAACGTGCAACTTCTTCCAGGCTGCCACCCTGGGCACCAACGCCGGGTACAAGTAAGAAATGTTCCGGAATGATCTTCCTGATCGTGGATAACATCTCTGCCTTGGTGGCACCCACCACGTACATCATATTCTCAGGGCTTCCCCATTCGGCTGATCTCTTGATCACACGCTCATACACAAGCTGTTTGTTTCCGGTTTTGATCATCTGGAAATCATCTGAACCTTTATTCGAGGTGAGTGCAAGCAGCACCACCCACTTACCATTGAAATCAAGGAATGGCCCTACAGAATCTTTACCCATATATGGTGCCACCGTGATCCCGTCAAAATCCAGATTTTCCAGGAAAGCCTTTGCATACCTTCCGGAGGTATTGCCAATGTCGCCACGTTTTGCGTCAGCAATCGTAAAAACATCTTTGCCCTTCAGGTAGGCAATGGTCTTCTCCAGGCTCTGCCATCCTTTTGTGCCATAAGCCTCGTAGAAAGCAATATTGGGTTTATATGCCACGGTATAGTCGGCAGTGGCGTCGATGATGGATTTGTTAAACTCAAAAATGGGATCCTCGGTTTCAAGCAAATGTGCCGGGATCTTTTCCAGGTCGGTGTCAAGGCCAACACAGAGAAATGATCCTTTTTTCTTTATCAGTTGAATAAGTTGGTTGCGGTTCATCTTTTTATTATTCGGTAATTACCAGATATAAATAACGATATTAGCTTATTGATCCAATTCCTGCTTCAGGCGTTCTGCATTTTCGGCCAGCTGAAGCTTGTCTATCAGTTCCTGCACATCCCCATTGATGATCTCTTGTAGATTGTACAGTGTCAGGGTGATCCTATGGTCTGTCACCCTTCCCTGAGGCCAGTTGTAGGTACGTATCTTTGCCGACCTGTCGCCGGTACTTACCATGGTCTTGCGCTGTGAGGATATGCTGTCCAGGTACTTTTTATATTCCATCTCGTACAACCTTGTACGAAGAACTTTGAGGGCTTTGTCGTAGTTTTTGATCTGTGATTTCTGATCCTGGCAGGTAACAACGGTATTGGTTGGAATATGTGTGAGCCTCACCGCCGAGTAAGTTGTATTCACTGATTGCCCTCCCGGACCTGAGGAGCAGTAAGTATCTCTTCTGATGTCTTCCTGTTTCAATTCTATATCAAATTCGTCGGCTTCCGGTAAAACAACAACGGATGCTGCCGAGGTATGCACCCTGCCCTGTGTCTCTGTTTTTGGTACACGCTGCACACGATGTACCCCTGATTCATATTTCATCTGCCCGTAAACATTCTCCCCAGTTATGTTGAAGATGATCTCTTTAAAGCCACCAACAGTACCCTCTGTCATGCTCACTTCTTCAATTTTCCATTTCTTGACTTCACAGAACTTAATATACATGCGATACAGGTCTCCGGCAAAAATACTTGCCTCATCGCCACCGGCACCTGCCCTGATCTCCACCATGGCATTCTTATCATCCTGGGGGTCTTTTGGGATCAGCATATACCTGATGTCTTCCTCCATAGTTGCTCTGCGCTCAGTCAACTCATTGAGTTCCTGTTTCGCCATTTCTCTGAACTCATCATCTTTTTCCGTCTTCAGTACATCTTTGGTAGAGTCAATATTGGCAATGACATTAGCATATTCCTTATACGCATCAACAATGGGTTGCAGATCTTTGTAATCCTTGTTGAGCTTGATAAATCTTTTCATGTCCGACATAGCGTCAGGCTCGGTCATTTGCTCACCAATTTCCTGCCATCGTTTGTAAATGCCTTCCAGTTTGTCAATCATATAAATTCAGGTTTTGGGTTTGCAAAGTTATGATAAAATGAGATAGGGATTCCATCCCTACAGGGACTCCATCTCTTATACATTATAAATAAATACTTAATAAAAGAAACTCCCGTTCTCAGCCTTTATCGTAAGCGCCTTATTTTTATTGCCATTTTCGACGTAGCCTACTACTCTGGCATCGATATTAAAAGAACGGGAAATGGAGATGATATCTTTGGCAATATGTTCGGGGACATATAGTTCAAAGCGATGTCCCATATTGAAAACCTGGTACATTTCTTTCCAGCTGGTGCCGGATTCCTGCTGTATCATTTTAAACAGGGGAGGTACAGGGAAGAGATTGTCTTTAATAATATGCAGGTCATCTATAAAATGCAGCACTTTGGTTTGTGCACCCCCGCTGCAGTGTATCATTCCATGGATTTCCTTGCGGAATGACTCTAATACTTTATTAATTACGGGAGCATAGGTGCGGGTGGGGGAGAGCACCATCTTCCCAACATCTGTTCCTGCTATTTCGGTAGCTTCAGTAAGGAGTTTTGATCCTGAATAAACCAGCTCTGCCGGCACTGACGGGTCATAGCTTTCCGGATACTTCTCAGCATATATGTTGCTGAACACATCATGCCGGGCCGAAGTCAGCCCGTTCGACCCCATACCTCCGTTATATGCTGACTCATAACTGGCCTGGCCAAAAGAAGAAAGCCCAACGATGACATCCCCTGCCCTTATCCTGTCGTTTGAGACCACTTTATCACGTTTCATGCGTGCAGAAACAGTTGAGTCGACAATGATTGTTCTGACAAGATCACCCACATCTGCTGTTTCTCCGCCTGTAGAATGGATTCCGATTCCCAGGTCACGCATTTCGGCAAGGAATTCTTCTGTGCCGTTGATGAGTGCGGCAATCACCTCTCCAGGGATGAGGTTTTTATTTCTTCCAATAGTAGACGAAAGCAAAATGTTATCAGTGGCACCAACACATAAAAGATCATCAAGATTCATGACGATGGCATCCTGTGCAATACCCTTCCAGACAGAAAGGTCGCCTGTTTCTTTCCAATAGATATATGCCAGGGAGGATTTTGTTCCGGCACCATCAGCATGCATGATGTTGCAATGCTCATCACTGCCCTGAAGAATGTCGGGGATGATCTTGCAAAAAGCCTTGGGAAATAATCCCTTGTCTATAGCCTTGATAGCATTATGTACATCCTCCTTGGATGCAGACACACCACGTTGATTATATCTTGCTTCTTCTTCCAACGGCTTAGTCTTCTTTATACTGGAAAGTAATTTCTTTAGTGTTTTCGTTGATCGTATATTTCCCTATCCTGTTCATGATCTGACGACCAATTACGATTGGATTTTGCTGACGGTGTACGACGACAAACTTCACGTCTTTGATTGTCTTCGCTCCGATCCGCAGTTCATCAATATTAAAAATGCTGTTATTCCTGATGGAGTTATTTGCAAGTATTCTGGATGGGTCTCCATCAAAATCTCCTTTCCCGATGATGCCGTCGTTAAGTAATTGCAGGGCCTTTTCGAGAGATACCTGAGCTGCCGCACGGTCATCATAAATAAATTCTTCATTATATCCGTTGAGGATCAGGGGTACAATATAAAATCCGGTTTTAGCCTGTACCTGGAAAGGGACTACATTATCCTCGGGGTTGATCAGTATGCTTACCTCTCCCGGGTCGTCACTGATCCCGGACTGTGGCACATAGTCTTTCCTGAGTACGCTGAAATCTGTCCGCCTGTTCATCTGGTGAGCAGCCTCCTGAATTTCAACAGAAGGGAGGGCGGCAATATATTCTTCATTAAGCACATCACCCTCCGTAAAGGTATGCCCGGCCCTGCTCACATCCTTTGTAAGCTCTCGCGGAACACGTTCCCCATACCCTTTGGCAACAAGCCTTCCGGCATCAATGCCTCTGAGAACCAGATAGTCAACCACTGACTGAGCCCTTCTTTGTGAGAGGAGGTCGTTTCTTTCATGATTGTCCCTGGAATCAGTATGTGAAGCCAGCTCTATAACCAGCCTTGGGTTCTCATCCAATGTCTGGATCAGGCCCTGCAGCGAATCTTCGTACTGTGGTTTGAGGTTCCACTTTGCCAGATCATATAAGATCTCAGGCAGGATGATAGGCTCCTCGGGAATAGGCTTCAGCAGGAAATCCTGTGTAAACTCTTTTCCTTTTTCATGACCAACGGTGGTGATGGTGGCTGAGCTATTGAAGTAGTTCGCCTTACTCACCACTATTTCGTAGGTTGTATTTTGCAATACTTGTGATTTTCCGAAATTATATACACCTTCCTCTGTGGTCCTGGTAGTGACTGAAGTTCCGTCTGACCCAACGAGGCTGACATTGGCATCCATCACATATTGCAGGGTCCTGTCATCTGTTACCACCCCGCTCAGGATAAATTCAACAGGTGGGACAATAAAATAGAATATATCTTCAAGCCCTTTTCGCCCCCTTCGGTCGCTGGTGAAGAAGCCTTTTTCTTCATCCGGGTGAAAAACAATGCCAAAATCATTGAATTCGGAGTTCATCGGAGGCTTAATATTTTCCGGCTTCGTCCAGTTGCCTTCCTCATCAATTGTGGAAACGAACATGTCCAGTCCGCCCAGGCCGGGATGGCCCTCCGATGCAAAATATAAGACCGTGTCTGACCTGAGGTATGGAAACATCTCATCACCGGGAGTGTTTACAACAGGGCCAAGATTATATGGCCTGCTGAACTCATCCTCCTTGTCGTCACGGAAAGCAACCCAGATGTCGTTACCACCGAATCCCCCTTCGCGATCGGAAACAAAATAGATGATCAGCTCATTCTCACTGATAGCAGGATGCCCGAAAGCGTCGGAGGAGTCATGACTGAGTTTAACCATCTCCGGTTTGCTCCATATCCTTCCTGTTCTGCGTGAGGTATAGATCTGACAACCATTAATCTTTTTCTCTTCATTCGGACAGCGGGTAAAATATAACGTATTATACCTGCTATTCATCACTCCTGTTCCTTCATTGGCCTCCGAATTGACTCCATCATCACTATCATCAAGCAGTGCGGGTTCGCTCCATTCGTCTTTTCGGTCTATACGGCTACTAAACAGATCGCTGAAATTCTGGTCGGTCCATTCATCGGTATTTTTTCCCCTGGCCCCTTCCCGTGTTGAGGTAAATATCAGTTCGTTGAAGTTGTCATTGGCATAGGTGGGTGAGAAATCCGATTGCTTGCTGCTGATCTTCTTAAGATACTCGACTTCATATTTCGATGGAAATTCAAGCCATTCTTCGATCATGCCAACTGACTCGATGCCGGCGGCCCCCCTGGGGTCATCAGGCACAGCTTCAGCATAAAGGTTATAGAATTCCGATGCCTCCTCGTAGGAGCCTGCGCCTTTCATAATATTTGCATAATGCAATAAGAGGATAGGTTCCTTTTTATCATAGCCTGACTTATGCAATCGCTTGTATTGTGCTTTTGCAGCTCTTGGATTGCCAGTGAGCCGGTAACACTCTGCAAGCCTGAAAGAGACCCTGTCTTTTTCAGCTTTGTTATTTTTGATCTTCGACTGGGCCTTTTTAAATTTCTCAATGGCCAGCACATATTTCTTATCTTCAAATGCCTCATCAGCTCCCCTGGCATAATTTCTTCGTTGACCGAAAAGCGATGCTGAAATGAGCATTCCGATAAGGAGGAAGAATGATGTTTTTGTAATAAGGTTCATATAAACCTGTCCTTAATGTTATGATCTTTTATGATAACGATCAAAAGCATGTTTTATTCAATGCTTTTATCTTTTTTATTTTTTTCTTCCACAGATGGCGTTGTTTCCTCTGTTTTGCTATCCTTGGCAGGCTTATCAGCTTCTGTTGCCATCTTTTCCAGGTCAAGGTCGGTTTTATACTGGTTTACCTCCTGGTTGAACTCTCTCCTGATATCTGTTGAGGCTTTTTTGATCTCCCGCATTCCTTTGCCAAATTTTCTGGCAAGCTCAGGAATTTTATCCGGACCAAAAATAATGAATATGGCTACTATGATAATAAATATCTCGCCAAAACTGATATCGAGAAATAATAAGCTTGCCATAATAAGTAGCATACGATGATTAATGAGCAAAAATAATAAAAAAAAAGTCCTGAACGAATCAGGACTTTTTTGCTATACGAGCATCATTATTATTTTTTCTTCTTTTTTTGTACCTGCTTAACAAGACGGGTTGGTACACCTTTCAGTTTTTTATCACCACCCAGGAGGTCGTAAGCTACAGGGCTGGCATTGAACAGCGATGAATATGTACCAACAAGGATACCCATCAGCAATGCAAAGGTAAAGCCTCTGATCACTTCACCACCAAATGTGAAAATGATGATGAGCACGACGAGGGTTGTTCCCGAGGTATTAAGTGTACGAGCCAGGGTGCTGTTCAGAGCAGCGTTCACATTTTCTCTCATGTCCCGTTTTGGGAAAAGTCCGGTAAATTCCCTGATCCTGTCAAAAATGATCACGGTATCATTTATAGAATAACCAACAATTGTGAGGATGGCTGCAATAAATGCCTGGTCAATTTCCATGCTGAACGGCAAGATATTATAAAAGAGGGAGAACAGCCCAAAAATTATCAGGGAATCATGCATCAGTGCCACAAGGCCTGCAAGACCGAATTGCCACCTGCGGAACCTCAGGGCGATATATATAAATATTACCAGCAAAGCAATACCTACAGCGCGCCAGGCTCTTTTCATGATGTCATCGGCAATGACAGGATCCACTTTTTGTGAGCTTAAGATACCCATCATCTTGTTTTCAGTCCCTACATCCGTGCCGAAGTCCTCGTAGGCCAGCTCCGTGTCTACATAAAATTGCTTAAGACTGTTATAAAGTTTAACTTGTATGGTAGAGTCAACCTCTGGTGATTTGTCGTCGATGAGGTATTTTGTTGTGATCTTAACCTGTGTCGTAGGCCCGAAGGTTTTTACTTCCGGAGCCTGTCCATCGAACTCCTGGGTCAGGGCATTCCTGATATCACCTGTAGATACTGACTGGTCGAAGCGTACAACATATGTACGTCCACCACTAAAGTCGATCCCCGGGTTCAATCCCCTGGTAGCAAGAGAAACGACTCCTGCAATGATGATCAGGCTTGAGAAGATATATGCTTTCTTCCTCATGCCAAGGAAATCGATACTTACATTGGCAAGCCAGTTTTTTGTGTACTTGTTGTCGAAGTTTACCTTCTTGTTTTTGTTCAGCAAGGTGGTAAAGATCAAGCGGGAAATAAAGATGGCTGAGAACAGTGAGGACAGGATACCAATGATCAGCGTGGTGGCAAAACCCTGTACCGGGCCTGTACCGAATATGTATAGAACGATACCGGTAAGCAGCGTAGTTACGTTACCATCGATGATGGCAGAGTATGCATTTTTATATCCATCAGCAATGGCAAGCCGCATTCCTTTTCCGGCTCTCACTTCCTCTTTGATACGCTCGTAGATGATTACGTTAGCATCTACGGCCATACCTATTGTAAGCACGATACCGGCAATACCCGGGAGGGTAAGCACGGCTTGCAATGATGCCAGCACACCAAATATAAAAAAGATGTTGGTGAGCAGCGCCAGGTTTGCAACCCAGCCGGCACGGTTATAAAAGAGGATCATATATACCAGCACCAGGATGAAGGCAATGATAAATGACCAGAGTCCGGCACTTACCGCTTCGGCACCCAGTGAAGGCCCTACTACTTCTTCTTCCACGATCCTGGCAGGGGCCGGAAGTTTACCGGCTTTCAGGATGTTGGCAAGGTCTTTTGCCTCGTTGAGTTCTCCAATACCTGTGATGCTTGACATCCCGTTAGGTATCTCGCCATTTACATTTGGATATGAATAAACATATCCGTCGAGAACGATGGCAATCTGTTTCCCTACATTATCACGTGTAAGCCTTCTCCATACTTTCGCGCCGTCGCTGTTCATGCTCATTGTGACTTCCACGCGGCCCATCTGATCATAATCCTGTCGGGCATTTACGATGGCGTCACCTGTAAGCGGTGCACGTTTGTCGCGGGTTGTGATTTTAATAGCTACCAGGTCAAGATAATCTGATTCAGGAGCCCTTGGTTTGCTGGTCCAGAAAAGCCTCAGGTTTGTTGGGAGCACTTCTCTGGCATTTTTGAGCATGGTGTTAATCCTGGCTGTATCCTTGATACGGGCAAAACCAACGGTAGCACCATCAGCAGGCCTGCCTTCCTGATCAATATTCAGCTGGAGGAGAGCACGCAGGGGGTATTCTTTTTCAAGATCTTCCATGGATGCATCCGGCACGTCCATGATGGAATCTGATTCCAGCTGGTCGAGCAATGCAGTGGCTGCATCAGTAGTATCTGTAAGTTCTTCAGGGAGTGTATCCCCTTCATCCGGCACGGCCACATCACCATCTTCTGTGATGGCTGCTTCAGCGATGGTGTCGCCGGAGATCAGCAAGGCCTCTCTGGCATTCTTTTGTTTGATAAGCTCTTCAGCCTGCATAAGATCATTTACGATCTCAGGTAGCTGGTAGGTTTCCCAGAACTCAAGCTGGGCAGTACCCTGGAGGAGCTTACGTATACGAGCAGGATCTTTAATACCCGGCAACTCAACAAGTATC
>JBDLIJ010000089.1:0-12120 GCA_039714935.1 Bacteroidota bacterium | reverse complement strand
ATAGAAAGGCATCAGTGACCAGGCCCAGGGGGGGGGTGTCAATGATGATAAAGTCATAAATTTCTTTTAATCGGGCAAAAAACTCATCTGTCTTCTCTGAAGCTATCAACTCCGACGGGTTGGGTGGAACGGGACCTGCCATGATCACATCCAGGTTTTCAACTGGTGAAGTCTGAATAATTTCATCGAGGGAGTGTTTGTTGATCAGGTAGGAGCTGATCCCCTCAGTATTGGTAAGGCCAAAGTCCTGGTATATCTTCGGCTTCCTCAGGTCGAAGCCCATCAATAACACCTTTTTGCCATACATGGCAAAGATCGTAGCAAGGTTAATGGAAACAAAAGTCTTTCCGGCACTAACCATGTCGGAAGTAACCAGTATGGTTTGTTTTTCTTTGCCTTTGGCCATGAATTGCAGGTTGGTGCGTATCGACCTGAATGACTCTGCAATGGATGACTTGGGGGCGGATGACACCACAGCATTCGTTAGCTTGGTATTATGAATAATATGCCCGATGATAGGATAGCTCGTTAGCTTCTCCACATCCTTTTTATCAACAATTTTATCATTTAAATAATCCTTCAGGAAAATAAAAAGGAAGGGTATGATAAGTCCAAAGAAGAGGGCGATCATATTATTAAAGCTCTTCTTAGGTGCCACAGGACTTTGTCCGATATTCATGGCAATATCCACAACTTTAGAGTCAGGGAAGGTTGATGCCAGCCTGATCTGTGCCTCGGAACGCTTTTGAAGCAGGTAGGTATATAATGAATTTTTTATGCCAAACTGTCGTTGAATATTGAAAAACTCCCGATCAAGGGCGGGCAGATCGCCAATCTTATCATACAGATCATTTATCCTTTCGTCAATATCATCAATGGTGATGTTGGAAGTATTGATCACATTATTGATGCTGGCAATAAGGGTTTTTTTGGCAAGTGATATCTTTTCATTTACAATAGACAGATAGGGATTCTTTTCTGTTGAGGTTGTCAACAACTCAACCTTTTCATCATAAAGCACAATAAGACTGCTTATCTGTCCGGAGATTACATCATCTTCAACGCCCATGGCAGGAGGGATTAACATTTCCTCTTCATCCTTTTCAACATATTCTTTCAGATGATCATAGTATTTTGATTTTACCAGCAGGGATGCTTTTTGATTTTGCAACTCATAAAGGGATGTAAACAAGTAATTTGACTTAGACTCCAGATTCATTACCTGATTGTCGGTCATAAAGTTTTTCATCTCCGTTTCAGAACCCACAAGTGAATCTTCAAGCACATCCAGCTCACGATCAATAAAGGCAATTGTATTTTCAGAAGTCTTATTCTTATCTTCCAGTTCAATGATCAGGTATTCCTCCATGACCATATTCAAAAAGTCAACCATCTTATTGATATTGCTACCCCGAAGCGACAATTTCACAATCGATGAATTTTGTGCAATAGGATCAACCTGTACACTGCGATAATAGCGGGTCATGAAATCAATATTATTGAACACGAATCTATAATCATTTTTAACATTGATCCCGGGATCAAAAAATGGGGTTTTCGCTATGGTGAAAGAAAAATATGGCGTTTCAATCAATTCCCCGAATTCGTGCGTCTCACTAAATTCAAGTAGGGGCAGCGATAGCTCTTTGTCAATGGTATGATTGGCATAATTGTAATACCTTACATTCTCTCCTGTTGCACTGAGTTCAAAAGAATTATTGCCTAAAGGTTGCAGAAAAAATTCCAGCCCGACCGGCTGTGGACGCATGGTATCAAAGATTACCTGAAAGGGGTTGTTTTTGTACAGCTCAGTTGTTTTAAAACTTTCTTCCGAAAAATATGAAACATAAAAATCCAGTTTCTTGATCGTCCTGTTTACGACAGTATAAGATTTCAGGGCAACGATCTCATTCTGTGTATTGGTCTGATTCCTACCATAGGACCCCATGCCGATCATCGCTTGTGGATCCAGTTTTTCCGGGTCGTTGATCATCATGGTGGAGGATACTTCATACACAGGCTGTGTAAACCTGTTAAACAAATAAGCAATGCTCAGGGCGAGGATGATGGCTAATACAAAGAAATACCAGTATCTGAAAAATTTAAAAAAAAGTGCTTTGTAATCAACTGATTCCTCTCTGGTATCTGGATTATAGAAATTTTCCTGTTCGCTCATCGGGTTCAATTAATTGGTAAAGAAAACGTACAATAACATCATCGTAGAAAGAATTGAAAATGCAAGTCCGTAGGGGAAGTTGCTCGAAACAAACTGCTTGGCCCTGATAGGTTCTGCATATACTATATCATTGGGTAGCAGGTAATAGTAATCCGATTCAAGGATCCTCTTATCATTCAGGTTTATCCTTACAATTTTAGACCCATTGGATGTTTGCCTGATAATCGCCATTTCATTTCTTTTGGCAAAATCAGTGAGGTCGCCCCCCATGGAAATAGCCTCAAAAATATTGATATTACTTTGATAGATATCATACTTCCCCGGGTTTTTAAACTCTCCCAGCAGGGTAACCCGAAAACTGGCCAGCCTCACGATCACTACCGGATTTACCAGGTATTCAGAAAGACGCGCTTCAATATCATCCTGAATCTCTTCGGCCGTCATGTCCTTTACATAAAGGTATCCAAGTGATGGAAAATGAAAATACCCGGTATCATTCACCAGGTAGCTATTCAGGTATAAATTACTTCCGCCCGCATTGGCCATGGAACCACTTACTTCGTTGAAATATGAAGTTGATTTTTCCTCCATGCTGTTAATCTTAACATAAAGATTATCGCCCGGTTGGATCTTGTAGTCCAAAGACCTTTCATTCACAAAAGTTACGGTAGTATCATCCTTGGGGATATCCTGCAGATATTTGATTCTTTTCTGCGGGACACAGGAAGCCATCATGATCACGGCAATCAGCAGAAAGAAAAAATATTTTTTATCTCTCATTGTTATTATGTTCAAAATTTATCTTCACTCTGGCGCAGGCAAAAGTATGTGATTTTTGCCAAAGTATATATAAACAGTAGTTTAGCTATATATTGATAATATTAAATTATTTATACGTACAAAGAGGAAAAATGTTTGGTGCCTCAAGCTATAAAGAACTGAATTAAGATTCCCCCACCAACTTTAAGTACTTCAAGTACTTTAAATACTTTAAGTACTTATTTGACTACCTTTGTCCTCAACCTTAACAATACCACGAATGGTAAACAAACTCATGGATCCGATTGGCCGTTTGATGGGCCTGCGGTATAAATCTCACCCCTGGCATGGTGTAGACATTGGTGCCGAGGCACCTGAGGTGCTCATTTCTTTCATCGAAATGGTGTCGACAGATACTGTTAAATATGAAGTAGATAAGGTTTCCGGTTACCTGCGCCTCGACCGCCCTCAGAAATATTCCAATGTTGTTCCTGCACTCTATGGATTCATCCCCCAGACGTACAGCGGTCAAAGGGTAGCGGATTTCTGCATGGAGCGGACAGGCAAAAAGGATATTTCCGGCGACGGGGATCCAATCGATATATGTATTCTAACCGAGAAGGAGATTGTTCATGGCGATATTCTGGTACGTGCCAGGCCTATTGGTGGTTTTCGAATGCTGGATGGGAATGAATCGGATGATAAGATCATTGCTGTGCTGAACAATGATGCCGTATACGGAAACTATAAAGATATCTCTGACTGCCCCGAACTGATCATCGACAGGCTAAAACACTATTTCCTGACCTATAAAGACCTGCCGGGTAAAGAAAGGGACGTTGAAATCACACATACCTTTGGTGTTAAAGATGCACACGAGATCATTTTAAAGTCAATGGATGACTACAGTGAGAGATTTGAAAGGCTGGATTCGGCACTATCCAACGTTTAATCTTATTCAACACTTTCGCCGATCAGCGTTGCAGCAGTACAATCCTTCACCTTCACCTTCACATAATCCCCCTTGTTGAAATCCTCGCGAGGAAACACCACTACTTTATTCTGGCTGTTTCTGCCCATGAGCGATTTTTCCGATTTCCTGGAAAATCCTTCTACCAGCACCTCAAAAGTATGGCCAACATCATTTTTATTGCTTTCGAGCGACAACTGTTGCTGAAGGTTAATTATTTCCTGCAGGCGTGCCGATTTAACCTCTTCAGAAATATTGTCTTCCAGTTTCTTCTGTGCAATAGTGTTGGGGCGTTCAGAATATTTGAACATGAAAGCATAATCGAAACCGACCTCTTTCATGATAGAAATGGTGTTTTGATGATCTTCTTCGGTCTCAGAGCAGAATCCGGCAATGATATCGGTTGAAATGGCACATCCGGGAATATATTTTTTTATAGCACTGATCCTGTCAAGATACCATTCACGCGTATATTTTCTGTTCATCAGTTTCAGCATGTTGTTGCTGCCCGATTGCACCGGCAGGTGGATGGCATCGCAGATGTTACGGTGCCTGCCAATGGTCTGCAACAGCTCATCCGAGATATCTTTAGGATGTGAAGTGGCAAAGCGTACCCTCAATCGGGGGTCTACATCAGCCACCTGCTCCAGCAATTCATAAAAAGTGCTTGTTTTTCCATCTTCATCCCAGTGATAGGAGTTCACATTCTGGCCCAGCAGGGTTACCTCCCGGTAGCCTTTTTCGATAAGATCCCTGGCCTCGCTGATGATGGTTTGTGGGTCACGGCTACGCTCTTTCCCTCTGGTATAAGGAACCACACAATAGGAACAAAAATTTTCACATCCCCGCATGATAGAGATAAAAGCAGTAACACCATTTTTATCAAGACGTACAGGCGTGATATCGGAATATGTTTC
Organism: Bacteroidota bacterium; assembly: GCA_039714935.1. GTDB lineage: Bacteria > Bacteroidota > Bacteroidia > Bacteroidales > B18-G4 > B18-G4. Next base: position 7,298 of record JBDLIJ010000089.1, on the reverse strand, counting down.
TCTTGTTGACAGGATCACATTGATGGCCTTTTCACCCTCGTCAGCCCGGGCAAGCAGTGCGGGAAGGTCGCGATAAGCGTCAGGGCCTACGATCATATCAACAGATTGCTCTTCCTCAAGTAATTGCTGTTTCAGCCTTTCGGCCATGCAGCCCAGTACGCCAATCTTCATAAAGGGGTTTCCCTTTTTCAGAGACTTCAGTTCGCGTAAACGCTTACGCACACGCTGCTCTGCATTATCGCGAATGGAGCATGTATTAACAAAAACAACGTCTGCGTGCTTGCTTTCATCACAGATCTCATAACCATCATCCTGCATCAAGGAAGCCACGATCTCGCTATCAGAAAAATTCATCTGGCAGCCATAGGTTTCTATATATACTTTTTTCACTCCTTTTGAATCCATAAACAACTAACGCAAATTATTATTTTTCAATACCTTAAATATCACCCTAAAGGCTGCAAAAATAAACAAAAATCACTGCTGCTATAAAAACAAATTATAGGAAAATTTGTTGTCTCCATGTTCTTTACATATTAATTGTGTTATTTTTGTCCCGATTTTTTTGGGTACATTTTACATTTTCAGGTATTAATAAGTATGGCAACAAAGAATTTAGTAATCGTTGAGTCACCCGCAAAGGCAAAAACCATTGAACGTTTTCTAGGCAAGGATTTTCTTGTTAAATCCAGTTTTGGGCACGTTATGGACCTTTCGGAGAGTGACCTTGGAGTGGATGTTGAAAATGGGTTTGCCCCGCAATATCGTGTGTCTCCTGATAAGAAAAAGATCGTTACCGATCTGAAAAAACTTGCCGGTGAAGCAGAAACCGTGTGGCTTGCAACTGATGAGGACCGTGAGGGGGAAGCCATTTCCTGGCACCTGGTGAACGCCCTTGATCTGAATGTGGATGAGGTGAAGCGCATCGTTTTCCATGAGATCACCAAAACGGCTATCACTGATGCCATCAGCGCCCCGCGGCTTATCGACACCAACCTGGTGAACGCGCAAACAGCCAGGCGTGTGCTTGACAGGCTGGTAGGCTATGAGCTTTCGCCATTACTATGGAAGAAGGTAAAACCTGCTCTTTCCGCAGGCCGTGTACAATCTGTGGCCGTACGCCTGATTGTAGAAAGGGAGGAAGAGATCAAGGCCTTTGAAACCACCTCTTCCTATCGTATCACAGCTAAATTCTATCCTGAAGGGAAAGAAGGCCAGGTACTGTTCTCTGCCGAATTACCCAAAAGGTTTGCCACACGCAAGGAAGCAGAAGAATGTCTGAGCGGCTGCATGAAGGCTGAATTTACGGTGTCGGCGATAGAGAAAAAGCCGGCCAAGAAATCCCCCGCACCTCCATTCACCACTTCCACCCTGCAGCAGGAAGCCAGCAGGAAGCTGGGATTTCCGGTAGCCTATACCATGCGCATCGCGCAACAACTTTACGAAGCAGGTTTAATCACTTATATGAGAACCGACTCGTTGAATCTCTCCAACATGGCCATGGCCATGGCAAAAGAAACCATCACTGATAACTGGGGTGAAGAATATGTTAAACCCCGGAAGTATAAAACCAAAAGCAAGGGCGCACAGGAAGCACATGAAGCCATCCGTCCTACCTATATCAAAAACGAAACTGTCGAAACCGACAAGCCGGGCAAAAAGCTGTACGACCTGATATGGAAACGTACACTAGCTTCACAGATGGCTGACGCCAAACTGGAAAAAACCAATGTGACCATTAACATCTCCACCACCGATGAAAAATTCATGGCCAGGGGTGAGGTGATCACCTTCGATGGCTTTCTGAAAGTATACATAGAAGGCACTGACGACCACAAAAAAGATGAAAATGGCTCAACCCTGCCACCACTCAGCAATGGTGATATTTTGATTCCGGAAAACATCATGGTTACACAGCGTTTTACGCAACACCCCCTGAGATATACAGAAGCCAGCCTGGTGAAAAAAATGGAAGAGCTTGGCATCGGAAGGCCATCCACTTATGCGCCTACGATCTCTACCATCCAGAAAAGAGAATACATCAAGAAAAACGATAAGCCTGCCATAGAAAGAGAATACCTGCAATTGATCCTTGAGGGAGATAAGATCATAGAAAAAATCGGCATAGAAAAAGTAGGTGGCGACAAGAGTAAGCTTATCCCCACTGACCTCGGTTTTGTGGTAAACAGCTTCCTGATGCAATATTTCCAAGACATCCTCGACTATAACTTTACGGCTGAGGTGGAAAAGGAATTTGACCAGATCGCCGACGGGAAAAAAGCATGGAACAAAATGCTGGAGTCATTTTACGGCCCTTTTCATGATAAGATTACCGATACACAGGAAAAATCAAAAAAACATAGTGGGGAAAAACTGCTGGGACAAGATCCTGAAAGCGGAAAGAATGTTTATGTGAAGATCGGAAAATATGGTCCCATGGTACAGCTTGGTGATACCAGCAATACCGAAAAACCACGTTTTGCCGGATTAAAGAAAGACCAGAGCATCAATGATATCATCCTGGAAGATGCACTGGCCCTGTTCAGCTTCCCGAAAACTATTGGTAATTATGAAAACAGCGAGGTAGTGGTAGCCCTGGGCAGATTTGGACCCTATGTGCGGCATAACAATGCTTTTTACGCACTGGCAAAAACTGATAATCCTGCTGAAATAAGCCTGGAACGCGCCATTGAGCTCATCCTCGCTAAAAGAGAGGAAGAAAAGAACCGTATCATCAGGGAATTTGAAGAGAACGAAAATGTGAAGGTCTTGCGTGGACGCTATGGGCCTTATATCACTATCGACAAAAAGAATTTCAAGATCCCTAAAGACAAAGATCCGGAAGCACTCACGCTTGAAGATTGTATAGCCATCTCGAAAGATCCCAAGAACGAGCCTAAGAAACGCAGGGGAGGACGAACCAAGAAATCATAGATTTTATATTCTAACTTCCAGCACTAAATTTCGAGCTTCGAACTACTTTTTCTGCTATATTTGGGCTTCCTAAAAGCAGAAAATGGACATTGCAATTTATTTTAAGGCTGTCGATACCTCTTCTCTGGTCGCCGATATAGATCTCCCCGGCAAACGTTATGCAGATATCATGGATATTTACCAGCACGAAGGACGTTTTCCTGATCTGTCGGATATCGATATTGCCATCTTTGGCGTAAACGAAGACCGTAACGCCATTGATAACGAAGGATGTGGGCTTGGTGCCGACCTGGTGCGCAAGCACCTCTACACCCTCTTTGCCGGCACCGAACAGGTGAAGATCGCCGACCTGGGAAATATCATACAGGGTCATAGCATTGACGACACCTATTTTGCTGTTACCAATGTGGTGGCCGGGCTGGCTGCCAATAACATTATACCGGTGATCATCGGCGGAGGTCAGGATCTCAGCTATGCCGTATACCGTGCCTATGAACAACTGGGGCAGATCATCAACATTGTGGCTGTCGATCCCATGTTTGACCTGGGCAAAGACAGCAGTGAGCTTGACTCCCGTTCCTACCTCAGCAAGATCATACTGCATCAGCCCAACTACCTCTTTAACTACACAAACATTGGCTACCAGAGCTACTTTGTGGATAAGGAAGCCACAAACCTCATGGGTAAGCTGTTTTTCGATATCTACCGTCTTGGCAACGTACGTGACAATATGCTGGGAGTAGAACCGGTAGTGAGAAATGCCGACATGCTGAGTATCGATATCTCGGCCGTAAGAAGCGCCGATGCACCGGGCAATGCCAATGCCCTCCCCAACGGCTTTGCCGGTGAAGAGTTGTGCCGTATTGTACGATATGCAGGACTGAGCGACAAACTCTCGTCAATAGGCTTTTTTGAATATAACCCCACCTACGACTCTCGTGAGCAGACAGCCATGCTGATCTCGCAGGCCATATGGTATTTCCTCGAAGGCTATTACCAGCGTAAAGATGACTATCCCGCACGGGCACGTGAACAATATGTGAAATTTCATGTGAGAATACAGGACCAGGACAACGAGATCATCTTTTACAAAAGCAAGCGCAGCGAGCGCTGGTGGATGGAGGTGCCCGTAGAAACAGATCTCCTCACAAAATACGAACGACACTATATGGTGCCCTGTTCCTACAGCGACTACCAAAATGCCCTCGACGACAACATTCCCGACAGGTGGTGGCAGGTGTATCAGAAGATGATGTAGAAATTGGTAGGGTGGATGCCGGATGTCTTATATTATCCCAAAATCCATCTGCTTCCGGCTCAAATCAATCTTTTTAACCAGGATCCTAACCTGATCTCCAAGCTTATATTGGTGTCCGTAACGTGATCCGATCACCTGGTAATTGTCTTCATCAAGATAGTAAAAGTCGTCGTCCAGATCCTGTAATCGGACCATGCCCTCACATTTATTTCCGATGATCTCGACATAAATACCCCACTTGCTGACACCGGAAATAAGACCTTCAAACTCCTGGCCAATCTTATCTAAAAGAAATTCTGCCTGTTTATATTTTATTGACTCCCTTTCAGCTTCAATTGCACTTCTTTCCATAAGCGAGCAATGCTGGCATTTTTCTTCATATACATTTTTGCTTGTTGATTGCCCACCACCCAGATAATGATCTAATAACCTGTGTACCATAAGATCAGGATAACGGCGAATAGGAGATGTAAAATGTGAATAATGCTGAAAGGCAAGGCCATAATGACCTATATTATCTGTTGAATATTCTGCTTTTGCCATGGTGCGAATGGCAATAGTCTCGATCATATTTTCCTCACCCTTACCGGCAATCTGCTTAAAAAGTTCATTAAATGATCGTGCCAGGCTCTCCTGTGAATTAATCTTTAACGAATATCCCAGTTTGCCAAGAAATTCAATAAAGGTATTAAGCTTTTCCGGGGAAGGTTGGTCATGAATTCGATAAATGAATGTTTTTTCTTTTTCCTTTGCTTTCTTTTTACCTATAAATTCAGCCACTTTCTTATTGGCAAGCAACATAAAGTCTTCAATCAGGCGATTCGAGTCATTTTGTTCTTTAATATATACACTTAAGGGTGTTCCATCCTCATCAAGCTTAAATTTAACCTCCTGCGTGGCAAAATTGATCGAGCCGTTTTTAAAGCGCAAATTTCTCAACTTTGATGCCAGGCCATGAAGAATTCCTATTTCTTCAACATATTCACCCTTCCCCTTCTCAATAACCTTTTGCACTTCTTCATAATTAAAGCGCCTGTCGGAGTTAATAACTGTTCTGCCAAACCACTGACTGACCACATTTGCTTCCTGATCCATCTCAAATACAGCAGAATAGCATAACTTATCTTCTTTTTCCCTTAATGAACAGACATTATTTGAAAGTTTTTCAGGTAACATTGGGATCACCCTGTCGACAAGATAAACTGATGTAGCTCTTTTATAAGCCTCCTCATCGATTTTGTCTCCAGGCTTAACATAATAGCCCACATCTGCGATATGTACACCCACCTCCCAGTTTCCGGAACTCATCTTTTTTAAAGAAAGGGCATCATCAAAATCTTTCGCATCTTCAGGATCAATAGTGATTGTCCATACTTTCCTGAAATCCTTCCGCTTTTTATATTCTTCCGCAGGAATCTTCCAGGGAATATTGTCAGCTTCCTTTTCAACAACTGCCGGAAAACCTAGTGGAAAATCATGTTCAGCCAGGATAGATTGCATTTCCACATTATGATCTCCCGGACTTCCCAGCACCTCAATAATCTCTCCAAAGGGATTTTTGGAATGCTCAGGCCAGTCAGTGATCTTGCCCACAACTTTTTGCCCATTTTTAGCTTTTTTCAGATTTTCAAGCGGGATAAAAATATCAAGCGGCATATTACGGCTGTCGGGGATCAGAAAAGCAAATTTTTTAGAGACCTCTACAATTCCTACGTATTGCTCCTTAGCTCTTTTAATGATCTCAAGGATCCTGCCTTCCGGCTTACGGTCTCTTCTCTTTGGAAAGAGTTGAACCGTAACTAGGTCGCGGTGAAGTGCATGATTGGTATTGTTTGGCGCAATGAAAATATCGTCACTATCGTCTTCAGGAATTATATAGGCTTTGCCTGTATTTTTCATATCTACAATACCGGTGATGGTATTTGAAAAATCCTCTTGTTCCCGTGCCCAGGCAGGGTTAAGCCGGTATTTACCCGGACGGATCTCTTCCACTACTTCCTCCGACAGGAGTTCAGAAAGGACTGTGCTTACAAGGTCACGACCTGCCTTATCTTTTATGGTCAGCTTAGCCGAGATCTGTTTATAATTAAACAATCTGATAGGGTCAGCACTGAAAATGCTCAGAATATTATCACGAAGAAGGTTTTTAACCCCTTTTGAACGTTTTTTCCTGTGTTTATGTGCCATAATTGATAAAATGTTAACCAAAATTAGCTTTTTAGGGGGAACAAACGAGAGAAAGAGGTATTAAGTTATAAAGACATTTTTGTTTATGGGATATTTAAAAGATCTATTATCGCTTATTTACCCGGAGGTTTGTCCGGTGTGTGGGAAAAGCCTTTTTAAGAATGAAAAGGTAGTATGCATGAAATGTTATCACCATCTGCCCCGCTCACGCTTTACAAACGATCACGAAAACCTTGCGGCCCGCGTATTCTGGGGGCGTGTGCCCCTGCAAAGGGTCATGGCGGCCTTTTTATACAATAAAGGAAATGCCGTACAACAGCTCATCCATGGCTTTAAGTACAGAGGATATAAGGAAATTGGGATTTTTCTAGGAGAAGAGTTAGGTAAAGAATTATCAAAAATTTATGATATACACGATATAGCATATATCCTGCCTGTACCGCTACACCCTAAAAAGCAAAAAAAACGAGGATTCAACCAGAGCGAGATCATTGCCCGTGGAATTGCAAATCAATTTCCAGCCGAAGTGAACACTTCTATCCTTGTCAGAAAATCTTTTTCTTCAACTCAAACCCGGAAGTCAAAATACGACCGATGGCAAAATGTAGAGTCTATCTTCAAGCTTAAAAACCCCGAAACTATCAAGAACAAACACATACTCATCATTGATGATGTCATTACTACCGGTGCCACAATAGAAGCATGTGTTCAATGCCTGTTACAGGCTGAAGGCGTGAAGGTTAGTGTGGGGGCGGTTGCTTATACCAGGTATTAAGTATTTAGAGTATTTAAAGTACTTAGAGTATTTAGAGTATTTAGAGTACTTAGAGTATTTAGAGTATTTAAAGTATTTAGAGTATTTAGAGTATTTAGAGTACTTTAACATAACTTTAAATACTCTAAATACTATAAATACTCT
>JBDLIJ010000088.1:0-12287 GCA_039714935.1 Bacteroidota bacterium | reverse complement strand
CTGACCCTGTATGCTGAGCCTGGATAGCAATCCTGTTTCAGAGCGAAAGAACCATCAAATCGCAGAAATTCCCGCCAGGAGCAGAGGTTCACATCCCCCTGATAAGAATACCTGGGACTAAGCTGAAAATCAGCGGCTTCATCCAGGTATGCAGCGGCATAGGTCCTGCCTGATGAATCCACTTTTATTGTATTCAGATAAATGGACTGTGAGTCGTCGTGGATATCCACATAATTAATAGTCCCATTTGCAACATAATCATGCCGCGAATAGATATCCACATCCGCATCATAAATATGGTGGAATTTAGTAGCGGTATCTGCAATAATTTCAGCATATTGAAGTGTCTCAATCTGAGCATTCTTTTGAATATTTAATTTACCATTGCCAGGAAAGACAGCTGCATCAGCCACACGGATAATTTTTACGTCCTCCGCATAAATAACATTGTTTCTAAGGTCGTAATTAGCGCGTGTACTGAAGAATCGCAATGAATCCTGTTCAGGATGTGTGGAAATAAAATCAGATCCATGTAAATCAAGATCAATGAGTTGAGCCTTATTTAGTTTATTGATATTCGGATTTTTTTCAACAATATTATTCTGGAGTTTCATACGCTGCTGATCCATGTCCCAGTATATCTCATCCATATAGCATATATAACTGTTAAACGGCATGTCGACAAGAGAAGAAATACCTGAAGAGATAAACTTTCCCTGACGCTGGTCAAAATCAAGATCTGTACGATAGTCTTCCGTCAGAAAGGAAAGCTCCGTAAAGCTTGTATCTGCATAGAGTCTAAAATCGGAGGTGTTGGCGGCCATGCTGTGGTGAGCGAAGACAAAGTCTTCAGATTCAATCACCGCCCGTTCGAAAGTAAAATCACCGGTACCTGTCAGATTATGCGGAGTCAAAAATAGCGATCCCCTCATCTTTGATGTTTGATCAAACATCAGGAAGGGATCCCTGACCATATTGATAACCATTAAATTCGAATCAGGATACCACAGCTGGTCTGTGAGCCCGGCTGAGACATCAGCAAATTCAACGTCAGCCAGCAGCTTGCCTATCTTGAAGCTCTTTGTGACAGACACTACTGAATCGGGATAAAAATCAATCTTCGATGAATGGGTCACCGAAGTCAGGTATTCAAATTTCCCGGCTCCGTGAAGGCCTGCATTATCCATCATGATCGTATCATAAAACATCGCCTTGCCCTCATAAAGAGGCAATCCATTCGGGTCGGTAAAGCTGTTTACCCCCAGTGAAAAGTCGTGTTGCACAACGAGTTCATCTTCCAGATTAGGCAAGATCCCGCCTGTAGACAGATATCCTTTGAATCGCAATCCAGTGGTTGAAAAGTTGTCGAGGCTGTCGAGTGTGAATGGATCCAGTTCATAATAAACCTCATCTCGTTTATATACTCCTTCCAGGCCCGGGCTATGATCGTAATAAACAAATGAATTATCCACGCTTGTAAAGATCGGGTATTGCGGATATGTTTTAAGGCCGGACTTGTTATCAGGATCATCAATCAGGATGAATCCATTCATATTTTCCACCACGGCCTGCACCCTAACAAGCTTATCACCTCTCGCCCTGCGGGAAGTATCAGGCACCCTCACAAAGAAGCTCATAGAATCAATCTGAGGCATATTGATCTTAAAGGTGTCGTATTCAAATGAACAATCCCGGGCATAGAATTCGAAAAGCCCTGCCCTGACACGACCTGAGAAGGTAAAGTCCTTATTCTCTTTCATCACTATCTCCTCATGCGTAGGATAAATATATACCATCTGTGAATCGCTCAGAAATATCTCCGGAACCCCCTTAATGAGCATATCAAATGTTGCCAGTTCAACCTCCGCATTGTTCTGATGCCTTGTATGAGAATCAAAATGAAAGACATCATAATCCGTATCACCGGTATGAGCAAGCAGATAATCATAAAGCCTTTGTTTGATCAATGCCTCTTTCTTATCAGAATTATAGACCACGAAGCCTTTTGATTCGAGCAACAGCAGCATTGCAATTGACTGTTCAATCGGTTTTTTGATAAACTCTGCCAGGGCACCCACTTTTACAATAGAGCCGCCATACAGGTCTGCATACTTCTTGATGACGATCAATGGGTTTGTCTGATCAATACCCTGAAGTTTGTAATATTCAAAGGCTGAATAATACTTATCCGATTCAAACCCAGCCCTGCTTTCCGGGCTCAGTCCACGGATCACTTCAAAAGAGATCTCTTCTGAATTCATCACCCAGTACAGGGCTTCAGAATACATATTTACATTATGAAAGGCATTGAAGAAGGGGCTCTGCGCTGTCCCCCTGTTCAGTCTGATCAGTGATAAGAGGTGGGTTTTGTGGTTGTATCTCATTTGCAGACCGGGATGATATATTGAATCATTCTCAAAGTAGATAGAAAACGAAGCCGGAGCACCCACGATCTCATCATCTTCTACCTCAAACAGGCTACACCGGACCACAGCAAAATATTTCCCCCCTTTTTTAAATATGAATTTCGCATAGGTGTCTTTCCCATCTCCCCTGGAAACCATTTTCCTGCCTTGCATACCAAGAGACCCAATACAATTAACATTCTCATAAAAGCCATCAATGACATGGTCATAAGTATAAGAATCAAATCGCGGATAGGAAGCCCTCTTGCCTGGTGACGACGAAAGCACCTTCTCCGACAAAACTCCCAGAACAGGAAAAGTAAAATACTTTTTATTATAAAAGGTGGCTGAGTCGGCGCTAAATGACAGCCTCTTCAGGTCAGCATTATATAGGCTCAGTTCAGCGTAAACAGAATCTTCATGAAAACCGGCACGTCTCCAGCATATTTTACCATGCTGACCCAGCCACATCTCATGATGCAAATAGTATTTTCCTTTAGTATTAATAATTTCCATGCTATCCTTACCTGTAGAACAAATGAGGTCTGTTTCCTCAAAATACAGGTAGATGGCACTGTCATACTCCATAACAAAATCACCGTTACGATAATACCAGGCCCTGGATCTGGTTTCGTAAAGCATGGAATTCCCCAACAAATTGGCAGAGAATTCAAGAAAGTCGACCATTTCCTTAGATGAGCGCCGTTTCCCCAGGGTATCTAATTCTGTCAACCATATTTTCAGGCTGTTTGCATCCACACCATTCTCAACAAACATGCTAAGGATGGAGATAAAATCATAAAAATGAGGATATGAGCGCATTGTCTTAGCCAGCATCGTATTGGAAACATCGTAGATCTTTTCCCTGTGGTGTGCTTTAAAATATCCGGATTCCCAATAAGCTCCGAACTTTTCTAGCAACTCCTCCCCTTTATCAAGGTATGTTTTATTGGTTGAGTATTCAAGGACATTAGTTATATCAGCAAAATAGTCGTTTCTGGTACGCTGAAACTCCTTGATCATCTGAGCACTTCCGCTCTCGCTGAGAATCAGCAGAAAAAGAGAGCATAGCAGAATGAGCGCTATATTTTTCCTTATCATACGCTTAGTTCTTTGTAAACACAGCAGCTGTCCATCTGTTTGTCATATTTTTAGAGATAAAGCTCAGGCCACATGAAGAGCATTTATCAGTGATCACCTCCAGGTCTTCATCATAAAACCCGCTTAAGATCAGTGTTCCATTCTTATTTAATGCCCTGGTATATTCAGGGATATCCTTGAGTAATATATTACGGTTAATATTCGCAATTATTATATCAAACAAGCGTGAGCTGATGGTGCCGGCATCTCCCAGTTCTACCTTAATAGTGTTGGCATCATTCAGTTGTATATTATCCAGGGCATTTTGGAAAGCCCATTCATCATTGTCGATGGCCACGATCTCGCCGGCACCCTTTTTAAACGCCAGGATCGCCAGCACACCGGTCCCACTGCCCATATCCAGCACAGCCCTTCCAGCCATCTCCAGGTGCAGGATGATCTCCAGCATCATAGCTGTTGTTTCATGATGTGCAGTCCCGAATGACATTCTCGGCTCAATGATGATATCATATTCAAAATCCTTTCCGGCCTCATGGAAGGGAGCTCTAACGATAAGGTCTTTTGATATAGTAACCGGCTCGTATGCTGACTCCCAGCTGGCATTCCAGTTCTCATCTGCTATCTCTCTGATGTCAATCAGGGAGATGCCTTGCGATGCCAGAACGCTCTTCATGCTATTTGCCGTACGCTCATCTTTCTCACAATAGGCAAGCAGGTGGTCTTCTTCCTCAAGAAACCCATCAAATCCAAGATCAGAAAGCCTGGCAATAAGGATATCTTTGTCCTCTCCACCGGCATCAAGCCCCAGCTTAACTTCAAAAAATACTTTCATATTTATACTGACCTGATAATGCTTAAAAAATCTTTGGCTTTGAGTGACGCTCCACCGATAAGGCCCCCATCAACATCGGGCATAGAGAACAATTGCTCTGCATTTTCTGCATTGCAGCTACCCCCGTAAAGTATCTGGCAATGGGCAGCGGTTTCCGATGAATATTTTTTGGCTACCAATGCCCTGATGAAAGCATGCATTTCCTGTGCCTGCTCCGAACTTGCTGTTCTGCCTGTGCCAATTGCCCATACAGGCTCATAAGCTATCACAACTTTCAAAAAATCTTTTTCATCCAGATGGAAAAGTCCATTCTCAAGCTGCTTGCTTACAACATCCATATGAAGGCTTTTCTCACGATCAGGCAAAAGTTCACCACAGCAGAATATCGGTATGATTGCATTTTGCAAAAGAGCTTTCACCTTTGCGGCAAGCTGATCATCCGTTTCATGATTATACAGGCGTCGTTCTGAATGCCCGACAATGCAATAATCGCTTTCTACAGAGGCCAGCATGCCGGCTGATATTTCGCCGGTATAGGCACCTTTCTCATGCTCACTCACATTCTGCGCACCAATAAACAATTGCTTGCCGGAAGCCAGATCGGTAGCCAGTTCGAGGTATAATGAGGGGGGGCAAAGCACAACATCAACGCGTTCAGGGATACCCTTTTCTTCTACATCATGAATGATCATGCCAATGAGATCATCTGCTTCGGAGAAGTTCATATTCATCTTCCAGTTGCCGGCAACGATTTTTCTTCTCATATAGTAAAGATTGTGAGGAATCAATTTATCATGTATTCCTCGATTAATTCTGTATAATCCGGGATATCATTATAATGCCACTTATGAAGGATCACGCCATCCTTCATAAGGATTATTCCAGGATTAGCCCTTATCATGGTTTTTAGCACAACATCATCACCAAAATAGAATTCAAAATGTTCGTCGGCACCGATATCCTCGCTAAAATTATGAGCAACTTCAGGTAATGAACTTGTGATGGCTATCATTGAATACCCTTTCTCATCAACATCTTTATACAATCTGTTAATCTTTTCAAATGACTCCATATTCGTCTCTTCAAGATCATAGGCAATCACAAAAAGCTGATAGTCAGGATTAGCAATAAACAAATCCGTATGGTCTATGCCTTCTGTATCCTCAATGATCAGCTCATGTGTTTTCAACACTTCCGAATCATCGGTACGCTGATCAACAAACACCCATTTCGTCATCCAGATTGAGTCCTGCCAGGGGTAATCAGGCGAAAGGTACTCCTTCTCCTCCCCTGTCTCAGTATTTCTGAAAAGAAGATAGATCCTGGCCTCACCACCGCCTTCAGCATCCATGTCGTTTCCCACCTTCCATTCTCTGAAATCAATAAGTGGAAGATGATTATAATTATGCATTGAGAAGCCAACAAAGCCAACAACAGACAATAGCAAAACCATGAATGCATAGCCTGTCATCACCGGCGGCTTATATTTCTTCCTTGCGAAGAAAATAATAGCCGTTAAAATTATGAGTATTATATTTTTATAAAAGGTCTCCCAATTTGAAAGTTTAATGGCATCGCCAAAACATCCGCAATCAGGCACAGGTTCCCAGATGGCATCCACCATGGTAAGGATAGTAAAAAATATCATCAATGGAAACAACAGCCATGACGTTCTTTTTATCCATGCATTGAAAAGTAAAGAAATACCCAGCACAAATTCAAGTGCACACAGGCCTACAGAGAGGAATATAGCCAGGGATATTGCCCATTCAGTTCCATAAGCAATGAAGTAATCTTCAATGCGGTACACCGTTCCCAACGGATCGACACCTTTAACAGTTCCGGAGAATATAAACACCAGGCCGACAAAAAGGCGGCTAAGATTTCTTATAAGCTTCATTCCTGTCCGACTTCTAACTGAATAAGTGCAAAAACAGCGTAGTTAATAATATCAAAATAATTGGCATCCAAACCTTCCGACATGATCGTGAGTCCGTCATTATCTTCAATTTGTTTTACGCGCAATAGTTTCATAAGGATGATATCAGTGAGGGAGCTTATACGCATATTCCGCCATGCTTCATCATAATCATGATTTTTTTTAAACATCAGGTTCTTTGCCCCCTCCAGGTACTTATTATAAAGTTCTAATCCTGATTTTTCATCCAGGTCATCATCTTCTGCCACACCCAGCTCAAGTTGTATCAGCGCCATCACCGAATAATTAATGATCCCTATAAATTCAGGGACGTTACCCTCCCCTACCTTAGCGGCGCCTTTACTTTCGATGCTTCTGATCCTGTTGGCTTTAATGTATATCTGATCTGTCAGTGAAGGGGTTCTCAGAATGCGCCATGCAAAGCCGTAATCTTTCATCTTCTTTGTAAAAACATCCCTGCAAACGCTAATTACATTTTCAAATTCCTTTGCGGTTTTTTCCATCATTAATAGTAATTTAGTGGCCTGAATGGCACCTGAGCAACAAAGCGATAAAGTTACATTATTTTTGGAATCAGAATAATGAATATTGAAGCAAATTTTCCGGATCTTTCCACAGCTGTAGTAATGGGCATATTAAATATTACGCCCGATTCATTTTATGATGGTGGCAGGTACATCGAACGAACGAATTATCTGGAACAAACAGAAAGGATGCTGCTTGATGGAGCCTCCATCATTGATATTGGCGGGGCCAGCAGCCGACCGGGAGCATCAGAGGTCGGTGCCGTGACGGAATGGGAACGGATACTTCCTGTGCTGAAGGACATCAGGAAGGCTTTTCCAGAATGCTGTATCTCTGTCGACACCTTTCATAGCGATGTGGCGATGAAGGCAATTGAGCATGGAGCAGATATGATCAATGACATTTCAGGTGGAACTTTTGACCCTCATATGCCATTTGTTATTGGCAAACATAATATTCCTTATGTAATTATGCATATGCAGGGAAGACCCGGAAATATGCAAATTGATCCGCAATATGATAACGTCATCAACGACATCAGGGATTTCTTCCAAAAACAGGTCAACATCTTTACATCCCATGGTGCACAACGCCTGGTTCTGGACCCTGGCTTTGGCTTCGGGAAGACCCTGGATCATAATTATATGATCTTACGTGAATTGGAACACCTGAAAGCACTTGGGTACCCACTGATGGTTGGTTTATCCCGCAAATCAATGATCAATAAAGTGCTGAAGACTAAGCCGGAGGATGCCCTGAATGCTACCAGCAGTTTGAATACTATTGCGCTGCTAAATGGTGCTAAGATACTGAGAGTACATGATGTTAAAGAGGCTGTAGAGGTAGTTAAGCTGGTTGGGAGGCTTGGATGAGGGGTGTTGAGTATTGAGTACTGAGTATTGAGTACTGAGTATTGAGTACTGAGTATTGAGTATTGAGTATGGTAATGTCAATTAAAGTGAATTTCCGGGTCAGATTAAACTAATTTTCTTCTTCCGTTTCCTCTCTGGCTTTCTCAGGTTCTTTATTGAATTCGGTTTCCATGAAGGATTTAAGTTCAGCAACACTGACCTTGGTTACCAGCTTGCCTTCAATGGCATATGATATCTTGCCGGTTTCTTCAGAAACAATAATGGCAATGGCATCGGAAACTTCTGTAATACCAACTGCTGCACGATGGCGGAGTCCGAGTCTTTTCGGAATTTCGGTATTACCCGATACGGGGAGTATGCATGCTGCGGCCATAATTATGTTCTCAGTTATGATCACGGCCCCATCATGAAGCGGCCCCTGCCCGTAAAATATATTTTCGAGCAGCGGAGCTGATAATCGTGCCTCTACTATCTCTCCTGTGTTAATGTATTGTTTCAGTTCATTTTTCCGGGTGAGGATCATCAGGCTACCCTGTTTTAGCTCAGCCATGTGATTACACGCCATCACAATGGCATTTGCATCAATCAGAGACCGACTGTCAATATTGAGTCGCCAGAACAGGAAACGGCGTCCCCTTTTACGCATGAACGTTGTCGTTCCCAGTGCAAGTAAAAATCTGCGTATCTCCGGCTGAAAGATCACTATCAAGGCAATAAATCCAACACTGATGAATGCTCCCAGTATCTTACTAAGGAGTTCCATCTCAAGCGCATTCACAACCTCCCATATCAGCACAAGGGCGACGATTCCAAAAAATATATTGATAGCTACCGTTCCTTTGAGCAACTTGTACAATTCATACAATAGCACAGCTACCAGCAGGATATCAACAATGTCAATCCACCTGATCTGAATAAAACCGGTGATAAAAAGATCTGTCAAAATATATTTACTCTATTATACTTATTAAAACTTAAAAGGTTTGGGGGTGTTTTAAGTACTTAGAGTATTTAGAGTATTTAAAGTATTTAGAGTATTTAAAGTATTTAAAGTTGTTTGTTCGATTTTCGATGTTCGATGTTCGATGTTCGATGTTCGATGTTCGGTGTTCAGTGTTCAGTGTTCGATGTAGCCTCATAGTCAACAACCGCTGTTCCCTCCATCACTTCATACAGCAGTTCAAGCACCTTTTTATGCTCAGGGTGAACTCTGTATGCCTCCAGGCCTTCCAGGGTGTCAAAAAGTGACGTTAGCACCAGGTCATATGCAGAAGCCTTTGTACTCAGGTTGAGGCCTACTTCCATGCTTTTTAATTCGGGCACGACACCCATGAGTCCTTCGATGGCCTCTTTCAGTTTAGTTGCATTTTCTAATTTAGCCTCAGTATCCCTGAGGCGAACCATAACGATGTGTTTGATCATATTTTAAGCATTCAGAGTGAAATGGGATACTATCCCTTTTCAACAAATTATTTAATCTTTGAATTCACAATCTCAAGGATCTCCTTTTCCGTAGCCAGCGCTTTTGTTTCAATTTCTGCTCCCCGGGTCAGCAGATCATTTGCAAAATCCTTATCGTCGACGCCATCAGCATTGATCTTAACATTAAGATAGGCGCCCATCACGGCGGTACGTGCACACAGTGCACCAACACCGGCATCAGAAACAGAGGCCTCCAGTCCGGTATCGGCCATTGCTTTCATCACTTCCATCGACTCAAATGATCTTTCCATCACCCTGAAAGGGATCTGCATAGCATATTTTGAGGCTTCCTGGATTGCAGCATGACGGGCAGCCTTCTCCTCATCGGTGCTCTTTGGTAAACCAAAACCCTCCATGATCCTGTTAAAAGCCTGCGTGTCTTCATCAACCAGAAAGAGTAATTCATCTTTCAGGGCCTGTCCTTTTTCAGCCCAGTCGGAATATGCTTCCCAGCGGTCGTCCCAGCCACGCTTATGTGAGGATAGGTTGGCAACCATGGTACCAAGAGACACACCCAGGGTGCCTACATATGCAGAGATAGAGCCGCCACCCGGAGCAGGCGATTCACTGGCAGTTTCATCTGCAAAATCAGCCAGGTCCATATCGACCAGCTTATCTCCACCATCTTCATTAATCAAATATTCAATGATATTTTCTTTGGGATTAAAAGGTTTAAGATCATCAAGCCCCATTGATTTAATAGCAATCTTCACCAGTTCCGCATCTGATATCCCTGCAGAGCGTTTTTGCTTTCTAAGAAAATATTTACCGGCATCCAGCATCGCCTGCAAGGGTATCAACCCAACCAGTTCAGACCCGGTTACACGGATCCCCCTGGCTTCCGCCCTCTTCGACACTTCGTCAAAAGCTTCATGAACGGCTGTGATGCTGATATTTGTCAGGTTCATAGAGATCTGAGCAACACCATATTCTTCGATAAACCAGCCTATGGCTTTTACGGATTTTAGTGAGCCCGGGATCATGACAGGCTTGCCCTTATCATCCTTAATGATCTTTCCGGTTAAGGTGCCTTCTTCCCTCTTTGGACGGCCCCGTTCACGCACATCAAAGGCAATGGCATTGGCCCTGCGTGTTGAAGTGGTATTCAGGTTTACATTGAAGGCCACCAGAAAATCACGTGCACCAACCGCTGTGACTCCCGCAGCAGCATTGAATTTTGCCGGCCCGAAATCAGGCTTCCATTGCGGATCTTTCAACTTCTCAGGCATCCCTTCATACTCACCGGAACGACAATTGGCAAGATTTCTTCTTTCCTCCGTAAATGCGGCATTCTCATAGCAATATATCGGAATATCCAATTCCTCGCCGATCCGTTTTGCCAGCTTACGTGCGTAATCCACTGTTTCCTCCATCGTGATGTTAGCCACTGGAACAAGCGGACAAACATCAGTAGCTCCCATCCTCGGATGCTCACCCTTATGCTTGCTCATATCAATAACTTCAGACGCCTTCTTTACAGCTTTATAAGCAGCTTCTATTACATATTCCGGTTCGCCAACCATAGTGACAACAGTACGGTTTGTGGCTGCACCGGGGTCTACATCAAGTAGTTTTACACCTTCCGACTTCTCTATCTCATCGGTGATCTGTTTGATGATATTCATATCTCTGCCTTCACTGAAGTTAGGCACGCATTCGATTAGTTGTTTCATTATTTATTGTTGTTTAGGCGTTTATTCGTTTAGTCGTATAGGGGTTCAACCGCTCTTATCTACCTTTACTTTACCTTCCCTTCTATAATAACTTTTTCAACCTTATCACTGCCATAGGCATATGGTAAATACTCATAGGAAGGTATTTCCTTTGTAATGATAATATTTGCTTTTTTCCCTATACCGATGCTGCCATAATCATCACTCAGCCCCATAGCATATGCACCATTCAGGGTAACCGCATTGATGGCTTCTTCGGGTAGCATCCGATAGGCAATACTACCAAGCGACAAGATGAACTGCATATTCCCTGAAGGTGAAGATCCGGGATTAAAGTCACTGGCCATGGCCACTGCTAATCCTGCATCTATCATTTTCCTGGCCGGAGCATAGATCAGTCCCAGAAAAAATGACGCTCCCGGCAGGAGAGTTGATATGGTCTCAGTGCCTTTTAAAGCATCAATTTCATCATTCCCTGTATACTCCAGGTGGTCAACAGAAAGGGCGTTATATTTAACGCCTACCTGGATACCTCCCGAATAATCCAGTTCATTGGCATGTATCTTTGGCCGCATCCCATATTTCATGCCTGCATTTAAAATGCGATCAGTATCTTCAACCGTAAAAAAGCCACGATCACAAAATACATCAATATAATCTGCCAGGCCTTCCGAGGCCACCACAGGTATCATTTCATTGATCACAAGGTCAACATACTCAGTTTGTTTGCCTTTATATGCTGCAGGAATAGCGTGAGCACCAAGGAAAGTAGAGACGATCCTGAGAGGAGATGTCTCTTTCAGCTTTTTAATCACCCTGAGCATTTTGAGCTCATCTGCTGTGTTCAGTCCATAGCCACTTTTGATCTCAACAGCGCCGGTTCCCATATACATGATCTCATCAAGACGCTTTAAGGCCGACTCAACAAGCTCATCCTCTGAGGTTTCATGCATCTTCATCGCAGAATTCAAGATCCCGCCACCACGTTTAGCTATCTCTTCATAGCTCAACCCCCTGATCTTGTCGATGTACTCTATTTCACGGCTTGCCGGGTATACCAGGTGGGTATGGGAATCACAAAATGCCGGCATCACCATCCTTCCTCCTGCATCAATCTCACGCGTGTCATGACTGAATAATTTCATGGCAGTGCTAAAAGTATCCATTGCACCGAAATCTTTTATCCGGTCTCCTTCAATATACAGCCAGGCATTTTCGATTAGCGGGAGTTTGCTCATCTCATCTCCGGCCACCCTAAGGACCTCATCTTCCCTGACTTGCAATAATGATTTTATATTCTTGATCAATAGCGACATAGACTCATCTTTTCCAAAAAGGATTAAGAAAGCGAAAATAATAAATTTAGGCTTAAGTCAAGCCCTTTTAAAGGCAATTTCACCAATCCAACCAATCCAACCAATCCAACCAATTCAACCAATTCAACCAACTCAACCAACT
>JBDLIJ010000087.1:0-12477 GCA_039714935.1 Bacteroidota bacterium | reverse complement strand
TGGCCTGGGTGCCAGTGGTGCCATTAAATCAACTGTAGTGGCTGCCGTTGCTACTGTTTCTGAGAAACATGCAGAGGAGTCAGCCTATTACAGTAAATTTATCAGCGACGACCATCACCCGATGAGCACCTGGCTGGTGTTTGAGGTTATCGGTGTTCTGGCCGGAGCATTTCTTTCGGGAGCCTTCGCCGGCCGGCTCACAATGAAAGTAGAACATTCTCCAAAGATCACTTCCAGGAGACGATTGATATTTGCAGGCCTTGGCGGCATCTTATTCGGAATAGGATCACAGCTGGGAAGAGGATGTACCAGCGGGGCGGCACTGAGTGGCATGGCATCGCTTTCGCTGGCGGGATTTATCGCCCTCATGACGATTTTCGGTGGCGGCTACCTCTTTGCTTACTTTTTTAGAAAAAACTGGATATAAACAATTAATTGATATAAAGATATGATAGGACCATTATTACCCATGGGCGTGATCGGACAAGGCTGGGACCTCGTCATCGCCCTTTTGATCGGAATGGCCTTTGGTTTTGTGCTGGAGTCGGCCGGTTTCTCCTCATCCAGAAAGCTTGTTGGCGTATTTTACGGCTACGACTTTACCGTATTACGTGTGTTCTTTACAGCCGCGATAACAGCTATGCTGGGACTGATATATTTTGGATATATGGGATGGATCGACTTAAGCATGATCTATGTGAATAAAACATTCCTGATTGCCTCCATCGTTGGTGGGCTGGTGATGGGACTGGGTTTTGTTACAGGAGGATATTGCCCGGGGACGAGCATGACCGGAGTTGCCATCGGCAAAATAGACGCCATGGTATTTACCGGAGGCATGGCGATCGGGATATTTATCTTCTCTGAAGCATTTCCATTCTTCAAAGGAATATATGAAGGCAATGACATGGGTGCTGTAAAAATCGATGAGTGGCTGGGGCTCTCAACAGGGCTGTTTGCTATGCTTCTGATCATTGTTGCCCTGGTAGCTTTTATCATTGCACGCATCGTACAAAACAAAGTTAAGAAAGTAGAATATTAATATATTTACTATGAACAAAGCTTATTATACATTAGCTGTATTCCTGTTATTATTAGGCATTGGCCTCATCCTCCTCCCTGAAAGAGAACATCCCGATGAAGCCTCACCACGAGAGATGCTCAGTGACCTGAGTAATCCTTCCCGCTTTATCTCAACAGATAAAGTCGCTGAGATGATCATTGATAAAGATCCTACACTACTCATAGTAGATGTCCGTGACATGTATGATTATCTCGACTTCTCCCTTCCGGGGGCACATTCCATCCCGCTCGAAGAGATACTCATGAACAACTGGATCGATTCCCTGGCATTTGAACAAAGTAAGATCATACTTTTCTCAAATAGCGACATCATTGCCGACAGGGCATGGATACTCCTTAAAAGAGAAAACCACCATAACATTCATGTAATGAAAGGTGGATTGAATTGCTGGTTTAAAACCATCATTCAGCCTCAGCCCCCCGCTGAAACTGCCTCCGACGACGAAATAGACCTTTACCAGTTTCGAAAAGGGGCCTCCATATATTTCACAGGAGGGAATACGCCTATTGAACAGGAAAGCAGTACGCAGGCAGTTGTAGTAAAGAGAAAAAATAAATCACAAGTTGTTGAAGGAGGTTGTTAACCCGCATAAAATTTTTACGCCATGGAACTAAACCAAACTTATAAAACATTTGTTCATAATCATCCCAACAGATCTTTTGTAGCTTTTGTAATCATATTTATTCTTGTTATTGTGATCGGTCTTCTTACGATAAACAGACCCGACCTGGAATATCAGCTTACTATCGATGAAACCATTGAACAACTCATGGCCAACGAAGATGAAGTATACCCTGAAGACCTTGTGGTCATTGTTGAAATGGAAGAAGCAGGGACCATTCTTGTTGACCTCAGAAATCCATATGAATATATAAAAGGACATATCAGTGGTGCAGTGAATATTCCGACCAACAGCCTCCTTGATAAAGAAAATCTGAAGATGCTCAAAGGCTTTGCAGCTGACTCGGCAACTGTTATCCTGTACGGGCAAACCCAGCTTGAAGCTAATGGCCCATGGATGATACTCAAACAAATGGGATTTGATAATGTGAAGGTATTGATGGGTGGATATTACTATTTTACAAACGGACCTCTGGATTTTTATGATATGCCGGAAGTGCCTGAATATCTTGTTGAAGAACCGGCACATGACTTCTATGCAGTAATGGATGAACTGGGAAGTGTCTCTTCTGAAGACTCAGAAGAAACAGAGCAGGCTCAGATTGTAATCCCCTCCAGGAAGAAGAAAGGAAGCGTCGTGGAAGGTGGGTGCTAAGGCAGCTACAAACTGAAACACATTATCAGACCATAGCCTTGCCCACAAGGGTTGCCAATATTGCATAGTGATCTATATCACAAATTATATTATTATAAATCACAATATTAGATTTCGGTAGTAATTTAATATTCAGTAGTTTTGATGATACAAATTATATGGTATGGACCTGATGAGAAGAAAACACGTTTTAGCAAATTTCGCATTACTTTTCGGAGCATGTGGATTCCTGGGATACATCTTTATTGTAATTGCCAGCTACCTGGGCTGTTGTGCACACATTACCACAAAGGTATATCACAACATCGTGATTATCATTCTGGTAATTGCCTTCGGCCTGTTCGCAGTATGCATGTACAATAACTGCTGCAAGATCCCGAACGGCAAGGAAGAAGAACAAGGATAAGCATGTTTGCGGAAGAATGTATTGATGGATAATCCTATGCCATGGGTTATCCCTTTACCATCTGCGCTATAAATCTATCCTGCCAGTCTGGATTCTTGCTTATTGTAAACCCTTCGTGAAATTACAATACTGAGTTCATACAATCCAAGCAGGGGAATTACTACCATAATCTGACTGAAGATATCAGGGGGAGTTATAATTGCTGATAAAACCAGCAAAACCACCAGGGTGTATTTTCTGTTTTTCTTAAGAAATTCAGGAGAGAGAATACCAACCCTTGAAAGGAAAAATACAAAAACAGGTAGTTCAAAAACAATGCCCACAGAAAGTGATACTGATACCACAGTGCTTATGTATGAGCTTAGCGAAACATTGTTAGCAACGGCATCACTCACCTGATAAGTTCCAAGAAAGTTTATTGTAAGGGGTACGATCAAAAAATAACTGAATAATACTCCGGTAAGAAAGAGTATAGAACAAACCACTACAGCACCACCTGAATATTTACGTTCATTGGGTTTCAATGCCGGCTCAATAAATTTCCAAACCTCATGCAGGATATAAGGAAACGCCAGGATCACGCCGGCCATGATGGAGATATACATATGCGTAAGAAACTGACCCGACATCTTAATATTGATGATCGCTAACTGTGAATTATCAAGGCACAGTGCAGACACATTCACAAAATCAGCAAAATTGCATAACATTATCGTAGTTAAAAAGTCCTGCCTCATCGGTGCCAGAACAATCTTATTGAAGATAAAGTCTTTAAAGATAAACGCAACGATCGCAAGAACCAGTACCGCAGCGATTGACCTTACCAGGTGCCAGCGAAGTGCATCAAGGTGCTCCCAGAAAGACATTTCTTGTTCTTTTGGCTCCTGTGGCGGGGGATTCTTTTTTGTAGAATTATGCTCTGTCATTTATGATTTTGCTCAGAATAAAACTCAAAAGTAATAAATCCTTTGAAATAGTTAGTTTTGTATTAAGTCAGAATACAGAATCAGTTTTTATGATAATCCGAAACCTCTTTTCATTGATTCCGGCATACTATGCACTGCATAAGGATGTGAAGCGGCAGAAGCGTTTTGTAAAAACAGTGCTTGAGCCGGATATTGAAAATGCCATAAAGGGCAATGACGGGACCCTGGATGATGCGGACTTCCAAAAGGTAAGGGGGTATTACGGCTTTGGCGTGCCGGCCATCGTGGGAGAGAGCATTTGCACGCTAAGAGGCAAAGTGATGGATACAATTGAGAGGACTGCCAATACCTACCAGGGGGCACTTACCGGTTTGTACGACGACTTCTTTGACAAAACCCATCTGGACAAGGCTGACATCAAAAAGATGATGCTAAACCCTGCAAGTTATGCCGCCCGAACATCATTGGAAAAATTGTTCATTCATTTCCTGGGCATGGTACACAAGAACCTCAGCGACCAGGCATATTTTACAGATATGTTCAACAAGGTATTCCAGGCACAAATTGATTCCGGCGATCAGGCAGAAAAAGGTATTTCCCGGGATGCGATAAAAGATATCACCTTTCGCAAGGGTGGGTATTCGCTCTTATTTTACAGGAGTGTTTTCCACCATAAACTACATAAGGGAGAAGAAGAGGCCCTGTTTAATGCCGGAGGGCTGATGCAACTTGGAAACGACATATTTGATGTATGGGAAGATGAGCAACAACAGATTAAAACACTGCTCACCAGCTGTAAAAATATCAATGAAGTAAGACAAATTTTTCTCGGACAGCTGCAGAAAACAGCAAAGCTTTTTCAGCAATCAGGCTTCCCACATAAAAACATCAACACCTTCCTGCACAAATTTGTGCTTGGTATTTCGAGGTGCCTTGTATGCCTTGACCAGCTGGAAAGCCTGGAACATAAGACCGGAGGAAAGTTTATGCCATCTGCCTATACCAGGGAAGAGTTGATTTGTGACATGGAAAAACCGGGAAACATGCTAAGCTCTGTTCGGTATTATCTTGCTTATAAATTCTGATCCTGTTTATAAAAAAGGCAGCTGTCACCATAGCTTAAAAAACGAAAATCGTTTCTCAATGCGTAATCATAAGCATCTTTCCAGCCTTTTCCAGTAAATGCTGCCACCAACAGCAAGAGGGTGCTTCTGGGCATATGAAAATTGGTTAACAGAATATCAACGATCCGGAAATAATACCCCGGCACGATGATGAGGCTGGTATCTCCTGTTAATTCTTCCAGGCCATGCCTGCGCATGTACTCAATGATATTTTCAATGGCTTCCCTGGCATTTAGCTTGTTTCCGTCTCTGTACGGAGTCCATTGTTTGATTGAAAATACGGCATTCATATCTTCAGCAAGCATGTTCCCGTACCAGTACAGGCTCTCAAGTGTGCGCATGGAAGTTGTACCCACCGCAACAAGTGGCCGTTCGTTTTCAAGTATCGAGTGAAGCAATGCTTTGGTGATGATGATCTGCTCAGTATGCATTTCATGATCACGGATATCGTCGTGTGCCACCGGCTTAAAGGTTCCTGCTCCCACATGAAGCGTGACATGCCCCATGCTTATGCGCTTACTTTCCAGTGATCGCATCACCTCCTCCGTAAAATGCAGTCCGGCGGTTGGTGCGGCCACAGAGCCATCGTGCTGTGCATATATGGTTTGATAGCGTTGGGTGTCATCATCCTCTGCTTCCCTTTCAATATAGGGAGGCAAAGGGATCTTGCCAGCCTCATCAATCACTTCTGCCAGGCTCATCTCAGGCGGGTCCCATGACAAGCTTACAAGGAAAACACCGTCCATCTCCCCTTTCCTCTCTGCATACAGCTTGTGCCCGCCAGGCAATGTCATAAGCAGCTTTCCGCTCCTCCATTTTTTTGCATTTCCGATCAGGCATTTCCATAGCACGCCCGATGTAGCCTCAAAGGCCCTGCTGATCTCGGCAGTAGGTTTAACAGGCTCAAGACAGAATACTTCGATGCGTGCCCCTGTTTCTTTGCTAAAAATCAATCGGGCCCTGATCACACGGGTATCATTGGAGACCATCAAACTACCGGATGGAAGGTATTGATCCAGATTATAAAAGCGGTCATCAAGCAGTGTATCGCTGCCATAAACCAATAATCGTGAGTGGTCACGCTGTTCCACAGGATATTCAGCGATCCTGTCGTGAGGCAGCTCGTACGCATACTCCTTCATGTTGATCTGTCCGGGGATAGCCGTCATTTTATTTTGTTTAAAAATCCTGCAATATGATTAAAAAAATCATCCGGTGCGTCGGCATGCACCCAGTGGGTACCATTTTCAATGGTAACAATATCCATATTTGGAAAATTCTTTTTAATATCAGGGATATCCTCTTCAATAATATAATCCGACTTCCCTCCTTTAACAAAAAGCGTGGGCTTATTAAAAACGCTTGAATAAAATACTCCGTCATACATAGAATCAAGGTTCAGGTCGATCGTATCAAGCTTGATACGCCATCCTAAAAGATGCTTTTCTTTCCAGAAGAGGTTTTTCATGAGGAACTGCCTGATCCTTTGGCTATCAATGAGCCCGGAGAGATGCTCCTCCACCCCTTTTCTTGAATTGACACTGCTAAAGTCTACTGATCTCATTGCATCAATCAACAGGCGGTGGTGTGAATGAGAAACATAGGTCCGCATGCTGGTATCTACTATGACCAGGGCACTCACATCATGGGGGTTTTCCAGCGTAAAGCGCATGGCCACCTTCCCTCCCATCGAGTGCCCGAGGATAACAGGATCCTCAATATGATGCCGTTCAAGAAACTCGAGCAGATCTTCCGTCAGGGCATAATAATTAAATGCATGATGATGCGGTGAACGCCCGTGGTTACGCTGATCAGGGATATAAACCTCAAAGCCCAGCTCTGCTACCTGCTTCCCAAAGCTCACCCAGTTATCAGAGATCCCAAAGATACCGTGCAGTATGATCAGTGGCTTTCCCTGGCCGTATTTTCTGAAGTGGAGGTTCATGGGTGCAAAAATAGTAATTAGAATTATTAGTTTCCTGCAAAAATCAAAGAGTGTTCTAAAGTAGCAGCTGAAGCAGCAATATCATTACTAATTTGTATAAAACCGTTTATTATGTTGGTGCAACAAATAGTTTGAAGAGAAGGCTGTTTAAACATGAAAAAAGTTTAGTACTAGGATTCAGCACCAGGTATAAGTGCAAATATCTGCCTCATTACGAGAAGTTTGAGGCTATTTACATAGCCATATCAAAGGAAAGGGAAATTAAAAAGTGGGGAAAACGGAAAAAGAAGAAACTGATCGAAATCAAAATCCAGAGTATAAATTCCTGAACGAGTTTGTGTATCAGACTGATAATGAATGTCTATAAGTGCTATTTTTATCAAGGATCTTGCATATCGCAGGCCGAGGAGTTTTCTCCCTCCACTTCATTCCGGTCGAGATGACACCACTTCAAGTATTTTGGGGGAGGGAGTGCGGGCGCGCGATGCGCGCCCGCACTCCCTCTAAATATAAATAGGGTATGTGTCTTTTCGAAGGAGCCCCGATAGCTATCGGGGCGACTGAGAAATCCCCTAAACTTGCTTAAAACCCAAAACCCAACACCCAACACCCAACACCCAAAACCTAACACCTCGCCAGGTACATCTGAATCGTATTTTCAAGCCCAAAATAGAGCGCATCGCTGATCAGTGCGTGACCGATAGAGACCTCTAGCAATCCGGGGATGTTCTCACTGAAATACTTCAGGTTTTCAAGGCTAAGATCATGGCCAGCATTCAATCCGAGTCCTGCTTTGACTGCCACTTCTGCTGCATCAAAAAATGGCTTTATCGCCGCTGCCTTCCCCTTCGGGTAGTCAGTAGCATAGGCCTCTGTATACAACTCCACTCTGTCTGTGCCTGTTTTTGCCGCATGCTCTATCATGGCAGCATCGGTTTCAATAAATAATGACGTACGTATACCATGGCTCTTAAATTCAGCAATCACCTCCTTCAGGAAAGCATCGTTTTTAATGGTATCCCATCCGGCATTGGATGTAAGCACCTCCGGGGGGTCAGGCACCAGGGTTACCTGGGCCGGCTTCACCTCTGTGACGAGGTCGATAAACTTCTTATTCGGATAGCCCTCAATGTTAAATTCTGTTGTCACTACTTTTTTTAGTTCATATACATCACTGTATCGTATATGGCGTTCATCAGGTCTTGGATGAACGGTGATTCCCTGAGCGCCAAACCTTTCGCAGTCCAGAGCTGCTTTAATTACATCCGGAATATTACCTCCACGGGCATTGCGCAGGGTGGCGATCTTGTTAATATTTACACTGAGGCGGGTCATAGCAGGCATATTATTGATTAATCTACAAAGCTAAGAATTTACTAAATTTGTATAACAAAATAAATCATGAGAGTCGTCATACAAAGAGTTAGCAGAGCCTCGGTCAGCATCGAAGGTAAACTTAAAAGCACTATAGGTGGGGGGCTGCTCATACTGCTGGGTATTGAAGATGCAGATAAGCAAAAGGATATTGAATGGCTATGCGCCAAGATCTCCAATCTCAGGATCTTTCCCGACCAGGAGGGCATCATGAATCTCTCGGTACAGGATGCTGGCGGTGAGCTCATGGTGGTGAGCCAGTTTACCCTGCACGCCAGCACAAAAAAAGGTAACAGACCCTCTTATATCCGCGCCTCCAAACCTGACTTCGCCATACCCATGTACGAAGCATTTGTCAATACACTATCTGCCACAACCGGCAAAGAAATTGCCACCGGCGAATTTGGTGCCATGATGGATATTGAGCTTGTTAATTCCGGCCCTGTGACCATTATTGTGGATAGTAAAGACAGAGAATGAAGAGAACATTGAATGATGAACATGGAACCAACATTGACAATTGACAATTGACAATTAAAAAACCCCCTGCAATCTCTCACAGAGGGCCAAAACCAAATTAATTAATGAAAAATCTATTTATTATCTCCACCTTTTCCTTTATCTGCACATTTCGTGGACTGTGAGGGGCAACATTTTGACTTGGTATGGCACTTTGCCGATGCATCCTTGCAGCTGCTTTTGCCATCCTTTGTGTTTTTAGCATCTTTTACACCCTTGGCTGCTTTCTTGCCATCGGGTTTCTTATTTTTTTCAGGATCTTTATCCGGATCTGATTGAACGATTTCTATATTATCGTCAAAAGTTACCAGCTTCTGTATACCCATCGTTCCAAATGCAATGAAAGAGACAAGGGCAAATCCCAGCATCAGTTTTTTCATAATTAATTACAAGATTATTAGGTTAACACTATTTTCACTCGCTAAATTACAAAACAGAAAGTGCTGAAATTGTTAACGAGTTGTTAATTATTGTTAACGTTCTGTTAATGAACAGAAGCAAGACTACAAGTGTTTATATACTACGATGGACAAAAACAAGGTACTGATCTTTTCCGCTGTGGCCGTATTTGCACTCACCGGAATCATTTCTACACAGATAGTCTGGGTACACAATACGCTTATCCTCCATCAACAGCTGGACGTTATCATGTACAGGATGTACTTTCTCGTAGTTACATCTGTACTTTTCCTCATTTTCTTAAGCATAAGCTTTTACATGATCATCAGGTTGATGTTCAGACAAAAAAAACTTTCTCAGATACAAACAGACTTTATAAATAATATTACGCATGAGTTTAAGACACCCATTGCCACCATCTCGCTTTCAAGCGAAATGTTACTAAATTCTGATGTAAATAAATTTCCCCATAAGACAAAACGCTATGCAAAAGTTATTTCTGATGAGAATAACAGATTAGAAAAGCAGGTTGAACAGATCTTACAATTGTCAATCATTGAAAAAGATGAATCCAGTCCGGGGCTTAAAGAGATTAATGTACACGAGATCATCAGCGGCATGGTTGGAAATCATTCAATATTTGCCACTCAACAAGGTGGCACCATCACAACTGATCTGAAGGCGGTTGAATATTTTGTTATGGCAGATAAAACCCATCTGTCAAACATCATTGCCAATTTACTTGATAATGCACTTAAATATACACATGAAACACCCAAAATCAAGATCAACACACTGAACAAACAAAACAAGATAATGATCTACATCAGTGACAACGGTGTGGGTATCAGCAATGAACATCAAAAGCAAGTATTTAATAAGCTCTATCGTGTTCCTACCGGAAACATCCATGACGTGAAAGGCTTTGGTCTTGGATTATATTATGTAAAAACCATGATCGAAGCATATGGCGGAGAGGTCGGGATAACAAGTGCCCCCGGGGATGGAACTACCATAAATATTACATTGCCAACAAAACATAAATCGTAAACACATGAAATCAGCAAATATTCTACTCGTCGAAGATGATCCGAACCTGAGCATGGTGCTAAAGGATTTTCTTGAAATGCTTAACTATGCAGTTATGCTGGCAAGAAATGGCAAAGAAGGTTTGAAAGCATTTCGGGAAAACAGTTTTGATCTTTGCATTCTGGACGTGATGATGCCTGAAAAGGATGGTTTCACCCTGGCCGAGGATATTCGCAAAATAAGCGACAGTATTCCTATCATATTTTTGACCGCTAAATCACTTAAAGAAGACAGGATAAGGGGGTTTCAGGCAGGGTGTGATGATTATATAAGCAAGCCCTTCAATACTGATGAGCTTAGCTTGAGAATACAGGCGATCATGCGCAGATGCGAGAATAGAATGCCAAAGCATGATGATGACATAAACAAAATCTATACGCTCGGCTCCTATTCATTCAAGCCCGCAAATATGGATCTGAAGAGAGCACAAAAGAGCCGGTCATTGACAAGGAAAGAAACCGCACTATTAAAATTCTTTTGTGAGCATAAGAATCAGCTTGTTGCACGGGAACAAATCTTAAATGAGGTTTGGGGAGATGATGATTACTTTTTGGGCAGGAGCATGGATGTGTTTATTGCAAAACTCAGAAAGTATCTCAGAGAAGACCCCAGCCTGTCCATCACAAATGTACATGGTGCAGGGTTTAAGCTTGAAACTGACCTGTCATCCTAGTACTTTACTTCAGCCTGGTCAATCAAAAACGCATATTCCAGTGCAACCTCTTTATAGCGTTGAAACCTCCCCGAGGCTCCACCATGGCCATAATCCATGTTTACCCACAGGAGCAGTGACTCATCATTGGTTCTGTATTCGCGCAATTTAGCCACCCATTTGGCAGGCTCCCAGTATTGAACCTGCGAGTCATGCAGTCCTGTTGTAACCAATAAAGCAGGATATTCTGCTTCCTTTATATTGTCATAAGGAGAATAAGACAACATATAATCATAATACGCTTTCTCGTTGGGGTTCCCCCATTCATCATACTCACCGGTTGTAAGCGGGATGCTTTCATCAAGCATAGTAGTCACTACATCAACAAAGGGAACGGCAGCAATAACACCTTTAAACAGTTCAGGGCGCATATTCACGACTGCACCTACCAGCAGGCCACCTGCACTGCCCCCCATTGCGAATAGTTTTTCTTCGCTGGTAAATTTTTCCTGAATAAGAAACTCGGCACAACTGATAAAATCGGTAAAAGTATTTTTCTTCTTTAACAGCTTTCCATCCTCATACCACCAGCGGCCCATTTCCTCTCCTCCCCTGACGTGGGCAATCGCATACACAAAGCCCCTGTCAAGCAAGC
The DNA here is from genome assembly GCA_039714935.1 of Bacteroidota bacterium. Lineage (GTDB taxonomy): Bacteria > Bacteroidota > Bacteroidia > Bacteroidales > B18-G4 > B18-G4. The sequence goes on along the minus strand of JBDLIJ010000087.1, from coordinate 1,028 downwards.
TCAGCCTTACCGAGCTAAAATATGGATCCAGGCTATGTCCGTAAGATCCGTATCCGTACAGAAGCAAGGGGTTGTCAGCATTCCGCTCCACACCTTTCTTATAAACCAGTGAGATAGGTACCTGTACGCCATCCTCAGTTTCTGCAAACAGCCTTTCAGCAAAATATTCATCCGGATCATAACCACCTACAACTTCCTGCCTCTTCATCAGTTTGGTTTCGCCGGTGGTCATATTATAATCATAAACAGAGTTTGGGATGGTGAGGGAAGTATACCCATAGCGGAGCACATCAGTATCAAAATCCATATTGGTGGATAGATATGCCATATATGTCTGCTCTTCAAATTCGATATAAAAATCTTTATCACCCTTATGGCTCATGACCCGAAGTTCGGTAAGCCCATTTGTTCTTTCCTGCAAGGCAAGAAAATCATTGAATACTTCATAGTCTTCTAAGAGTACATCCTCCCTGTGGGGGATCACTTCCTTCCAGTTGTCTATGCCCGTCTGCCCTGTCATTGTTTCCATCAGCCTGAAATTCTTTGCATCATAATTTGTCCGGATGTAAAACCGGTCTTTATAATGGCTGATAAAATACTCCAGCTTATCTTGCCTTGGCAGGAATATTGCAAATTCATCCTCTGGCGCTGATGCCTTCAGAAATCGATATTCTGTGGATAAGGTACTAAAGGAACCAATTATGATATATTCCATGGACTTGGAAAGAAATACCCCGGAACGGAATGTTTCATCCTTTTCGTGATACACCACCGGGTCATCTTCGGGTTTCGTACCAATCACATGCTTATATATCTTATCAGGACGTAATGTCACTTCATCTTTCCTTGTATAGAAAACAGTTTTTGTGTCAGCAGCCCAGGCCACCGATCCGGTAGTATTCAGGATCTGGTCCTCATACATCTCTCCTGTTTCAAGATTTTTGAAATGTACAGTATACTTTCTCCTGCTAAGCGTATCAACACCGTAGGCAATTACACGATTATCGTGGCTCACTGAAACACCTCCC
>JBDLIJ010000086.1:0-12532 GCA_039714935.1 Bacteroidota bacterium | reverse complement strand
CACCCTTAGATTGAATCGGCATCCCTTCCTTTGTTTTAAAAGGAGTATATATCATTCCAATTGGTTCAAACGTAATTGTCATATTATTAAAATTGTAAGCCTAATAGTTAACCAATTGTTGATTGATGCACGACCTCACAGGTCCCGGACCTGTGAGGTCACCCTCACCCTATCCCCAGGCCCATACTCACCAGCTCAACAATATCATAATTCTTCATGTCCTCTTCACGGTTCTTGTACTTGATGCCATCGGTCATCATTACCATGCAGAAGGGGCATGCTGTGGCTACAATATCAGCTTTGCATTCGATAACATCCTCTATTCTTTCCAGAAAAATTTCCTTATCACCTTTTTCTGCCTCCTTGAACATCTGACCTCCACCTGCTCCGCAACATAATGCAAAACTTTTATTTCGTTTCATCTCTACCATATTACATTCAAGTGCCTTGATCACTTCACGGGGTGCTTCATACTCACCATTGGCACGACCAAGGTAACAGGGATCATGAAAGGTGATCTTTTTCCCCGCAAAACCATTTTCATTGAGTTTAATCTCACCCTTGCTGATCAGTTCTGCAAGGAACTGGCTGTGATGGATCACCTCAAAATTACCGCCCAGGTCAGGGTATTCGTTTTTGAATGTATTATAATCATGCGGGCAGGCAGTGAGGATCTTTTTCACTCCATACATATTCATGGTCTCGATGATCATGAGTGCCTGCATCTGAAACAGCATTTCATTCCCCGCACGCCTGGCGATATCACCACTGTCAGTTTCTTCTGTCCCTAATACAGCATAGCCAACTTTCAGATGATTTAACACTTTGACGAATTCCTTGGATACCTTCTTATATCTGTCGTCGAAAGCACCTGCCGATCCTATCCAGAGCAGGTATTCCGGCTTTTCTCCGGCAGCTTGTTTTTCTGCCATCAATGGCACTTCAAGTCCATCGGCCCAGAGCATCCGGTCTTCAGGGGAGAACTGCCAGGGGGCTCCATTGTTTTCAATATTCGAGAATGTGGCATTAAGCTCTCCCGGCCCGGCTGATTCTTCCATCACGAGATACCTTCTCATGTCAATGATCAGGGATGGATGATTGATATTGATCGGGCATTCCTGTGCACAGGCATTGCAGGTGGTACAAGCCCAGAGTTCCTCTTCAGAAATATAACTTCGGATCAGCGATTTTTCATCTCCATAGGATTTATCTTTAACTAAGCCAGGCCCTTTGTCTTTCATCCTGGCCCTAACGTCCATAAGTACTTTCCTGGGTGATAGCAGCTTTCCGGTGATATTGGCAGGGCAAACAGCCGTACATCGGCCACACTCCGTACAGGCCAGCGAATCAAGATAGTTTTTCCATGTTACATCTTCTACATCCAGCACCCCGAACCTTAAGACTTCATCTTCTTCTCCGGCCGGGGGATCAGCGAAGGCTGCATTGGGGTCCATCATCAACTTTACCTCATCAGTGATCTCAGGCATATTCGAAATATATCCCAGGGGCTCAAGGCGGCTCAAAAACACATTAGGCACCGACATGAACACATGAAAATGCTTTGAATATGGGAGGATATTGGCAAACAGAAAAATAAGAAGTATGTGTGCCCACCAGTTGATCTCATGCCAGAGATGGACCTGTGATCCGGACAAGGACCCAAAGAATCCCGCCATGTATTCACTCACAGGGTATACTCCTTCAACACCATGTCCCAAGGCATTGGAATGCACAACATAAAAGGTGTTCATGCCCAATAAACTTAGCATGAGCAGGCCTATCAACGTCAGGGCGAAATTAGCATCCATATGGGATATATGCTTCATCTCAACACCCGAAAAACGCTTAATATGCATGAAAATCCTGCGGAAGAGAAATGCAATGATCAGGATCAGGATGACGAAGGCAAAGACATCTCCCAGCCCGAAAATAATATCGTAAACAATACCCAGGGAAGATAATACCCGTTCAGTTCCCGCCAGGCCGTCGATGATCATCTCAATACTTCCGATAAGGATCACGATAAATCCCCACCAGACAAGAGCGTGCATGAAACCCAGTACCGGACGCCTGAAAATCTTGGTCTGTCCAAAGGCTACTTTCATCATTACAATAAAACGTTTCCCCCAGTCCTTTACAGGAAAAGGCTTTGTAAGCTTGAAAAGCCTGAATACACGGAAAGCAGTGTATGAAAATACTCCAAGGGTGATCAGGATACAGATTGCAAAAACAAGTGCCTTTGTCATAAGCTTCTGTTATTAAGTTGAATATAAGTACTGTTTTTCTTTTAACAATATTATGAATAATATCTTTTAGAATATGTTTAAATAAATGAAGAAAGAATATGACTTCACAACTTGTACAAGCTGTGAGGTCATATATAATCCCCCTCAATTCCTGAATAAATCCTATATTTGCCTGTATTCTAAATTGCAGAAAGAAATGAACGAAAAGCCGGAACCCTATAAGCCAAAAAACCACATTAGAATTGTCACTGCAGCCTCTCTTTTTGATGGTCATGATGCAGCCATAAATATCATGCGCCGGATTATTCAGGGTACCGGTGTTGAGGTCATTCACCTGGGGCATGATCGCTCGGTAAAAGAGATTGTTGACTGTGCCATACAGGAGGATGTACAATCTGTAGCCATTACCTCTTACCAGGGTGGTCATATTGAGTATTTCAAGTATATGCGCGACCTTCTGAAAGAAAACGGATGCGAACATATCAAGATCTTTGGTGGTGGTGGAGGCGTTATCCTTCCCGAGGAGATGGATGAATTGCATGATTACGGGATCACAAGAATATACAGCCCTGATGATGGTCGTCATCTTGGGCTGCAGGGAATGATCAATGATGTGGTGGCACAATCGGATGTTGCCACAGGAAAAGGCATTAATGTGAGCATTAAGGATATAGAAAATAAAAATTCTTACGCCATTGCTCAACTGATATCAGCTGCAGAAAACTACCCTGATGAGGTCAGCCCTTTTATCGATAAGCTTGCAAAGAAATCAAAAAAGTCTCCGGTCCTTGGAATTACCGGTACCGGTGGATCAGGAAAGTCTTCACTGGTAGATGAGATCGTGAGAAGATACCTGGATGATTATCCTGAAAAAACGATTGGGATTATTTCTGTTGACCCCTCGAAAAGAAAAACCGGCGGTGCCCTCCTTGGAGACCGTATCAGGATGAATTCTATCAATGACCCGCGGGTATATATGCGTTCCCTTGCAACCAGGCAGTCCAATCTTGCCATGTCGAAATATGTGAAAGATGCAGAGATCATATTACAGGCGGCTGGTTTTGACCTGATCATTCTGGAGACCTCCGGTATTGGCCAGTCGGATACCGAGATCATCGACCACAGCAACCTTGCCATGTATGTGATGACCCCGGAATACGGTGCAGCCACACAACTGGAGAAGATCGACATGCTGGATTTTGCAGATATCATTGCCTTAAACAAATTTGATAAAAGGGGAGCATTGGATGCTTTGAGGGATGTAAAAAAGCAATATATGCGCAACCATCAACTTTTTGAATCTGATGCTGATGATATGCCGGTTTATGGTACAATCGCCTCTCAGTTTAACGATCCCGGTGTCAACCAGCTTTACCGCTCGATCATGGAAAGGATTGATGAAATTGCGGGAGGTACGTTCAAAACATCCATGGAAGCCAGTGATGAGATGTCAGAAAAGATCTACATCATCCCCCCTAACAGAACCAGGTATCTGTCAGAGATATCAGAAACAATTCGTAATTATAATCAGTGGACGGAAGATCAGGCTACCGTGGCCCAGCGTATGTATGCCATACATGAAACCACTGCCTTGCTGAAAAGTAAGGATGTGAAAACGGATGAGCTGTATAAGGTTTATAAAGAAGAAGAGCTTGACCTTGATCCACACAATATGGAGATTATCCGAAACTGGGATGAAAAGCGTAAAGCTTATAAAGAAAAGGAATTTGTATTTAAGGTCAGGGGTAAGGAGATCAGGATGGAAACCCACACAGAGTCTCTGTCACATATCAGCATTCCTAAAATTACCCTGCCGGGATACCAGGCATGGGGAGATATACTCAAATGGAATCTCCGGGAGAATGTCCCGGGCGAGTTTCCTTATGCTGCAGGTGTATTCCCCTTCAAGCGCGAAGGTGAAGACCCCACCAGGCAGTTTGCCGGTGAGGGTGGCCCGGAGCGTACCAATAAGCGCTTCCATTATCTTTCGTTCGGGATGCCGGCAATCAGGCTCTCCACTGCTTTTGATTCCGTAACCCTGTATGGCCAGGATCCTGAACTGAGACCCGACATTTATGGTAAGATCGGTAATTCAGGAGTGTCAATATCATGCCTTGATGATGCAAAGAGATTGTACTCCGGTTTCGACCTGGTTGATCCCAAAACCTCTGTGTCGATGACGATCAACGGGCCGGCTCCAAGCCTCGTAGGATATTTTATGAATGCAGCCATCGACCAGCAATGCGAAAAATACATACGTGAGCATGGCATGGAGGATGAGATAAATGCAAAGATCGATGCCATTTATAAAGAGCGTGGCACCAAACGACCTGCATATAATGCTGACATCCCTGAAGGGCATAACGGCCTTGGCCTGATGTTGCTGGGCGTTACAGGCGACATGATCCTGCCGGAAGATGTTTACCTGAAGATCAAAACCGATACCATTTGCTCCGTAAGAGGGACGGTGCAGGCCGATATCCTTAAGGAAGACCAGGCCCAGAATACATGCATTTTTTCTACTGATTTTGCCCTCAAGATGATGGGCGATGTGCAGGAATATTTCAATGAAAACCATGTAAGGAATTTTTATTCAGTATCTATATCAGGTTATCATATTGCTGAAGCCGGCGCCAACCCCGTAACCCAGTTAGCGCTTACGCTTGCCAATGGATTTACCTATGTAGAGTATTATGTGTCGCGGGGGATGGATATCAACGCTTTTGCGCCCAATCTTTCTTTCTTCTTTTCAAATGGTATCGACCCTGAGTACTCCGTCCTTGGAAGGGTGGCAAGGTTGATATGGTCTAAAGCCATGAAGTTAAAATATGGCGCTAATGACCGTTCACAGAAACTAAAATATCATATCCAGACTTCCGGACGATCCTTACATGCCCAGGAGATAGACTTTAATGATATCAGAACAACCCTGCAGGCACTTTATGCAATATATGACAACTGTAACTCTCTGCATACCAATGCTTACGATGAGGCCATCACAACTCCGACAGAAGAATCCGTGAGAAGGGCCATGGCCATCCAGCTTATCATTAACCATGAGCTCGGACTGGCAAAGAACCAGAACCCGCTTCAGGGGTCTTTTATCATTGAAGAACTGACCGACCTTGTTGAGGAAGCAGTGCTTATGGAATTTGACAGGCTGACGGAGAGGGGTGGTGTGCTCGGAGCGATGGAAACCATGTACCAGCGTAGTAAAATACAGGAGGAGTCCCTGTATTATGAAACACTGAAACATACAGGGCAATTGCCCATCATGGGTGTGAACACCTTCCTGTCAACTAAGGGAAGCCCGACCGTCATACCAGGAGAGGTGATCAGGGCAACACCTAAGGAAAAGGAACAACAGATCAGTACGATAAGGGATCTGCATAAGACCTGGGAAAAAGAATCAAGTGCTCATCTTGAAGACTTGAGAAAACGGGCGGTCAACAATGAGAATATCTTTGAAGGGATTATGGAGGCAGCTAAATATTGTTCCATCGGACAGATATCACAGGCCCTCTTTGAGGTAGGCGGGCAGTACAGAAGAAATATGTAGCTTCGAGACTAAGAAGATTCAGGATTCTCCATATCTTCAGGCCTTTCATATAAAAAGCTATTATATGGATATCGCCTGATATGAATCTTCTTCACTTCTTCATAAAGGAGATTCCTTAATTCACTCAGATTTGTTTTTTGTTTTGCCGAAATAAATACACAGGGGTAGTCAGCATCAGCCATCCACGACTGCTTCAGATCTTCAAGTGAATAATTTTCCTTTTCGAATGGCGTAAGGTCATCCTCCGGTTTTTCTATAAAAGAATAAGCATCAATTTTATTGAATATCATCAAGGTCGGTTTATCAGATGCTTCGATCTCAATGAGTGTATTATTTACTGTTTTAATCTGGTCCTCAAAATCAGGATGTGAGATGTCGACAAGATGAACCAGAATATCAGCCTCCCGCACCTCATCAAGGGTTGATTTAAAAGATTCGATCAGGCTGTGTGGCAGCTTTCTGATGAAGCCTACCGTGTCAGACAGTAGAAACGGCAGGTTTTCCAGAACCATTTTTCTTACCGTTGTGTCCAGGGTGGCAAACAACTTGTTTTCCGCAAAAACCTCTGACTTGCTCAGGAGGTTCATCAGGGTAGATTTACCAACATTGGTGTAACCCACGAGGGCCACCCTGACCATGCTTCCACGATTTTTACGTTGTGTTGCCTTTTGCTTGTCAATCTGGATGAGTTTCTTTTTTAATAGCGAGATCCTGTCTCTGATAATACGGCGGTCAGTCTCGATCTCGGTCTCTCCAGGCCCTTTCATTCCGATGCCCCCTTTTTGTTTCGATAAGTGGGTCCACATGCGGGTCAGCCGCGGAAGCAGATATTCATATTGTGCCAGCTCAACCTGAGTTTTAGCATGTGCCGTGCGTGCTCTTCCGGCGAAGATATCCAGAATGAGATTGTTCCTGTCAAGGATCTTACACTCTAATACTTTCTCAATATTCCTGAGCTGGGAAGGACTGAGCTCATCATCGAAGACGGCAATATCTATGTCGTTTTCCTGAACGTATTGCCTGATCTCCTCCAGCTTTCCGGAACCTACAAAGGTCTGCGGATTGGGATGGTCAAGGGATTGTAAAAAAGTTTTTACGGGAATGCCGCCGGCGGTATCAACCAGGAATGCGAGCTCATTAATATGTTCATCTACACTTCTGCGCTTTATCCGGCTGCTAACAATTCCGATCAGAATGGCCGTTTCTTTCAACTGTTTTATTTCGATAGCTTTCGCCATTAAAATGGTTTAAAACCGATAATTTCTCTGACCTCCCTGATGGTTTTTGCTGCACTTTCTCTTGCAAGCTCTGCTCCCCTGCCTGTTACCTTGCGTAAATATTCAGTATCCTCCGACAGGCTCTGAATCTTTTCGCGGAAGGGTGTTGTAAAGGCAATCATGTCTTCGGCGAGCTGCTTCTTAAGATCTCCATATCTTACACGGCAGTTATTATATTCTTCATCGAAAAATGATACTGTTTCAGGCTTGGAAACAACCTCCATGAGTGTGAAAAGATTTTGAATGGCTTCAGGCTTCTCCTGTTTCATCTCTGTGGGCCCGCTGTCAGTAACTGCACGCATCACCTTTTTCCGTATCACCTCCGGTTCATCGGCCAGGAAGATCGCATTGCCTTCACTTTCAGATTTACCCATTTTGCCTGCACCGTCAAGTCCGGGGATCTTAACCAATGCTTCCCCAAAATTATATGCATTTGGAATGGGGAAGTAATCCGTTCCATACATTCTGTTAAAGCGGCGGGCAAATGTGCGCATCATCTCCAGATTCTGCTCCTGGTCTTTGCCTACCGGCACTTTGGCTGCCTTATGGATGATCACATCAGCAGCCATCAGGGTTGGATATGTTAACAATCCGGCATTTACATTCTCCGGCTGCTTGCGTACTTTTTCTTTGAAGGATGTTACCCTCTCCAACTCCCCCAGATAGGCGTTCATATTCAATAATAAATATAACTCTGCTACCTCCGGCACATCACTTTGTATGTATATAGTAGCCTTTTCAGGGTCAATTCCTGCTGCGAGGTATTCAACAAGTACATTTTTAACATTTCCATGCAGGTCTCCCGGGGTGGGATGTGTAGTAAGTGAATGATAATCGGCAATAAAGAAAAAACAGTTATTGTTTTCCTGCATTTTCACAAAGTTCTTCATTGCACCAAAATAATTTCCCAGGTGCAGGTTTCCGGTTGGACGAATGCCGCTTACAACAGTTTCCATGAGACTAAATTAAATCTTTAATTCTTCACCATTCTTATCGTAAAAGTGATATTCCAGAAGATGAAAATTACTATTCTTATTAACTGAGATCTTCTTCCCGAATTTTCGTTGCCACTTAGAGCGGACTGAAGACAAAACACCTTTTGTCAGGAAAGCATGAAGAAAGGGATGCACTTCTATGCTTAGTTGTTTTTCGTTCTGTTCCTGTACAAGGTATCTGATGTTATTTTCAATTTCATCAGTGATGATGATACTGGGTTTTATTTTACCGGTTCCTGCACATGCAGGGCATTGTTCTAAGTTTTCAATGGTCATCTCCGGCCTTACACGCTGCCTGGTGATCTGTATAAGTCCGAATTTGCTGGGTGGCAGGATGGTGTGCTTGGCCCTGTCTTTCGCCATCTCATCTTTTAATCTCTGGAAGAGCTCACGGCGGTGCTTGGCTTCTGACAAATCAATGAAATCTACAACAATGATCCCGCCCATATCACGCAGCCTCAACTGACGTGCAATTTCAGAGGCAGCTTCGAGGTTGACCTCCAAGGCGTTTGTTTCCTGTGAGTTTTGCTTGTTGACACGATGCCCGCTATTCACATCAATGACATGAAGGGCTTCTGTATGTTCAATGACCAGATAAACACCACTTTTAATAGTAACAGTTTTTCCGAATGAACTCTTAATTTGTTTGTCAACGCCAAAATGCTCAAAGATGGGAGTCTTCGCCTTATGAAGTTTAACGATGTCAACCTTCTGAGGTGCAATCTTGCCAATAAAATTCCTGACCTCATCATACATGTCCTGATCGTTCACATGCACTTTATGAAACGATTCGTTCAAAACATCTCTAAGCAGCGCTGAAGTACGGTCAAGCTCACTGACAACCCTGTTGGGTGGTTTTAATGTCCGCAACTTTCGTGTGAGGATGGTCCATTTCTTGATCAGGCCTTTGAGGTCAGCATCAAGGTCAGCAACAAGTTTATTCTCAGCGACAGTTCTGATGATCACACCCATATTGTTGGGCTTGATACTCTGGATCAGTCGTTTTAAACGGTTACGCTCATCAACACTTTTGATCTTTTGTGAGATCGAAATGCGATTCGAGAATGGTACAAGCACAAGGTAGCGGCCTGCAAATGAGATCTCTGAAGATATTCTCGGTCCTTTTGTGGAGATGGGTTCTTTGACGATCTGTACGGCAACCTGCTGATTCGATCTCAAAACATGGGATATCTTCCCCGTTTTTTCTATGTCTTTTTCAAGCTTGAAGTTGCTTATATCCGGCAGCGGGCCTTTCGGTGTCAGGCACTGGCGAACATATTTGTTCAAAGATTTGACCTGGGGACCCAGGTCAAGGTAATGTAAAAATCCATCTTTTTCATAACCTACATCTATAAATGCAGCATTCAGGCCAGGCATAATCTTCCTCGCCCTGCCGAGGTATACATCCCCGACAGCATAGGCGTTATCGACTTTTTCTTTGTGAAGTTCAACAAGGAATTTATCCTCCAGCAAAGCAATATCCACCTCATTCTTAAACGAATTAATAATTAATTCCTTTTCCACGGTAGTATGGTTTTAAATACAAAATCACTGATAAAAAACATATCAATGATAAAAAACAAGAAAGGCGGCATGGAAAAGCGGTAGGGTCTCAAATAAAAAAGTAATTGCATGGCATTGACTTTCAACACCATGCAATCATCGTATTATTTCTTCTTATGTCTGTTTTTTCTCAAGCGTTTTTTACGCTTGTGTGTCGACATCTTATGTCTTTTCTTCTTTTTCCCGCTTGGCATAATTTCTCTTTTTTAAGACGATTACTTTACATTGTTTTTCACGTCATTGACAAAAGTCTTCGCAGGCTTGAATGAAGGAATAAAATGTTCAGGAATGATAATGGTAGTGTTCTTTGAAATATTTCTTCCGGTTTTCTGAGCTCTTTTTTTAACAGTGAAGCTGCCAAATCCTCTGAGATATACATTTTCCCCATTTGAGAGAGATCCTTTTACAGCTTCCATAAAAGCTTCAACTGATGCCTGAACAGCAACTTTTTCTATTCCTGTTTTGTTTGCAATGTCTGCTACGATTTCTGCTTTTGTCATGATATATTTTTTATATAGTTAAACGTTAATTTCTTATGTGGGCTGCAAATATATAATTTATTTTACTAACTATGTGATTTCTGAAAATAATTTTTTATTTGTAATGTACTCTAAATAAATTTGTTCCCTCAAAAGATGAACTATACTGAGCAAATATTGAAGTGGTATGATAAGGAGCGTCGAAACCTGCCATGGAGGAATGCCGACGACCCATATCTGATATGGTTGTCAGAGATCATTCTTCAACAGACCCGGGTTGATCAGGGAATGGAGTATTATCATCGCTTCGCGAAAAAATACCCTGAGCTTAAAGATTTTGCCTCGGCACCTGAGAAAGATATCCTGAAACTCTGGCAGGGGCTTGGATATTATTCCAGGGCCAGGAATATGCTGAATGCTGCCAATCAGCTGATGAATGACTTTAATGGTGAGTTTCCTGCTGAATATGACTTACTCATAAAACTTAAAGGTGTTGGTGATTATACAGCTGCTGCCATTGCATCCATTGCCTTTGGCCAGGTAGTACCCGTGGTGGATGGTAATGTGAAGCGGGTAATATCCAGGATCTTTGGATTGAATAGCAGCGCTACGGACTTATATAAAGAGGTAAAGGAGAAAATGTCGGAGCTTATCGACAAAAATAGGCCCGGCGACTTCAACCAGGCAGTAATGGAATTTGGCGCACTGTGTTGCACTCCTGCCAATCCTGCTTGTGAAAAATGCATGTTTAATGCTGAATGCTTTGCACATATACATAACAAGGTGGCCGAACTGCCTGCCAAACCAATTAAAAAGAAGCCTGAGGTTAAATATTTTTCCTACCTGGTAATCCGTGTTGATGGCGTTGAAAAAGGAGTCGTATTTAAAAAGCGAACAGAAAAAGGCATCTGGAAAAACCTCTATGAATTTCCTCTCATAGAAACCGGTGTGCAAATTGATCAGTCGGGGCTGATGGAAAATACTTTATATCGGAAGTGGTTCGGTGAAAATGAAAAGATTATCAAAAGCAGCAAAGTATATAAGCATCAACTCACGCACAGGACAATTTATGCGAGCTTTCATTTTGTCAGGCCGGGAGCTGCCCCGGATTATACCCCCGAACCCTCATGGGAGATCTTAAACCATAATAGCCTTGTTTCTTATCCGGTACCCCGCCTTATCGAACGCTTCATCAAAGAGTATCAATCAGATATCGATATTATTCTGACCCCTGAATACTTGAAAATTCATAGCTCAGAAATATTTTCTTTAAAAAAAAGTGTGACATTTTCACGAAAAAGGTATTAATAAGTATAGACGTCACATTATTGCCTGGCACAAATTGATGGCATCACTAAAATCACTAAATTTGTAAACTAAATTAAAACTAATAAAAATGGCTGGAATAAATAAAGTAATCCTTGTTGGAAACCTGGGTAAAGACCCGGAAATCAGAACACTTGAAAGTGGAGCGAAAGTTGCAAACTTTACCCTTGCAACATCTGAATCTTATAAAAACAGAGAAGGGCAAAAAGTAACAACCACCGAATGGCATAATATTGTGTTATGGCGCGGGCTTGCTGACATTGCTGAAAGGTTTCTGAAAAAAGGGAATCAGGTATATATTGAAGGTAAAATTAAAAACAGGTCGTGGGACGACAAAGACGGAAACAAACGATATATCACTGAGATCATGGGTGATAACCTTACCATGCTTGGGGGTAGAAGGGATATGGATGATGGCGAAGCAAGTGCCCCTCCTCCGGCACAGGAAACAACTCCGGATGCAGAAGCAGAAGTGAGCAACGAGAAAGATGACCTGCCATTTTAATCTTTCTTGCTCACACCGGGGTTAAAGAACGCATTATAATCCCGATATATACGGGCTTGTAAAAAATGGAATTATTATTATTGTACTATAACTAATACCGCTGCTGATGAAGTAGCGGTATAGTTTTTTAATTAACTTTGTAATTGAATAGCAGATACAAAAGCAACTGCTGATAAAAAACAGAGCATTGGAAGTACCTGATTCTGCTGAAAATTTATTAAATGCCTCCTTCATTTTGCTGGATGCATTCACCCACCCATTTTCAATTTCAATCCTGGTTGCATTACTGGTGATGGCGGTATTATTATTTTTCTCAGCCATGATCTCCGGATCTGAAATTGGATTCTTCTCACTCACGCCTCAACATTTAAGCAAACTGAAAGAAGAAAAGTCCGCTAAGGGACTGCTTATAGTCAGACTTCTTGAAAAACCAAAACGATTGCTTGCAACAATATTAATTGCAAATAACTTCATTAATGTAGCAATCGTCATTCTTTCAAGTTATATTGTTGCCTTATGGTTTAACCTGGGAAGCTTGCCTGTGCTGGCTTTTGTTGTTCAGGTAATCGTTATTACAGCCTT
>JBDLIJ010000085.1:0-12568 GCA_039714935.1 Bacteroidota bacterium | reverse complement strand
TGACCATCAACAACGAAGTCAGCCAGATAACCTGCAGTACCCAATTCCGCTACCGGATACATACCCATAGCACCGGCAACCAGTGGTACATTATCGACGATGGCCGACAGAATACCAATTATGAGGTTAATGGCATAGATATTATGAAGGTTCTCATCCAGATATTGCGCTAAAACACCAAGGTGACCCATTGATTGCAGTGCTGAAACCGCAGTAAGGATACCAAGGAAGAAGAATATAGTAGGGACGTCAACTTTTTTCAGAATTCCGATAACAGTAAGTTTCCTTCTGTCTTCTAATGATTTGTTCCTGTGCATAACCTCTGTAGTCGCCCAGATCACCCCAAGTCCAAATAACATTCCCATATATGGGGGAAGATGTGTTACGGTCTTGAAAACAGGGACAAACAGCAATGCTGAGACACCCATGATCAGTAGCAGGTTCCGTTCAAAAGCAGTTGTAAACTCTGAAGTTTCTCCATTCTCCAATTGAGGCCTCTTCACATTACCTTTAACAGTAAAAGTTACAATGACCAAAGGAACGATCATTGTGACGAGGCTTGGGACAAAGACATGGGTAATAATATTAACGGTTGTCACCTGTCCGCCAATCCAAAGCATAATGGTTGTAACATCACCAATAGGTGACCATGCACCACCTGCATTTGCAGCCAATACAACCATACTGGCAAAGAACCACCTGGTTTTCTTATCTTCGATCAGCTTACGCAGCAGCGCAACCAGAACAATAGTGGTAGTTAGGTTATCAAGAGTTGCTGACATGAAGAAGGTCAGAAAACTTAATATCCATAAAAGTTTTACTTTACTGGTCGTTTTAATACGGTCAGTGATGGGTTTAAATCCCTGATGTTGATCAACTGTTTCAACAATTGTCATAGCACCAAGCAGGAAGAAAAGAATTGAAGCAATCTCTACCAGGTGATGTTCAAGATCATGAACAACAAAGTGAGAAACAGAATGAGATAGTTCTGCAGGGCCTTCCCAGAGCCTGTCGAAGCGGGCCTTATCAATAGCGGGATAGATAAATTCCATCACATCATGGCTGATGTCTTTTACAGCCATCCATGAAGGGCTTAGATCCAATCCCAGGATACCGCTTGAATTTAATGCATATAAGCCCCAGAGGATCGTCCCTGTAAGCAATGCAGATGCAGCTTTATCCACTTTAATAGGGTGTTCAAGCGCAATGGCAGTATACCCCAGAACAAAGATGATAACCATTAATAGAAACATAATCAGAAGATTTAAAATTTATGGCGCAAAAATATAAATAATTTATGCAATCAACATAAATACTTCTTATTTAGAAATTTGTATAAATAAGCAATTGACATCTTTTTATTTATCTAATAATGAAGCAATCGGAATTCAAATTCCGAATCATAAAATAAAATCAGCATTTTACAGTTACTATTAACAGCAAAGTGTTAACAAAAGAGGCTTTTGTAATTATTCCCGATATTGTTATCTATCTACATTTAATGCAAAATTTTATACGATGATCATAAGCATTCTATTACAGGTACAGAATGCGGCTGAGAGTGCCGCATTGGAACAAACTGAAATCTCACAATCGATTTACGAACTCGTGTTGAAGGGCGGGTGGATCATGGCCATTCTGGGCTTATTATCCATTATTGCAGTATACATATTCATAGAAAGGTTTTTCACGATCAACAAAGCGTCGCGTGAAGACAAACATTTCATGAATAACATCCGTGATTTCATAAAAGGAGGAAAAGTAGATTCCGCAATGGCTTTGTGTAAGAGCAATAACAGTCCTATCGCCAGGATGACTGAGAAAGGCTTGAAACGTATCGGCAGGCCCTTAAATGATATCAATGCTGCTATTGAAAATGTAGGCAAGCTTGAAGTTTCACGCCTGGAGAAAAATGTAGCCGGACTGGCAACCATTGCCGGTGCAGCACCCATGCTGGGATTTTTAGGTACCGTAATTGGTATGATCATTGCTTTCTACGATATGTCGATGGCAGGAAACAATATTGACATTGCATTGCTGTCGACCGGGATATACCAGGCCATGATCACCACTGTTGGAGGTTTGATAGTCGGGATCCTGGCATACGTTTGTTATAATATCCTTGTAGCAAAAGTTGAAAAACTTGTTTACCTGCTTGAGGCGAGGTCAACAGAATTTATGGACCTGCTCAACGAACCTGCAAGCTAAAAACGAAGTACATGGCTATACAAACAAGAAATAAGAGAAGGGCGGAATTCAGCATGGCTTCCATGTCGGACCTGGTATTTCTGCTATTGATATTCTTTATGCTGACTTCAACCCTGGTTGCTCCTAATGCCATTAAGCTGCTGCTGCCAGGCAGTAACAGCAAAACCATGGCCAAGCAATCTGTTACAGTCTATATCAATGACAAGTATCAGTACTTTGTTGGCGAAAGCAGGGTGAGTGAACTGCAACTACAGGGCCGCATCGACAAAAGTATCGCAGGCCAGATCGATGCATCTGTTGTATTGCGTTCCGACAAAAGTGTGCCCGTACAATATGTAGTCAGTGTGATCGATGCAGTGAACAATATCAACAAAAAATATAATACCAGGCATAAGGTGATCCTTGCGACCCAGCCAAAGCGATAATATGAGCGAAAAAAATAACCGGTATAAAGGCATAGCAGGAACCATTGGGTTTCATCTGCTGGCATTGCTGGCTTTATTATATTTCGCATTGTCGACACCCTTGCCCCTGCCCGGGGAAGAAGGGGTAGAAGTGAACCTGGGAAGCAGCGACCAGGGCATGGGGCAGGTACAGGAGCAATCACCTCCTCCGGTACAGCAGCCTCCTCCCAGCCTTCCGCCACCACAATCAGACCCTGAACCCGAGCCTGAAGAAGATATCATTACCCAGGATGTGGAAGAGGCCCCGGCAATAGAGGAAGAGAAAACAGAAGAAAAAGAAGAAGAAAAACAGGAGGAAGAAGTAGTCAAACCGGAGGAGACACCCATTGAAGAAGTAGTACAGGAAGCAGTAGAAGAGCCGGAGCCACAACCCGAACCACCAAAGGTTAATGAAAGGGCCCTTTATAAAGGTAAAAGCGAGACGGAAGGGGATGGCAGCAACCAGGGTATAACCGGCCAGGCAGGCGATCAGGGCAAGCCTGACGGAACAATAGACTCCGGAAACTATGATGGAACAGGAAAGGGGGATGAAGGTATCAAATTTGATTTGGGAGGTAGAGGAGCGAGAAACTTAATAAAACCGGACTATCCATCTCAAGAATTAGGTGTAATTGTCGTAACAATAAGGGTTGATAAAAATGGAAATGTAAAATCTGCTATCGCTGGTGCAAGAGGAACAACTATTAGCGATGCGAGACTTCACAAGTTAGTTGTAGATGCAGCTTTACGATCTAAATTCGAACCAGATCCAAATGCTTCAGATGTAACACATCAACAAGGCACAATCACATACAAAATTGTGAGATAAAAACATTTCACACACGAATGTCATTACCGTCCAGTAAACTCCACACAAATTATTAAGTTGTATTTATAAGAGTGAATATAAATTGCTAAGCAAGGGGGTTCCTCCCTTCGCTTCGCTACGATCGAAATGACATGATCGCTTGCTTTTGGGGGTGGTAATACGTGGCGCGCGCTGCGCGCCACGTATTACCCATTTTATCAGTAAGGATTGTCTTCTCGAAGGAATTCGCCTCAGGCGAATGACTGAGAGAACCCCTAAGCTTATTTATTTTAGTTTAGTCTTATACCGGACACCAATCATTCATAATCCATAACCAACACCTAAAGCACCTCCCCCACCACAAAGGTGCTTCCTCCAACGAACACAAGATCTTCTTTGTCGGCCTGCGACAGGGCTCCGGCATAAGCTTTCATCACACTTTCATAATGCGCACCTTTTAGTCCATGTACGATAGCTTTGTTTTGAAGTTCGCAGGCATCCATTGCACGGGGGATGTTTGCTTTGCAGAAATAATATGTTGCTGATTCCGGCAGCAGTTCCAGCACCGGGTCCACATTTTTATCCGCTACCAGGCCAAGAACAAAATGAAGCTTCTGATAGGGCGTTTTGCTGATCATGTGCAGCACCTCTTTCATGCCATCATGGTTATGCCCGACGTCGCAAATGGCCAGGGGATTATTTTGGAGGGTTTGCCATCGCCCTGAAAAACCAGTATTGTCGATAACATGATCCATCCCCGCCCGGATGTGCTCATCCGTAATCCTGAACCCATCCTTAATGATCGACCGGATGGCCACATGAGCTGTCCTGGCATTTCTGGCCTGCCATTCACCTGAAAGTTCTGAGCGAAGGCCGGGATCAGGCTGCTGATCGGCAAAAAGGAGGCTAGTATCCACTTCAGAGGCACGCCTGATAAACACGTCTTTGGTTTCTTCCTGTGTTTCACCGATAATGGCAGGAATGCTTTCTTTAATGATCGCTGCTTTCTCTCCGGCAATCTTTTTAAGTGTTTCGCCCAGAAATTGAGTGTGGTCATATCCTATATTTGTGATCACCGACAGAAGCGGATTCAGCACATTTGTTGAATCCAGCCTGCCCCCCATGCCTGCTTCTATCACAGCGATGTCAACTTTTTCTGTTCGGAAATAATCAAATGCCATCCCCACGGTCATTTCAAAAAATGACAATCCGATATCGGCAAATCCTGCTTTATGGGCAGCTATAAATTTTACCACGTAGTCTTCAGGAATCATCTTTCCGTTGATCCTGATCCTTTCCCTGAAATCTTTCAGATGGGGGGAGGTATACAGTCCGGTTTTATATCCGGCTTCCTGCAATACAGAGGCGATCATGTGTGCAACAGATCCTTTGCCGTTGGTTCCTGCAATGTGTACTGAGCGAAAGTTATCCTCCGGATTACCCAGCAACTTACAAAGTGCCAGCGTGTTTGACAGATCAGCCTTGTAAGCTGCCGGCCCGATGCGTTGAAACATCGGTAGCTGGCTGTACATATATTCCAGGGTTTGCCGGTAATCCATGGGGCAAAGATAGGTATGAAATAATTATAAATTATGGGTTATGGATTACATCTCGCTATACACTTTAAATTGGTAGTAGGCAGTAGGCAGTAGGCAGTAGGCACCAGGCACTGTTAACTTCCTATCCTCCGGAGATCATATGCAGGATATGCACCTCATCACCATCCCGGATCAGAATATTTTTACGGTCTTCCTTTTTCACCAGCTTTCCATTGACTTTTGTAACCAATAGCTTAAATGTAAATTTCTTAAACTCAATTAGTTCTGACAATGTAAGTTGATCCTTGCCTATGGTTTCCTTGCGGTTATTTAATGTGATCTCCATATTATTTTCCATCTAGCAATAGCTCCAGTACAAGATTCGCCTGCATGTTTGCCACTACGGCAACCCGGGGGCCAAGAGGTGGTTGCTCCCCAGACACTTCAGTGGAGCCATCACCAATAATAAACAACTGACCGATCTGTTTGGTTCTGATGCCCTCATTATTTCCGTAGCCCGCCAGTCCCTGTCCGGAAATGATCTGCTTATCCGGCATATCAGACAGGACAGTTTCAATGATCATCTGCTTCGCGCTATCAGTATCGAAAGCCTCTACGATCATATTGCAATCTGCAAACAATTCTTTCACTGAATTGGGATCGAGCTTGATCACATGGGTTTCGATGTCGACACCGGCATCAATATTTTGAATATTTTGTTTTAGTGCTATCACCTTAAACTCGCCCAGTTGACCCTTAAAAAAATACTGCCTGTTCAGGTTTGACTCATCCACGCGGTCGAAATCAACCAGCACTATTTTGCCAATGCCTGTACGTGCCAGGGCTACAGCGCAATTTGATCCCAAACCACCACAACCGGCTATGCCAATAACTTTGTCCTTAAGTTTTTCTTTTATCTCCTGAATAGTCATACTGCTATGGCAAAGATAGGAATTAGTTGAATTGGTTGAATTAGTTGAATTGGTTGAATTGGTTGAGTTGGTTGAATTGGTTGAATTGGTTGAATTGGTTGAATCAGGCAGCCTGCATTGTATACCAGCTGTCGTTTGTTTAAATTCGAAATAACAAATGTCAAAATTATCCTACCTTTAAGCTGGGTGGGTGCTCAATTGAAAAACAAAAAATATGAGACATAGACTGATCTACATTTACTTACTATTAGTGTTTATTACATCCTGTAATAAAGAAATAGTTCCAATTGAAGTTATGCAAAAAACGATAAGCTCCATTGATACTATTAATACAATTCATTACCAGCAGACCCAATTTATAGGGAATACTGGGAATGCAGAAAATGTAGCACAAAAAGAAAGATCTTTTTATTTTGAAAGACTAAAACCGGATTCAATAATTGGAGCAAAAGCCCATATTTATTACTATGACAGATCATACATCTTTCTTGAAGATATTTATGATGGCAGTAAGCTAATAAGAAAGCTTAATAGAGATAGCTCAGCCCGGGTTTATGATTTGTTAAAATATCCTGATTTAACAAAGAAACCATTTTGGGGAAAGACAACCCCCTATGTAATTCAATATATGCTTAATTATGCAATAGAAAACAAGGAATATTACTCATTTAGCTTAGGAGAAGACACAATAATACGCGGGAATGCCTGCTATTGTTTAAAAACTATTCTGGAGAAAAAAGCATTAATGCCTGGATTTTATGAATTTGCAATTGATACCAATAGAGTAGAAACTATGATTTTGTTCATTGACAAATTGAATTATTATCCGCAAAGAATAAGGATGGAAGTTTATTTTATTGATAACCCGGAGAATGTATATTTTACCGACAATACTTTTTATAATATCAAATTTAATCTTGAGCTTAACGATAGTTTATTTAACACGTCAGACAAAGTAGTTAGGGGATTCAGAATTAATAAAATAAAACCTTGAATGAAAAATTCGGCACATGACAATTTCAACCCAATCCCAACTCAACCAACTCAACCAATTCAACCAATTCAACCAACTCAACCAATTCAACCAACTCAACCAATTCAACTAATTCAACTAATTCAACCAATTCAACTAAACCCGAAGTGTTTCCCCTTCCGATTTTGCGATCACCGCTGCGCCACAACTATCGCTCCATACATTGGTGCAGGTGCGGAACATGTCGAGGATACGGTCGACAGCCAGGATAAGGCCTACACCTTCCAGTGGCAGGCCTACTGCTGTCAGGATTACGGTGATCATCACCAGCCCTGCCATGGGGATGGCGGCAGCGCCTATAGATGCCAGCAAGGCTGTAACCACAATGATGCCCTGTTCAATCAACGTCAGCTCAACACCATATGCCTGGGCTATAAACACGGCTGCCACACATTCGTAAAGTGCCGTGCCGTCCATATTGATCGTGGCCCCCAGAGGAAGCGTGAAGCTTGATATCTTATTCGACACACCCGAATTTTTCTCCACAGCCGTAATGGTCAGCGGCAAAGTAGCCCCGGAAGAAGAAGTTGAGAAGGCCGTAAGCAAAGGCGTCGACATATTTTTCATATGCCTGAAGGGTTTTATCTTTCCAACAAACTTTATTATCAATGGCAGGGTAATGAAAAAGTGTATTGCCAAAGCCAGGATCACTGTGCCCATATACAGGCTCATGCGCGAAACCAAAGCCATAAGGTCGTCCTGCTCGGAAACGACTTTTGCCACAATGCCAAATATCCCCAGTGGCGTAAAACGGATCACAAACATGGTGATCTTCATCATCACCTCGAAGATGGCATTGAATGCTTTCTTGAGCACCTCTTTGTTCGCCTCCCCGGTGCGGGTTACAAAAAAGCCAAACAATACCGCAAAAAAGATGATAGATAGCATTTCATTATTGTTGAATGCCTGGAAAATGTTTTCCGGTATCATCGCTATGAGGGTTTCACCCAGTGTACGCTGGCTTTCCACCAGACCTTCAACCTTACCGCTGAAATTCAGATCGGCACCCACACCCGGGCGGATGATGTTTACCAGTATCTGGCCCGTAATAATAGCAAGCAGACTTGTTGTGATGTAATAACTGATGGTTTTCAGGCCCAGGCGGCCCAAACTGGTGCCACTGCCAATATTGGCAATGCCTGAGATAAGTGAACTCAGGATCAGTGGAATGATCAGCATCTTCAGTGCCCTGAGGAATACATCTCCCATCCACGACACATACCCAATCGCCTGTTCATTGGCATAAAGACCATAAAATATTGACAGGATGAGGGCAATAAGTATTTGCCAGTGCAAAGCTATTTTCTTCATTCAGAATCGTTATTATAAGAAAAAGTAAATGTACGAGATTTTTTTAAGCGGCAGACCTCACAGGTTGGCAACCTGTGAGGTCTGATGGCTAAAAAATGTGTACCTTTACAGTATAAAATCAACCCTACTGATATGATACGCTTTCTAACGATTATTATTATACTCAGCCTGCTTCCTATTGCTGTGACAGCCCAGCATCAGAATGTGCTGATAGATGAAGATGGGAGCTGGGCTCAGCCCGAAGAGCCATCGATCATTGTAAACCCAAAGAATACAGACCATATGGTTGGCGGGGCTAACATCGATAATGTATATTTCTCTACCGACGGAGGCTATACCTGGACCAAAGATTTGATGACATCATCCTATGGCGTATGGGGTGATCCGGCACTTATTGTGGACACTGCCGGAGCATATTATTTTTTCCATTTATCCAACCCAAACCAGGGTAGCTGGATCGACCGTATTGTTTGCCAGAAAAAAGATGCAATAGGTGAAGCATGGAACGACGGAACCTACATGGGGCTGAACGGTGGCAAAGAACAGGATAAGGAATGGGCTGTTGTGGATGTAACCAACAACAACATTTATGTTACCTGGACACAGTTTGACAGTTATGGAAGTTCCAGCCCGGATGATTTCAGCAACATTCAATTTTCCCGCTCACTTGATGGTGGTGAGACCTGGAGTGATGCTTTGCAGATCAATCAGGTTTCAGGTGATTGTATTGATGATGATAATACCGTAGAAGGGGCTGTGCCTGCTGTTGGCCCCAATGGTGAGATATATGTGGCCTGGGCAGGGCCTGAAGGACTGGTATTTGACCGCTCCACCGACCAGGGTGATACCTGGCTGGATGATGACATTTATATTGGCCCTTTCCCTGCAGGATGGGCTTACGATATCCCGGGGATCAGCCGCTGTAACGGCCTCCCGGTTACAAAATGCGACCTCAGCGGAGGGGAGCATCACGGGACTATATATGTAAACTGGACCGACCAGCGTAACGGAACTGATGATACTGATGTATGGATGTGTAAGTCGACCGATGGTGGTGATACCTGGGGCGAAGCCATCAGGGTAAATGATGACCCTCCGGGCAAACATCAGTTTTTTACCTGGATGGATGTTGACCAGGTAACCGGCTATCTGTATTTTGTTTTTTACGACCGCAGAAATTACGACGACAATAACACAGATGTATACATGGCCGTATCCAGAGACGGGGGCGACACTTTCATCAACTTCAAAGTAAGCGAATCTCCCTACCTCCCCTACTCTTCTACTTTTTTCGGCGATTATACTAATGTTTCTGCTTACGATGATGTGATCAGGCCCATATGGGCACGCCTGGAAGGCAGCGACCTGAGCATCTGGACAGCCATCATCGACCCAAACAGTGTGGGTATTGATGAAGAAATCCCGTCATTGTTGAGTCTTGAACAAAATCATCCCAACCCCTTTAAAGAAAGTACCGTTATCTCCTTTAAACTACGAAGGCCGGCAGAGGTCGACCTAAGGGTATATGATATTTTCGGACGGACAGTAGCTGTCATCCATGATCATGATCATATCAATGCCGGCAAGCACACACGCGTTTTTGAGCCGCACGATTATGCGCTCTCACCGGGGATGTATTATTTCGCGCTTGAAAGCGGGAACAGTCTTATGAAAAAGAAAATGATCTTTGTGAAATAATTTTGCAAGCCTGCTGTATAATTATTGTCATTAGCTATAATTTACGGTAGTCTCACATGATTTATATTGAAATCAGCTAATGAGAAAAGAATTTTCATATTATTGCATATGAAATAAAACAAATAGCATGAACAAAGAATTCAAGGGTATCATAGCGAAGATAAGATCTTACCCATTCCCTGACGGGATGGGCGACATGACGATTGAGGAGCTATCCAAAAAAACCAATATCCCTTCCGAACTTATTTACAAATATGTGGAAGATGAGAAGGATCTGATCAGGCATGTGTTGCAATTTGAAAGAGAAAGTTTCAAGGTGATCTTCAATGTACACAACTTTGACGGTGTAAACGCCATCGACATCCTTCTAACGGTAAGTAAGGAGATTGCAACAAAGTTCATGGACATGAGCCCCGGAATTACTTACGATCTGAAAACAAAATACCCTGATGTTTATAAGCGCCATTTTAAATCCAGAATGGATTTTATATTTGGAAAGATAAAGATCAACCTTCATAAAGGAATTTCGCAGGGCATCTATCGTGATGACCTCAGCATAGAGCTGATTGCCAGGCTATATCTCAGCCGACTTATTGACCTGCATAACCCCGATTTTTTCCCACCGGAAGAATTTAACTTTGAAACACTTTTCGAAGCCATGTTTGAAAGCCATATCCGGAGCATCGCCAATGAAAAAGGCCTTAAATACTGGGAAAAGAAGAAAAAGATCTTCAAAAAAGAATTAAAAAAAGAAGACTTAAAATAAAACACCCGTTCAAGCGTCATTAAGCTTATCCGTAAGGAATAAAATAACCCTTGTGATAATGAAATATTTCTACGCATTCCTGATGTTGGTTTGCCTGAGTTTCCTTCTGCCATACCAGGTAGAAGCCCAGGCAGAATACCGTTTTTCACTTGATGAAGCAATTGATTTTGCACTTGAAAATAATTACGATCTCCTGTCATCATACAAAGACATTGAAACTGCTGAGAAGCAGGTAAAGGAATATATGGCGATAGGATTCCCTCAGATCAATGCCAATATTAATTATACCGATTACCTGGCAATGCCAACCATGATCATCCCTCCCGGCACTTTTGGTCCTGATTCTCCCGGGCAGGAAATGCAATTCGGAACAAAATACAATGCTTCTGCTAACGCCAGCGCCTCGCAATTGATCTTCGACGGAAGATATCTCGTAGGTGTTCAGGCCTCAAAACGACTTCTTGAGAAAAGCGAACAGCAATTCATTAAAACAAAACTTGATATGTATGAGGCTGTATCGGCTTCATATTACCGGGTGCTGGTAGCCGAAGACACAAAAAAAATTCTCGACAGCACACTCCGGTATATGCAGGATATGCTTTATGAAACCCGGATTACTTTTGAGGCCGGATTTGCTGAAGAAACAGATGTTGATCAGCTTCAGCTGATAGTTTCCGACCTGGAAGCAAATATTATTCTTACCGAAACACAGGTAGAGATTGCTTATGCTTACCTGAAGTTTCTGTGTGGGATGAAGATAGAGGATGCCATCGAAGTTACCGATGAACTGGCAGACCTTATGGCAGAGGTAAACTATGTTGCCCTGCTTGAAGACACATTCGATTATGAAAACAATATCGACTACCGGCTCCTTAACACTCAACGGGAGATCGCCATTTTACAGCTTAAACTGGAGAAATCAGAATATCTTCCAAACCTTTCAGCATTCATTAATTATCAGACGCAGGCCCAGCGGACCGAATGGAATTTTCTCAATCCGGATGAAAAATGGTATGGTTCCTCATTCTGGGGACTGGAAATGAATATTCCTATCTGGAGCAGCGGGATCCGCCACGCGCGTGTACAACAGGCTAAGATCAATCTTGAAAAACTTGATATTGCCGATGAGCAATTACGTACAGGTCTGAACATACAGGTGCAAACTGCGCAGTCGGAATTCAATAACGCCTATCTGGTGATGAGGAATAAATCCCTTGCCATGAATACAGCAGAGAAGATCCTTCGCATCACAAGTGAAAAGTACAGGGAAGGGATAGCAGGGAGCCTGGACCTGCTTCAGGCTAATAATCAGTTTATGAGCAATACTTCCGATTATATATTTGCCATGCAGGAGGTACTGGTGAAAAAACTGGCTCTGGAAAAACTTCTGCACAGCGATCACTGATCATATAATTAGTTTCAATATAAAAGTAATGACTTCGCTCAAAAATAAAAATCAGATGAAAAATATAATTTTGCAATCCGCGGCTATTTTCCTTCTCGTAGCAATGATGGTATCATGTGGGTCAAACGAGGAAAAAGACTCGATCAAACAGCAGATCAAAGAATATAAGAACGAAGTCAGTCAGCTCAATATTAAGATCAAAGAACTTGAGCAACAACTTGAAGAGCTTGGTGATGGTGAAGAGCAGTTTTTCACGCCGGTAAAGATCACCTCATTGCAGCATCGCCCGTTCAATCACTATTTTCAGGTGAGTGGTACTGTTGATGCAGATAAGAAAGCATTTATCAGTCCCGAGATCAACGGGCAGGTGAAGGAAATATTAGTTGCTGAAGGTGAATATGTTAAAAAGGGCCAATTACTTGCAAA
>JBDLIJ010000084.1:0-12590 GCA_039714935.1 Bacteroidota bacterium | reverse complement strand
ATTCGTTATTAACCAGGTGCCGGATCAGTTGACCCGAAGCATTAACTATCATAATGGTAGCCATGTATCCGGGAACATCGAAAGAATAATGAATACCAATGTGGTCATGTTGTCCGTCATAACCCGGAGTAAATACTTTTGGTGAGATCCAAATCTGATCCTTATCATCACTTTGTTCACTAAACTGAGAGTTTTTATATCCCGGGGTTCCAAAGCCTGATCCCTGTGAAGCAGAGTGCCAGTTGGTAATATCTGAAGCAGGACGATTATAATGTATTCTTTCCAGTGATACGCCCTCATAAGAATTAAGAAAAGGATAATGCATATCCTCATGATAAGAAAAAATATCCAGGATATTATTTAATGCATCATAGAGAATTACACAGCCTTGCTCATTGCTGTATGATGGGAATCCTTCCGGCTCAATAAAACATTTTTCATCCCCACAAAAATAATGATCATCTACTTTGTTGTAATCCTTTGCTAACAATACATATTCGCCGGGGAGAAGTTGCCGGCAAGAGATATTTATACCTGTAAATGTAGTGTCAGGAGGCGAAGGAGGCACATGCCGTACCGATGCCAGTTGAATACCTGTCATGCTGACTGGTTTTTCTGAACGATTATAGATCTCCACATAATCACATCCACCCTGAAAGGGATTAAACAGAATTTCATTGATCACCAGATCCTGCCATGCAGGAGGCTCTGGTAATCCTATTTGCATAGTTTCAGAGATATAAATCGAGTCACCTATACAATTAAGCACATTTCCTTTGCATGATATCTGATAGATCCTGTCCCTGGAAAGAGGCTTGTCGGGATAGAGTATAAAAGAACTGAAATAAGGATCGTCAGGTAACACTGCCAGAGGTTCTCCAATACCATGATCAATTGAAAATAATTCTGTATGCAGGCTTATGCCATGATGCATTGTCTGGTTAAATTCCACCTTGATCCTGACAGAGTCTTCTACGCATGATGATATTATTTCCGGAGGTATAAATAGTTCATCAAACACACTGTTTTGCTTTCCAGGGCTCCCGCCAAGAATATCTGAAGAAGCTCTCCAGTTATCTGACATCAGGCAGGGATTGTATGGGTTTATTTGTTCAATAGCCCAGCCGCCATCTGCTTTTTCATCGTCACCATACCAGTTACCATAATTAAGACCATGAATAAGCTCTCCATTTTCATTTGTCAGCATCAGGCTCTGTCCGGTATTTAGTAATGCAAAGCTTTCAAAACCATAATAATTACCATAAGGTAAAAATTCATCTTCTGCTTCTTTCTTGCCAATGATCAGATATGCATACGGGGCAATTTGAAGTCGTGAGAAGCTTTTTTCTGCCGTTCCAATGCCAAGGACCCATCCCGAGAGATCGATCGGTAGCGGCTGTGTATTGAATAGCTCCAGATATTCATATTCAGGAAGCAATTGAGGAGGTGTGGGATCGATCATGATCTCATTGATAAGGATATCATAACGATCGGGTTTATACCTGCTGAATTCCAGCATTTCCGGAATCATCACATTTCCGGATAAATCATAAATGTTGTTTAAGCCCAGTTGTAAGATCACACCATATTGCAATGTATCAGGGTAGAATAATTCTACCACTGATAATTCCCCATCTTTCAGGTGTGCCTCATGAGGATTACCCTGACCCATGCTTAACTGATAATGGCTACAGTTTTCAGCACTGGCTTTTTCAAGATTTTCCGAAAAATCAACTTCCAGACTGAGAGCGGAGGTTACATATACCTGCAGGGCTTGTGGCGGAATGGTATCATATTGAATAGCCCCTGCATAGAAGTTATCAAAATAGAATTTCGTGCTATTGCTAATAGTGTATTTACACACAATACCAAGATATCCGTTCCCGGATGGCAATATTCCCTGAACATTACCTTCGGGTATATATTCATCCCCCCCGGAATAATCAACAAACAGTGACCAACTTCCGTCTTTATAGATCGTTTTTATGCTGCAGGCAAATGATTGGGCAATGGCTCCGGGTTCTGCCCTGATTAGCGTTGAGGTATCACCATCTAATTGTTGCATCAGCCTGATTGCATCTGCTGAGCCACCTTCACCAAGCTGCAGAAAAATACCATCCGGGAAATCATCAACACATGTTTGTCGGGCAAAAAGATATATCCTTGAATTGTTGTTTCCTGAAGGGCTGAAAGCCTCTCTGGTCCAACAACGCCACTCCATTTCCTCCATCAGGCTCAATGGTGTGAACAAACATGCACTTCCTGCTGCATTATCATCCAGCTGAAGCTGCATATCATCATTGACTCTGAACAGGCCAACATCGCCCGTCCATTCCGGATTTGAATATATTTCCCCGTCAGAGAAATCTTCAACAAGCTGTGCATGGCACATGCAGGGGATTATAACAATAAGATAAAGGCATCGTTTTAATAGAGCAGATATGTCCATTGAATTAGTATTTTTGTATGTCTCTATTGATTAATACCTTTTTTCGACAAATGTCCGCCTTTTGCGGAAAGAAAAATAGATTATGAAAATTGCAATTATTGGTATTACCGGCCTTGTTGGCAGAATTATGCTTAAAGTCCTTGAGGAAAGCAGGCTTTTTCATAGCATAGAACTCATTCCGGTAGCATCTTCGAAATCTATGGGCAGAAAAATCAGCTTTCATGGTAAAGATGTACCATTGGTAAGCATACATGATGCCCTGAAGGTCAATCCCAATATTGCAATATTTTCAGCTGGTGCTGATATTTCAAGAGAATGGGCCCCTGAATTTGCGGCAAACAATGTTTTTGTCATAGACAACTCTTCGGCATGGAGGATGACAAAAGATATACCCCTGGTAGTTCCCGAGATCAATTCCTCAGCAATTAACAAATACACTCACCTTATTGCAAATCCAAACTGCTCAACTATCCAGATGGTGCTTGCCCTATATCCTCTTCATAAGAAATATGGTATAAAGCGACTGCTGGTAAGCACCTATCAGTCGGTAACGGGTTCCGGAGCAGCAGCAGTGCAACAACTGGAAAATGAACGTGCAGGAATTGATGGCGAAAGGGCGTACCCTCATCCCATCGACCTGAACCTCTTTCCTCACGGAGGATATTTTCTCGAAAACGGATATAGCTCAGAGGAACAAAAACTGCTTGATGAAACGCGGAAAATTTTTGATGACAATACTATCGGAGTGAGCGCTACCGTAGTAAGAGTCCCTGTATATGGCGGGCATTCTGAGGCAGTAAATGTAGAATTGAATACGGCTTATGAATTGGATGACGTGAGAGAAATATTATCTCAGGCGCCAGGGATCACCATTCAGGATGATATCCGGAATAATGTTTATCCCATGCCATTGCTTGCGCAGGGGAAAGATGATGTTTTTGTGGGAAGGATCAGAAAAGATGAATCTTGCAAAAATGCACTCAACATGTGGATTGTTTCTGACAATCTTCGAAAAGGAGCAGCCACAAATGCTGTGCAGATTGCAGAATATCTTGTAACGAAAAAACTGATTTAAGAAGTGAAAATATATCACGGACTGGAAGAATTTGATAGTGCAAAAAACCCGGTAGTTACCGTTGGTACTTTTGATGGTGTGCATATCGGTCATAGCAGGATATTTAAGCGTATGAAAAAGCTGGCAGCCTCCTGCGATGGTGAAACAGTTGTAGTGACATTTCACCCACATCCGCGACTGGTGTTACATTCTGACAGTAAAGATCTCAAGTTTATCAACACCCTTGAGCGTAAATATAAGCTTATTGAAGACTATGGCATTGATCATCTGGTTGTGATTGAATTTACACCTGCATTTTCAAAAACGGATGCCAGATCATTCATAAGAGATATTCTTTATAAAGAAATTGGAATTTGCCAGCTGGTGGTAGGTTATGACCATCAATTTGGGGAAAACCGTGAAGGATCATTTAATGAGCTCCTTGGCATGGCTGATGAGCTGAACTTCAATGTTGAACAGATCCCCGTTCAGGACATTGACAATATTGCCATCAGCTCTACCAAGATCAGAAACGCCCTGAAAGAAGGAAAGATCAAAACTGCCAATGCCCTGCTTGGATATGAGTATTCCATCACAGGCATTGTAGTCAGAGGAAACCAAATAGGTCGCAAGATAGGTTTCCCAACGGCAAATATTGGAATGAATGACGAATATAAGCTGATCACTGCTATCGGTGTATATGCATGCCGTATACAATGGAAAGATAGGTTGATGCTTGGCATGGGAAATATTGGTTATCGGCCTACCATTAATAACAGCGACCTGACCATTGAAGTACATATTTTTGATTTCGATGAGGATATCTATGACGAAACAATTTCAATATGCTTTGTTGACAGGATACGTGATGAGGTAAAATTCAAAAACCTGGAGGCCCTGAAAATGCAATTGATACGGGACCAGGAAACAGTTAAACAACGCCTGAAAGATCACTGAGATCTTTCGAATACTACGCTGATGCTCTTCATCCCGGGCGTAACCACCTTTGAAGAACGGTTTTCGATCTCAAACTGACAAACCCCTTTATCCGAAAAAGCAAATTCCCTGCGCAGGACCAGCCTGATCTTTCCGGGCTCAGTGATATTTTCTTTCTTCGAAAAATTCAGATCCATATCCCTGCTGCGCATTTCTCCTGAAGGCGTATACATGATGACGGTTACCATAAACTTATCCCTTGCCTGAGCTTCATCAAATTCCAACTCGAGAAACATATCATAAAATATACCAGGCGTGGTGATATCAAAATTAAGAACAGGATTGTTAAAACGGTTCCAGGTTTCTTCAGGAAAGGAAAATGTTGTCTTCAATTTCGTGGCAGAAGAACATCCTGCCAGCAGAAACAGGAGCAAAAGAAATTTAGATAATGGATGTTTCATCACAAAATTAATGGTCAGACAAAGATATGATATGCTGTGGTTCTTTTGTTAACTTTGTTAAGAAATCAACGCAGTATGGCCAAGCAGAAGTATTATGTAGTTTGGGAGGGAAAAGAGCCCGGTGTATATAAAACCTGGAAAGAATGTGAACGCCAGATCCGTAACTTTGATGGTGCGCTTTACAAGTCTTTTTATGATGAAGGTCTGGCACATAAAGCATTCCATGATGATCCGGGAAATTATATCGGGAAGGATTTCGGGAAGCTCACGGAAGAGGCCAAAAAGGCGTTTGGCACACCCATTCAGGATTCAATCTGTGTGGATGCTGCATGTAGTGGTAATCCCGGGAAAATGGAGTACCGGGGGGTGGATACACAGTCGGGGGCAGAGCTATTCAAGCAGGGGGTTTTCCCACATGCCACAGTAAATATCGGTGAATTTCTGGCTCTCGTACATGGCCTGGCTTTTCTGGTGGAAAGAAACATCGATTGGCCGATATATTCCGATTCAAGAACAGCAATGAAGTGGGTGCGGGATAAGAAGATCAATTCAAAGCTGGAGCGTATGCCTGTAAATGAAAAAATGTTTAAGCTGGTAGAGCGGGCAGAGAAATGGTTAAAGACAAATAAATACCCGAACAAGATCATAAAGTGGGAAACAGCAGCCTGGGGAGAAATACCGGCCGATTTTGGAAGAAAATAAATACTCCCCACTTCACCAATAGAAAAATATAACCCTAATACCCTATATGGCCAGAAAACTCCATCCTTTAAAAGATATTATCGCAAAAAACCGGCTATATGTTTTAAAGGATGTGACTATATTTATCCTGATCACCCTGGCCATTCACTTTTTATGGCGTTTTTGGGCGAAACAGTTCAATTATGCCCCCATCAATGAGTTCATGTATCATATTATGAATTTGATGGCCATAGAGGTTTACCGTGAATCGATGTGGGTAATTACAGGACTGATGGATATTTTAAGGGACGACGAAAGCATGCACATGTACTTTCCCAACCAGTGTGTCATGTATATTAATGACAGCTGCTCAGGCCTGAAGCAGATGTTGCAGTTTGCTCTGTTGATGATGCTTTTTACAGGCCCATGGAAAAAGAAGATATGGTTTATCCCCATCGGCATATTTATCATGCATCTGACCAATCTATTCAGAGTCATCGGCCTGGCAGTAGTCATGAACAACTGGCCCCAATACTGGGACTTCAGTCATGATTTTATTTTCCGTCCCGTGTTTTATATTGTGATTTTCAGCTTATGGCTGATCTGGGTAGAAAAAATTAAGCCTAGCGCAGGATAAACTGTGTATGACCGATCACCTCTTCCTGAAAAAAGATCTCTACATGATACGTCCCTTCCTGTATTTCTTTTTCGGGGGAGCTTTTAGCCCAATACAGACAAAGATCCATACTTGTATTTTGATAGTCGATCATTTTTTTGATAGAATACTGGATCATTTCTCCCTTATACATGAAAGAATATTCATCTGAACGATCCGGCGTAAGAATGAGGCCATCGGGTTGTGCGATCCTTACATAGATCTCTTTGGTTCCGGGTACAACGATTTTATTCTCTCCAATGGTAAAACAAACCCTGATCTTATCCACCCTGCCGACTTTATCTGTTATCCTTTCTTTTCCTGAACTTCGTACCCGAATGCCTTTAGCATCAAGATTGTAAGTTTGTAATATTGAGGCCTCCATCACTTTTCCGCTGAGTGAGTCACGGTCTTTGGTGATCACTTCATTTTCGTCCCATGCTATTTGCAGGTCTTCCCTGATCTCAGCATTTTCCTCTGTCAATGCCGCATTTACAGTATAAAGAGAATCCATTTGCCTGACATAGCCCTGGCTGACTTCCTGCAAGAGAGCAAGCTTTTTCTTTATTTTGTAATATTCCCATTGTGTATTGAGCAGTTTACGAATTTCTTCGGCATCGGCCTGAATAATACTGTCTTTAACAGTTAGTGAATCTGATAAATTACCATAATCGGTTTTTATCATATCATGCTCATACATCATCGAGTCCAACTCACTTTGTAGTTCTACACGTAGTGCTTCCCTTTCGGCATGAAGCGCTTCAATATCTGATTTCATTGTGAAAGCCCAATAGAGCAATCCTCCTATTCCGAGCAGTAATATTATCAGAATAGCAATCATTCCGGCGCTTGTTTTTCTTTTTCCGCTGGTAGTAGGTGTCTGTTCATTCATAATTCAGTATTTTAATTGGTTTTGTTGTTTGGTTTTGTATTAGTAACGCATTATTCCCTGCTTTCTTCTATAAATGTAGTATTATTTTGAATTTTTAGCAAATAAATTTAAATCAGTGTGAAATCCATCACCTTCGTTTAGCCGTGATATACATGATTTATATTGTGAAAACTACCAAAAAAAAAGGGCCCCGACAGGAGCCCTGGTAATATTAAATATTTGATTTTCGATTTTCGATTTTCGATTTTCGATATCCGATACCTTAATGTGCAGCACCGGTTACTTTAAAATGGTCGCCGGTTTCGTCAACAACTTTTTTGTAAAAATCTTCACCATAACCGGGTTGTTCCAACTCAGGAACGTGGTAAAGATATCCTTCAGGCACTTCAACGGCTTTTTTCACATTGCCATCCATAAAACGAGTAAAAAGATATGCGTAAAAATCTTTCCATTCCATCACAGTTTTGTTTGCTACAGTAACAGAATAGTCGGTAAGAAATGTTATAGCCATATCGGGGTTCGTTTTGTACAACTTCGCTGCGGCCTCATCAATAGTCGGGGTCATGGTGATGAATTCTTTTTCTGCTTCCTGTTGTTTTACTTCAATTTCAGGGTGGATTAAGCTGTATCTGGTATACGCCAGGTTTGAGATCTGATTGAACACCCAGAAGCCTGCATCATCAACAAATTCCATCATAGAACCATAACCTTTGGCAACTTTTTCCGGAGTCCGGGTCATGCATGAATACATGGGCATATATACGGATGAGGCAGCATCATCAACGCCCCACCAGATAATTCCACCAGTTTTTTCAGGGAGCCAGTTACGACTTTGAGTAACAAAAGAAAAGCCGGTTTGCTGGGTTGCTGTTGCGCGTTCATTGCAATAGGTAACATCGTCAACTTTCCAGGTGAGCGGACGCCAGCGGTAAGGTTTAGCGAATGGTCCTGCACCAACATCTTTCCGCATATCCAGTTCTGTATCTTCCAGATGGTTACGCATGAAATTCATCATATCGTGTGCTGTGATCTTACGCTCAGGCTTGATCCATAAAGGCATGCGGTTGGAAGCAAATCCATTTGGATTTTTACTGCCATTCGCAAAATTATTTTCGTGTTCAACATGGCCTTTAACATAGTCAATATATTGCCCCATGTCGCTGTGAACATCATTGAACATGGCCCATACCCTTACTTCACAAAAACGTGCTCCGCCAAAGCCAACAGGAGCATATACATCGGAAAAACTGAAGTCTTTGTCTTTACCGTCAAAATATCCTTTATCCCTTGCAAAAGAGATCACGTCCGGTGCATAAATACATTCAATATCTGTATCAAAGATCTTATCTCTGTCATCAAAGCTAATAGAGGTCTTACCATCTGCCAGGGGAAAAGTAGTAATCCTGGCCTGGTTAGCATGGGCGCTGATATAACCTTCAGGAATGCGTCGTGCCACCCATATGGCACCTTTATGCCCTTCGCCCTTACCAATAAGCTCCATGATCCATACTTCATTGGGATCAGCAATGGAGAACGACTCCCCGGAACTGTAATATCCGTATTCTTCCATGAGTCTTCCGATGGTGAGGATGGCCTCACGTGCATTTTTTGAACGCTGTAGTGCCACATAAATAAGGCTTCCATAGTCCATGATGGCGCCTGGCTGCTTACCAAGCTCACTGCGTCCACCATAAGTTGTTTCGCCAATGGCAACCTGATACTCGTTCATATTACCAACGACATTATAAGTTTCATTTGCCTGTTTGATCTGACCCAGGTATTTACCGGTATCCCATTCATAAATGTCAAGCATGGAGCCTTCAGGCCATGTTGCCGCCGGCCAGTGGTAAAGCTCTCCATAGAGCACATGAGAGTCGGCAGCATAACTGATCATCACAGAGCCATCATCCGAAGCGCCTTTAGTAATTAAGAAGTTTGTACAAGCATGAGCTTGTAATCCTGCGAATAAAAAGATGGCTATTAGAATTGTTAAAAGCTTAGTTTTCATATTGTTATATTATTAAATTGCTAAATACTTGTTTTTAGGCCGGTAAAAATACGGAAATTATTTCAGGCATGATCATCCTACCACCCGGTATCCGGGACCTGGAACCCGGTACCCGCTAGAAACCTATATTAAACCCCACATTAACAGTACTCGTGCTTCCCCAATACATTTCAGGTGTAAAGAGGGTGAGGTATTCTTCTGCTGTAAGGTCGTCTACATCAAAGCCCTGGATATCTCCAAAATATATTCCGGCAAAAGCATAGGCATTGTTAAAGAACTCATATTTTGCCTTCAGGCCGATCATACTCTTCTGCCAGGTTTTGTCCTGTAGTATGGGTGCCCCGTCAACAGGTTCGTACGTCCCGTAATCATAGTGGTTCCCATGCATCGCATAATTATAGCTCAGGTCGACACGCAGGCCACGGATAGGCTTGTATATCAGGGCAAAGAACAGGTCCGTGGAGTTGTCGCGCATATAATGCCCCAGGTTATAAATATTCGACTCAAAGGTGGTGGTAGAAATACGGTGCTGATACACCATGGGCAAGGTATAGGTGAACTCGCTGATCAAACTGAGATCTTGTACAGGCCAGTTACTCAGGCGGAAGCCTCCCTTGTAGCCCAGGAAATTATGCACATCGCTATTTTTGATCCGCGTCATGGAAAATTCATCTACGAACATCGTAAAAAACAGATGCAGATGTTTGATGTTGCGGGAGCTGATGTCAAGAAACATCTGTGCATTCTGCCCCGCATAATTGTTGGTTCCGTTAAGGGTGTGGTCAACGGATTTATAAAAAAGAAAGGGCAGCAGGTAGGCTGCATGTACGCCTATATCGCTGTATATAATGGAGTTTCCGACGGAAATGTTGAGGTGTTTAAAAGGGATGAAAGTAAACATATTGGCAGCTATAAACTTGCCATGCATTACCTCACGGTAAGTGTCGCCATCCCAGTAGGAACGATTGCTGTCGATGACTTCAGACACCAGCCAGCCATGGATATAATTAAATTCAAACCATTTTACAGGTTTCAATTCAAGTTTTATCTGAGCAAAAGAAGGCGTACGGCCCGACAGTATATTAGATCCATTATAGTTATTTCCCCATACCAGTTGATCTTTAACAAGACCTATAGCACCCCATTTCCATGAATATATCAGGCCTCCGCGTGTTTCACTGTAATCAATTCCGCCTTTCACACTTCCCTTTCTGGGTGAACCAGCCCTCTGATTGAAGTAAGAAGGATCAGTCATGGTGATGTTCTCATGATTATCCCGCAGGCTAACCCAGCCACCGAGATTTTTACCGAAGTAGCCAAAGCTTTCCAGGCCACCCCAGCGGTGAAATGCTGTCTCGTTGCTATTGATAAAATATTCAATACCCCATATCGGCCTTAAAGAAAAAGCTGACAGGCTGTCGCGATAGGTGATGGCCACCGGATTCAGGGAAGAAGCAATATTATCTTTAGCATGAAAAATATTGAGTGGCTTCATGCCTTTGGTGTTATGAACAGTCTCCAGCCTGTAATCTTTCATGTAAAATTCAATCTCTTCTACCTGCCGCTTGCTCAACTGGTCTTTTTGCGCATTGGCCTCCAGTAGTTTTTCAGCTATAAAAGTCCTGGAATAAGGCTTTACAACGGAATTGATGGAAATGACCTTTTCATTCGCCAGTTCATCAAGAAAATCATAGATATTAGCACGCTGGATGGATTCATAAACTTGTCCGCTTATACCCAAACTAATGATAAGCAAAAGTATGGTCGTTAGTTTTTTCATAATTAAGATTATTGGTTTTGGGGACCCGGTATCTGGAATCTGGCACCTGGCACCCGACCCTTATTTACTTCTCGCCCTCTTAAATACTATATTATATGTCGCCTTCCAAAAATATTTGCAATCAGTAAGAAATGGACGCTTAAAATATGCGTCCAGGTAGCGGATTTCTGATGCCTGGATCTCTTCCAGGGTTATAGGCATGTCAGCATAAAATGGAGGAATAAGGCCCGGGCGGGTCCTGATGCGTTTTTCTTTTAAGGATTCATTATACAGGTCATAGTAGTGCTGGCTGAGGGGGCGTACTCCAACGATCTTCAGGTCGCCACGAAACAGATTGATAAGCATTGGCAACTCATCGATCCATAGCCTGCGCATATATTTCCCGATGGTGTTCACCCTGAAATCATCTTTAAACTTTCCTCCATCCTGAAGCTTTGAATGATCATAAACATATTGTTGCAGATATTCCGAATAAGGGTGCATGGTTCGCATTTTATACACATAGATGATTTTACCGCTCTTTCCTATCCTTTTTAATCTTACCATCGGCCCATAGGTGGGACTATAATCAAAGGCCGGCTCATGTATTTTTCTGGCTACAAAATACTGATTACCATTCAACAAACTGTTGCCGCTGACTTCAAAACCACAGGAATACAGCCTGCCAAAAGTTTCTGCTTCCGAAAGGGCCCGGTTACGACCTTTGGTAAGGAAGAAATAAAACTTTTTTGTGATTGGTAATTTAGGTATGATGCGCTTCCACAGAAAGTACAGCAAATAGATGATATAGTTGATCACAGGAGGATAGGACTGTAGCATTTTTTTCTTGACCAGGGCATTGGTTTGAACACATCCTATAAAAATCCCCCCATCCGGTAGTTTTTTGTTTACCACTTCAAAAAACTTATTGATCCTGTCAATGTTATTGATCTTTTTAAGGTTTACAACAGCTTTATAATAATTGTCGGTCTGATTTTCAATATTAAAGCGAGTTGTTGTTGATACCAGTAAGGTGAATACGTGTTCGAGCTTGATCTGATCTTCAATAAAAGAAAGCACCTTCTCGCCGGCATCTCTGATCACCAATTCTTTATTCAGTGGTGGCACCGAAGCCTCAGCTCTTGCTTTGAGAACATCATCCGCTTCAATAAGTTTCATTTGCTGCTTTAGTACTCCGCGCAAAGTTTTATTAAAACTATCAATCTGATCGGCATCCTGCCTTAGTTTCTTCCCGGTAAATAACATATACCCAAGAAAGATCTCTACAGCAAACGATATCCCTATAGTTCCGAAAACAATCAGGCGTGAATATTGGAATTGCTGAGAGGCATAGATCAATGCTGTAATGGTAGCCAGGATAATGAAATCACCCGCGATGATGGGGAAAATTACATCCTTGATGTTTTTCTTCTTGTGCAGGCGGTACTTATCAATAGCTACAGACACTGATATCCAGACAAACAAAAACAGCAAGAAAGGCTGATAGTACATGGGCAGATAAACCCTTTTTGAAGCCGGCTTCAGCCAGATAAAAAACATAAATACTGCCGTCACGACCAGGATGTCGATGATGAAGATGGTTGCAAGTCCCGCAATGGCACCAGACATGGCACCAAGTGTGGTGGCCTTGCCAAGGGTAAACCATTCCATAACGACCCACATGAGCACACCGGC
>JBDLIJ010000083.1:0-12712 GCA_039714935.1 Bacteroidota bacterium | reverse complement strand
GCTGATGGTATTCCATGTGCTGCCATCGAATAATTCGATGAAACCTCCATCCCAGTTGGAACCTTCCTGTTCCAGATACATCCAGAATGTGAGCTCACAGCCGGTGGCTCCGGAGAGGTCAACAGAAGGCGATGTAAGGATGTAGGATTGGCTGGTACCGTAGTCGTCATTCCCATTTGTGATGAAACACTGGCCTCCACCCGTATGATCATCGGGGGGGATTGTTGGATCCACATTCATCCAAAGTGCAGATCCGGTAGTCATACCCCAACTGCCGGCGCTATTGCAATTGTCATCCATGTAGTAGGAGTAGGTAGTATCATTGATCATAATATAGGAAGCCTTGATCATGGTATTGGCCCCCTGTGCATTGGTAGTGGTCAGCACAACATCATAGGTGCCGGGGTTCTCATAGCGTATAACCGGGTTCTGATCTTCAGAGTAGGAGGGGTTGCCTCCGGGGAAATTCCAGCGCCAGCTTGTTGGTGAGCAGGCCGAGAGGTCAGAGAAACTGATGTTTGACATTGTATTTGCAGAAGTGCTGCTTGCACTGAAATTTGTGACGGGGAAAGTGCATCCCACAACGCTGATGTAGTCGATAAGGGGTTTGCAATCTTGCTTTGAGATGGTAAGCACAAGGTCTGAAGTTGGCGAAACCGGATCAAAATTTAAAGTGCCGCTACCAGCTGTAAGCGTGATGGCATCCAGCAACTGTCCATCCTGACATAAACTGGCGACGGCATCTGCTTCACTACATGATGAAATACTATAGGTTGTTGCACCATTGTTTATGGTCGACGAATAGGTGGCTGCGATGGCATTGGGGTTAGGGTTTTCTGTCCAGATCTTTAGTGCCGGGTCGCTAAACCAGTGATATAATTCATGTGTGTACCTGTTGTTACCCCAGGTGGCTGCCATCCTGATCAGGCCCTGGTTCATCACATCCCCCATGCTGAAAAAGCTGGTCTGTGTTCCGTAGGCACTGGGACTGGCACCGCTGCCAAAAGAGGCCGTGAGGCCGGGGCTGGGCCAGATGGTGTTGATCATGCCGAGAGAAAAGCCGTCATTATATCCACTGTAACTATAATAGGCAGCTGCAATAACGCCCACGGCTCCCTTACTTTCCATTCTGACAAGCTTTTCAGCGAAACAATTGCTTAGCTGGAATTCACCTGTATGGCAATTAATGCTGAAGATGACCGGCAGAAGATCGCCATTTGAAAGGCTGTTCATTGTTGTAGTTGTATAAAACGGCCGGTGCCAGCCTACACCTCCCGTATAGCCATGATCGCGATGGAAGACATAAAATTTTCCGGCATTGATGGCTGAGGTGATATCCGTTTCATCGCCACTCCAGTTAAATCCGGCAGCCTGTAATTCGGCCGGGATCATAGTGTTGGCAGGCGAATAATATCCGTTATTGTAATAAGTAGGGTCAGGACTGTCGGTAAAATAGATCCTCTCTACTGTATATCCCTGATCATCCTGCATATAATCCCTGATATTTTCGCTGGTGTGGCAAAATCTTCTGTCGGCATATGTGTTATCGTCGTCATCCTGATACTGGGCGCAGTTGAGCCCATTTTCATAATATGATGCCGTTGTGACAGGGTTTCTTTCATAATTGATGATCTTTTGAACCACCACCATGGCTTCGGCGGCAGTAGAAACAGAGATTCTGCCATGAGCCATGTCAGGGTAAAAGTCGCTGCCTCCATCCATGCAGGCAAAATACAGGTCGGTAGCAAAATCGTTACCATAACTGGGGTCCTGGTGTATCTCTCCGGGAACGGCATAGGAACCGCTATGATCGCCAATGATGACAAAATAATCCGGCTTGGGTGTCCAGGAGTTATATCTTGTTTGTATGGCTGTCTTCACCTGGGCAGCTGTCCATGAAGATTGTGACACTACCTCTACAGAATATCCCAGCTGTCGCTTCCAGCGTGCCAGCGAATCGGCAGCAGCAGCATATTCGGAATGTGTGATGATGATATAATCTTTTTCTCCTACATCGCCTGGTCCTCTCGTCTGTCCTTCAGGGATTGATGTAGGGTTCAGTACAGCATTTTTTATGATGTTGACCGAATGCCTGGTGAAATCTGACCCTATACTTTCAAAGGAAGCATCTGGTCCATCAAAGCTCAGCTTGCATACCAGCCTTGAATAAACCCTGATCTCTCCTGTAGCAGGACTAAACTGTACCGGCATAATGCCAATCTGGGCGATTGGCAGCCCTTTCAGCTTTTGTATGTCGTGAATGTCAGCAAGTTTGTCGGGAAACCACTGATTGCTATTGTAAACAGACATGTCCAATTCAAATTCAGGTTCCGGTGCTCCATATGTATCTCTCGCAGGTTGCAGGGCAGGGTGGATCATATATCCCGAATGGACAGTGCTTTCTTCTTCTATGATCTCAATGCTCAGACTGGCATTCTCCGGTATTGCTATCATGGCATAATAAACCGGAAGGGCAGGACTGCCTGCTGCATTCATCTTCGAAAGGCCGTCGATATGAATATAATGATAGATCTCATTTTCCACCATCACTTCACTGGCATATGCACCTGAAATATCAAATTCCAGCTGTACGAAGGACAGGCCTTTGTCCTTAACAATGATCTCAGCATCGGATGCCAGGTTAAAAGGATGTGTTTTTGGGTCCAGGAAAGAAATGTACTCCTGTCCTGAGATTTTGCTAAATCCGCCTAATAGTAATATTAAGCTCAATAATACTGCGCTTAGGGATTTACCTTTCATCATTGGTTTTGTTAGTATGTAATCGAGTTAAACGTGAGATTAAAAACGTGATAATTACGTCTGCTCTAAATTACAATACCTTCTTCCAAATGCGCATAGGTCATATACTGAATCGCATACGTGTTTTTACTGAAAATATTTAAAGATTCAGAATCTGTAAACATTTAGGAATCTGGCAGGAAACTTTGAACTCGAACATCGAACATCGAACATCGAACATCGGATATCAATACAGGGGTTTCACCTCCATATTATAAAACATAAACGCCCACAGATCAGCTACGCTTTCTATAATTTTTGAAACGGGTGTGCCCGCACCGTGGCCTGCCTTGCTTTCAATTCTGATAAGCAGGGGGTTAGTTCCTGTATGCTTCTCCTGCAGTGTAGCTGCAAACTTAAACGAATGTGCCGGTACGACCCTGTCGTCGTGGTCGGCGGTGAAGATCATGGTAGATGGGTAGTCCACATCACTTTTTACATTGTGCAGTGGTGAATACCCCAGCAGGTAGCTGAACATCGTACTGTCATCTTCGCTGGTGCCGTAGTCAGTTGCCCAGGCCCAGCCTATGGTGAACTTATGGTATCTCAGCATATCAAGCACACCTACCTGCGGAAAGGCAACCCTGAAAAGATCGGGCCGCTGGGTCATGCAGGCGCCAACAAGCAATCCTCCATTGGATCCGCCCATGATGGCAAGTTTTTCCTTAGAGGTGTATCCTTCCTGCATAAGATGTTCAGCTGCAGCAATGAAATCATCAAACACATTTTGCTTTTGAAGCAAGGTGCCGGCCTCATGCCATTCTTCACCATATTCACCACCGCCACGGATGTTGGCAAGTGCATACACACCGCCATTTTCAAGCAAAATGAGATTGCTGGTGCTGAAAAAAGGTGTCAGGCTGATATTAAATCCACCATAGCCGTATAAGAGCGTTGGGTTATTACCAT
Organism: Bacteroidota bacterium; assembly: GCA_039714935.1. Lineage (GTDB taxonomy): Bacteria > Bacteroidota > Bacteroidia > Bacteroidales > B18-G4 > B18-G4. The sequence goes on along the minus strand of JBDLIJ010000083.1, from coordinate 9,004 downwards.
CCAGTTCAATACCTTTTTTATGAATGATGAACATGGGTACGCTTGTTCCGTCTTTGCTGTTGTAGAATATTTGCTTTGTCTCATAGCTGTCTGCATCAAAATCAATCTCTGAAGCAAAGAAGACTTCACTTTTGTTGGCAGGAATGTCGAGTTTAAAGACAGTAGCCGGAAAAGTAAATGAAGTAAAGGTATAGAAAGCAATGGGATCGTCGGTCCATCCCGACAGGCCACCAAAAGAACCTATTCCGGGCAGTTCGAGTTCTGAAATAAGCTCGCCTTCCAGTGTGTGGATATAGGCCCGTGATGAGGCATCAACCATATATTTGGTGATCAGCCTCCCCCCGAGAATGGATACAGACTCAAGCACTTCTTCTTTCTCGGGGATGATGGGTACACGTCCCATACGTTTGCTGGTATGATAGAGATATACCATGCCTTTTGGTGCTCCTTCATTGGTTTTTACAAGCAGCTTGTCGTCAATATTCCCGATAACATCATAATCATGCTCAAATCCCTCGGCCAACTTAATAAACTCACTGCGTTTGCTGCTCAGGTCCTTATAATACAAAGCATTGCCACTGGTAGATTCTACCTCGTGCATGATCAGAAACCTTTCATCCTCCGTTGTGCTCACGTAATAGTTTCGCCGCGGATATTCAGGATTCTCATAAATGAGGATATCCTCATCCTGTGTGCTTCCTATCTGGTGATAATATACTTTATGGTTTTCATTTACATTAGAGTATTCTTCGCCTTCGGCAGGAGGATCGTATGAACTGTAAAAGAATCCGTCACCTCTCCACGATATTCCGGAGAATTTCACCCATTGTACATGGTCATCAAGAATTTTACGGCTTTCCAGATCCATGATATTGATCTCCTGCCAGTCGCTGCCCGCCCTGGAGATTAGGTATCCCAGGTATTTCCCGTCTTTTGACAGCTTCCAGCTGCTCAGGGCAACGGTGCCATCTTCCGAAAGCGTATTCGGATCTAATAATACTTCCGGTTCTCCGTCTTCACCTTTCATCACATACAATACATCCTGGTTTTGTAAACCGTCATTTTTTCTGAAATAGTAGTAGTCACCTTTCTTCTCTGGTGTCCTGTATCGTGGATAATTCCATATCTCAGTGAGCCTGTCAACAATCTTATCCCTGAAAGGGATATTTGACAGGTACGCATTGGTGACAGAATCCTGCTTATGAACCCAATCTGCTGTCTCTTCTGAATTGTCATCTTCAAGCCAGCGATACGGATCCGGGACCTGAACGCCAAAGTATTCGTCTACCTGATCAGCTTTCTGGCTTATGGGATATTCAATTTTTTGTTCTTTTTCAGAACAGCATGAACTTATTATCATAATGATGCTTAGTGTTAGGGGTATTGATATTAGTTTTTTCATGGGAAGAGTATTAATTATGGATTCTGTATTCTGTATTTTGTATTTTGTATTCTGTATTCTGTATTCAGTATTCAGTATTCAGCGTTCAGCGTTCAGCGTTCAGCGTTCAGTACTATTGATCCAGTAAATTTAATAATTTTTACCAAAGCATTGAAGTATTTCTCTCTCTGGGGGAATATTCAAAGTGAACAGGCTATGTTTGGAAGCCGGACACCAGATTTTATTTTATTATCTTCTTAACTATCCTGTTGGTCAGGGAGATTACTTTGTGAAAATAATTTCCTTCTCTCTTCAATCGTAGGTTGAATATTTCTTTTTGAATGGTAAAGTGGTCTTCAGATATATTGAGGGAGACTGGATTATTGGTTTTTCTGGCCATTAAGTATAGCTCTCCCTGATTAAAATCATCACCTTCAACAAGTTTAATGATCTCAAAACCTGTTTTCGACATTAAGTTTCTTAGCGAATATTTGTTGAAATAGTATGTGTGAACAGCCCTGAACCATCTCTTCTCCAGGTTTTGATTAGGCTTGAGGCTATCAGGTACAGCCAGGTATATTACACCCTTATCTGAAAGCACGCCATTTATTTTACTGAGCGCGCTTATGGGATCCATGAAATGTTCGGCCACATGCCTCATGATGATGAGGTCGAAATTTCCTTTATAAGCTTCTGTCCAGCTACTGTCAATGCTATCACTGACAAGGATGATGCCTGATCCCTTTAAGTTATTTTGAGCTGTCAGGGATGGCTCGATAGCAAATAACTTACTTTCGTGGAAGTGTTCTCCCAGGTCTGACAGATTTGTGCCCTCACCGCTGCCTATATCCAGGATGTTGTTCACATGTTCCGGGAATAAATTGTAGCGTTCAAACCTTTTGATTATGTCGTTGTCCCTGACTGCTTTCCCAGCCTTTTTATCTATAATATGTGGGCGGTAATATTTATCATATTCGTTTTTGTAAAAATTTAAGTAGCTGTTCTTGTCCCATCTTGGATTCAGGTATCCCAGTCCGCATTCTTTGCACAGTACGACATTAGCGGGCAGGTTGAACTGTCCCTTGTCTGAGACCGGATATGTATTATCAGATCCGCAAATAATGCAGTTTACAGTTTCAAAATTATAGTCCATTTATGAGGCTGTTTGGTGTTTTATCAGTGCTTTTGATTTCCATTTGCCTGAAAGATAATATATGAATGACAGCAGGGCTCCTGTCAGCCATGCTCCCGGGACCCCCCACCATATGCCGCTTACTCCCATATCCGATGAAAGATAATAGCAAAGCGGTATTCTCACCACCCACAGGGCAATAAAGGTGATGAGCATAGGGATCATGGTGTCGCCGGCACCACGCATAACACCACCAATGGTAAACATTGCTGTAAAGACAACATAAAACGGGCTGACGGTATACAGGTAATCCATACCTATGCTTATCACTTCTGCATCATTGGTAAATAATTTCAAGAGAGGCCCGGCCAGCAATAAAGCAATGGCAGTAATGACTAAGGCAAAGACTGAGGTCATAACGATGGTTGAGATAAGCCCTGTACGCACGCGGTGAGGTTTATTGGCTCCCAGGTTCTGTCCAACAAATGTTGACAGGGCTGCAGCAAAGTTCATGGCCGGCATGGCTGCAAAAGAATCTATTCGAAATACCACGGAGTAGGCAGCAACAGCATTCGTCCCGAAGGGATTCACCAGCCAGTACATCACCATCATACTCAGGGCCACAAAAGACTGTTGTAATCCTATAGGTATGCCAATCCTTATGTTTGCCCGGAACAGATCACGGTCAAAGATCATCTTCCGCCAGGAAAGATTGATGATCTCGTGGGTCTTATTAAGGTAAATAATGGCGGTGAGGAAGGCTCCTCCCTGGGCAAAAATAGTGGCCAGTGCAGCCCCTTCGATGCCCCACTTGAACCCAACCACAAATAAAATGTCAAGGCCGATGTTCATCACCGTGGCGATGATCATAAAAAAGAGAGGTGTCCTGGAATCACCCAGCCCACGGAGAATTGCACTGGTGGCATTGAAGCCGAAAAATAACACCAGGCCTGAAAGATAAATGTCGAGATAACTGTCGGCTTGAGGAATAACGTCGGCAGGAAGGCCCAGCAACATGAAGATGTCAGTGCTGAAGTATATGCCCAGGATGCTGACAAAGAGAGATGCGAAGAAAATGAAAATGTACAGCGTATCAATAGCCCTCCTGACCTTTGCATAATCTTTGGCGCCAAAGTATTGTGAGATGATTACAGTTGACCCGATGGCGATACCGATGATAAATGAAATAAGCGTGAAGATGATCGGGAAGGATGACCCGACCGCAGCAAGCGCCTCCTTACCAATAAACCTGCCCACAATAATGCTGTCAACCACATTGTATAATTGCTGGAACATATTCCCCAGCAACATGGGGGTGGCAAACTGGAAGATCAGCTTACTTTCTTTGCCAACACTGAGATCTTTCATTGAGCGGGATTATTGTTGTCAGAGATGACATCAGAAGCCAAAGCTAATAAAAAATCTGTGGCAATAGAATTTAATTATGGAGGCAGAAACAAAAGAAGGAGTATTTTTGTTTCCTGTAAATGATGATTAATAACAGACAAATAAAAACACTGCTGTTGCTATTAGTGACAGTTATGCTGATATGGCCTTCGCATATTATCGGACAAAGCCCATATCCGGCAAACTACTTCCGCTCACCAGTTGATTTTCGTATTCTGCTTTCCGGCACCTTCGGTGAACTCAGGTCCGGGCATTTTCATTCAGGGATGGATATCAAGACTGGCGGTGTCTCCGGCAAAAATATTTATGCCGTAGCAGATGGCTATGTTTCCAGAATAAAAGTGTCGGCCACAGGCTTCGGAAAAACCCTTTACGTGACGCACCCGAATGGTTTTGTTTCTGTTTATGCCCATTTAAGCAGGTTTAACAATGATATTGCACCATATGTTAAGACTGAGCAATATAAGTCTGAATCTTTTGCAGTGAATCTATTTTTGAAGGCGAATGAATTTCCGGTAAAAAAAGGAGAGATCATTGCATACTCAGGCAATTCAGGTGGCTCAAACGGGCCGCATCTGCATTTTGAAATACGCATCGCCAGCACACAGACACCGGTGAACCCTTTACTCTTTGGATTTGAAGTGAAAGACTATATAAGGCCTGTGATACACTGGCTGAAAGTCATCCCCGCCGGACCGGATGCAAGAATTGACGGAAAACCTGAGCCGAAAGTTTTTCAGGTTGACGGATGGGGAGAACAGCACAGGATAAAAGATAATGATACAATCCATGTTTCCGGTGAAGTCGCATTTGCCATAAACACCTACGATAAACTGAACGATGCCAACAATAAAAACGGGGTGTATTCAATTGCGCTCTTTCTGGATGGTGCGAAAGTCTATTCTCATGATCTCGAGAAGTTTGATTTTAAGGAAACACGCTACATTAACAGCCTTATCGACTATGAGGAATATGTAGAGAATAAGAGAAGATATCAGCGTACGGAGGTAGATCCGAATAATGAACTGAGCATATACGGGGATGTGGCTAACAGGGGTATTCTTAGTTTTACAACTACGGCAATACATAAGCTGGAATATGTGGTTACGGATTTTGAAGGCAATGTGTCGAAGCTGCCAATCATTATCCAGGGCTCTCCTGCCAGGAGCCTGATCGGAAAGATAGAGCCGGAGAACGGGATCTTGTTCAGTTGTGAACAAAGTAATACCATCAGCACTGAGGATTTTGAGTTAGACCTCCCGGGGAAAAGCCTGTACCGTGATATGTGGTTTGAATACAATACGTCAGAGATGCCGCCGGATGCTTATTCTGTGGTGCACCATATTCATCATGACCGCACTGCTGTGCATAAGCCATACAGGGTGAAGATAAAGCCGGACAGCCTGCCTTTGCATACTGATAAGCTTCTGCTGGCTCGCATTACAGACAAAGGAGATTATATCTCATACGGAGGGGAATACGCATCCGGAGTTATCACTGCCAGCCTCCGGTCGTTCGGTGATTTTGTAATATTGACAGATACCGATCCCCCTGAGATCAGTTCCGTAAACATCGCCTCAGGGAATATTAAGTCAGGCCGTAAAACAGTCAGAGTGAAGATTAAAGATAACCTTTCAGGCATTCAGGCATTCAGGGCTACATTAAACGGAGCGTGGCTGCTGATGGAGTATGATGCAAAAAATAGTCAGCTGATCTATCATATTGACGAGCGACTTAAAAAAGGTGAGAACCAATTTATGGTGGAGGCTACGGACCGGCGTGACAACAAAGCTGTATTTAAAAAGATCCTGGTAAGATAAGCCTCAGGGCTAGTGAATTAAAACAACTGTTCCCTTTATTTTTTTTGTTTGATATGAATGATCATCCAGCCGGATATCGTACACTGCAAGCCATACATATGTGCCTGTGGGTGCAGTGCTTCCCAGGTGGCTTCCGTCCCAACCGCGACTGATATCACTGGTCTCAAAAACCATGGTACCCCAGCGGTCATAAATATACATCTTAAAGTTGCTGATGTTCTCCGCCTTGAGCGTAAATTCATCATTTTTCCCGTCGCCGTTGGGTGTGAAAGCATTGGGTGCTGCAATGGCTGGTTTGCAGTTATAGGTGTGAATAAATATGTTATCTGTCATTTCACCACAAGGATTGATCACCTGCAGCCAGTATTCCCCACTGTCTGAAACAGTAAGTATGGTCCCCGTGCTGTTGTCACTCCATAAAAAATGATGGAATGCGCTGTCGATGCCGGGGTCGAGTGTTGTTTCTTCTCCCAGGCAGAAGAGCGTGTCATTGCCCAGCCGGAAGTTGGGCTCAGTTAGCCCTGATATCAGCACCGTGTCGCTGAAAGAACATCCATAAGTGTTGACCACGTCCAGCCAGTAAAGTCCTTCGCTTGTCGCTGAATATGAAGGCTGGTCACTGCCATCCTGCCAGGCATAGCTGCTGAAGTTGTCGTTGGGGATAATGTCAATGATCTTATTCGGGCAAATAACGGTGTCGGCAGGGAGGAAGTGGCCGGGATCAGGAGAATGGCTTATGGTAATATCATCATAAAATTGTGTGCAACCAATGGTTCCCGAAAGGCTATATGTTTTAGCTTCACTGACCCAGCGAAGCAGATCGTCTGATCCATCCTCCCAGATTAATCCGGCATATGCACAAACATCGCTGAAGTCAAATAGTATGCTGTCATTCGGACAGATAGTAGTGTCATTTCCCAGCTCGATAATCGGTTCTACAGGAAATACGCTGATGTCGTCGATATAATAACTCGCCAGTTCTTTCTCCCAACTTGTAAATTCATCAGAAACTACTTCATCATTCGCCAAGAAATTACCTATCGTAATATACTTTTCGCCGCCCTGTGCAATGTAGGTGCCCTGGATTATTTTCCAGTTCACCATATCTTTGATCACCTGTCCTGCCGTATTGCTGATGTGTACATCTCCGACAATATCGATAAGATTATCATCATTTTGCTCGATTTTAGTAGTTGAAAAATAGGCCCCTATGGCGTCAATAGCATATCTGCTTTTATCAGCGAGGGAAACGTAGAAAGACACATAATAAGCTTTGCCTGCCTGCATGGTACAAGCGAGTTTTGTCTGCATATATTCCCTGTACTGCCCGTTGCGGGGATAATAAGATATCAGGTTGACGTATGCTTCACCTGACCTGGCATTTTGAAACCCAAAATTATTGAAGGGGACACTATAGTTGCCGGTATTGCAGGAATGGAAAAAGTCGCTGGTACCATCTCCAGGCTCATACCAGTATTTGCAATATGACAGCTGCCCGTTCGAGCTCGGACAGCCCAGGGTTTCCTCAAGCTGGCAGTTTCGCACAAGGTTTTGTGCAAATGCCGGCTTAATGCTTGCCAGCAGCAGGAGTGCGATAACCCCTGTTATATTGCGGGACGAGTGCATCATAATTCTGGTTCTGACAAATGTATATTTTGTAAGAGACATTGTCAATAGCAAATCAGTTTGCGGTTAAGTTTGAAAAGATAAAGGAGTATCCTTACAGGTTTAACAGGCTTGATTCGTAAAGAAAATAGTCACTAAGGGCTTTACGTGTATAGTTTGTCAGGCGTTTTGTAATACTGATGGTTGAGTTTTCGCAACGGATGAAATGCCCGATCTCATGCAGGCATCTTTTTGTAAAGTTTTCAGAAGGAAATATCTTGTTTACCAGGCCGAGCTGATACGCTTCTTCCACACTGAACCCGGTTTTGAATTGCAAGTCCAGGGCCCTGGAATGATGAACATTCTGAGACAGGAAAAAGGGAAGCGCTCCTGATGGATGCAGGCCGTATTTATTATGAACCATTACAAAGCGGGTTCCTTCAGTGGCATACCTGATATCCATACTTAGCGAAGTGCCGATAAAGGGGGTAACGATATCACCAACGATACCGGAAAAGCACAGCTTCCTGTATTCGGAAAATACTTTAATGATCTTATTCAGAATATTGATCTCCCTGAACCTTACATCTTTCTGTGCAAATTTAGGAGGGCCTTGGTCATCACCGCTTTCCTGGGGGCCAAGTATGCCGGTAATGAAGTTATCGTAATCATCCTCACCGTAATGCCCTTCTTCATTGATGACCAGCAAGGCCTTGACTTCAGGCATTCCCTCAGTTGCCTTGATATAATCAATAAGTATATTGCTTTCATTAATGTCGGTTACCAGGTCGTAAACACCCTCTTTGATATGGATGATCGCAATACTGTTGTCAAAGCTGGTAGCAAAACTTCTTCTGTCAAGATTTTCCATAATACTCAATGTTTTCGGATTGCCAATCTTTATTTGTCCTGCTTTAAAGATAATAAATATTCTTCTTTCAGTAAACCGAATATTATCAGGTCTTTATATACACCATTAACGAATTTGGCTTTACGCTGCCTGCCTTCCTCTGTAAATCCGCTTTGCTGCATCAGCTTTAAAGATGCTTTATTTCCATCAATCACTTCTGCTTCCAGCCTGAATAAATTCAAACGCATAAAGCCATATTCAATGATGGCCTGAAGTGAGCTCATGCCGTATCCCTTTCCTTGCATGTCTCTTTTTATAAACAGGCTGATCCCGGCTTTGCGGTTGATCCAGCGAATGCTTTTAATACAAATCTGACCTATTGTACCCTCATTGTTTTCAATCCTGAAACAAATGTTTGATGGCATGGGACCTTGAAAGGACCTGGACTCTGATAGTTTTTCCAAAATCTCCGGATCCTGAAGGATCTCTTCGACAGATGCATCGGGATCTGCATGCTGTATCAGTGACAGTTCGTTTGCTGTAATTATCATAAGCTGGATTCTTAATAGTGAGATAAATTTAGGAAAAATTTATGAATAGTTACTGCTTACATTCTGCAACTGATTCGGGTCTCGAATATCGAATATCGGGTATCGGATATCGAGTATCGAATTTCACTATCTTTGCGCCATGGAAGAAATGATTTTGATACTTGATTTTGGTTCCCAGTACACCCAGCTTATTGCCCGGCGGGTGAGGGAGCTGAATGTTTATTGTGAGATACATCCTTTTAATAAGATCCCCGATAT
>JBDLIJ010000082.1:0-12759 GCA_039714935.1 Bacteroidota bacterium | reverse complement strand
TGTTAACCTTTTGTTGCGTTTAACATCCTGTATAGGGAGTAAACGTAAAAAAAAGCTTTGATGCATCGTTTATATTTTCCACTGCAGGGGATAATTACACGATAATTCTCATAGTAAAATTACATAAAATCTCGGGATTATATACAGGCAGATAAAAATCAAGGTTTGCTTCGTCCTTCCTCCTCGCAATGACGACACCCCAAAAAAAGGCTCCCCGGTATCTCAACCGAAGGAGCCGTATTCCGAAGGCAGTTCTGTAAGCGGGATTCTGTCCTCCGCCCGAGGGCGGAGTTTCTATCATTTATCTGCGACCACGGTCACCCGTGGCCTGTAGCAACTTACCCATTCCGGCTCCCGAAGGATCAGGGCGGGCCGCCCTTTCCGGAACATATTTAGTCTTGCAGCCCATGAGGTTTACCCTCCCGGCATGTCACCATGCCGCGACGTGAGCTCTTACCTCACATTTTCACCCTTGCCTGCCGAAGCCTCAGCGAAGGCAAGCCTTCACTTAACTCCAACATCGGCGGTTATTTTCTGCGGCACTCGCTGTCTCTCCTTCACCAAAGTGATGGAGGGCCTTCCCGTTAGGAAGCATGGCGCCCTGTGCTGTCCCGACTTTCCTCCCTGCACATGTGCAAGGCGATAGAACGAACTGCCTTTTGATACCACAAAGGTACGGCCTTGGGTGATAATATCCTAATATTCAAATCCTAAACCCTTAAACCCTAAACAAATTCAAAACTTATAACTCAAAACTCAAAACTACCACCTCCTGGGGCATCAATAATATATCGAACTTTCCATCGTTAGTTGTTAAAGCATTCCTGTTAATAACAAAACCAGTCGCCGGGAAAAATTGCTACCCTAATTTATAATTTTGTTCTCACCCCGAGAAAAGACGAGGGGTGATTCTCATTATTGACTATTCAAAACTATGAACAGCAAACTTATTTTTGTGCTCGCCCTCCTGCCTTTAATGGCTATTTTTAGTACGGTTTCAGCACAGCAGACAGCCGCCTATAATGATCCTGCAGCAAAATATAACAAGGGGCTCATGCTCTTTGAAAAGGAACATTACGGGCCGGCTTCCGCAGCATTTGAAGAGGTGATCAATAATCCGGACGCATCCGGCGATATCATGCAGGTAAATGCCCGATATTATGCTGCCGTTTGCGCCCTCGAGCTTGAGCATGAAGATGGGGGATACAAGCTCACGAACTTCATCAGGAAACATCCCGAAAACAGCCTCTCAAAAAGAGCCCATTTCCAGCTGGGGAGATACCAGTTTAACAATGCAAAGTATACGCAGGCCCTGGAGTCATTCAGGAAGGTTGAAGTACCTGAGCTGAACAGAGATGAGAGAGCTGAATACTACTATAAAAAAGGATACAGCCAATACAAGGCAAAGGATGCCGGCAGGGCCAAAACATCTTTTTCCAAATTGCTCAACAGTGAGTCGAAATATAGTGCTCCGGCAACTTATTATTATGCAGTGATCTCGTACGAAGAAGGCGATGATGATGATGCCGCTAAATATTTTGAAAGGGTTAAAGACAACAGGAGCTTCAGAAAGTCAGTAAGGAATTACCTGGCCCGTATCTATCACCGCAAAGGTGATTACGACAGCATGATGGAACTGGCAGAACCAGCCTACCAGGAAGCCTCCGGAAAAGACAAACCCGGGCTGGCCCTCATGATAGGAGATGCATATTACCAGGATGAAAAATATGATGAGGCCCTCCCCTACTTTGAGTTCTATGAGCGCACAGCACGGAGGTCGATGGGCCGTGAGGAAGCCTATCAGATAGGCTATACATACTTTAAGCAGGATAATTACAAAGCTGCCATCCAGAATTTTCAAAATGCGGTCGGCGACGATGACCATCTTTCACAAAGTGCCTATTACCACCTCGGCTATTGCTATTTGAAAACAGACCAGAAAAAATATGCTTCTAATGCTTTTGCTTCGGCATGCAAGCTTGACTTCGACAGGGATATCAGTGAAGACGCACTCTTCAATTATGCCAAACTGACAATGGAGGTTTCCAACGACCCCTATAATTCTGCTATTACCGCCCTGGAAGATTATATTGAAAGGTACCCCGACTCAGACAGGGTGGATGAGGCATACAGCTTTCTGGCCAATCTGTATCTGACAACAAAAAATTATAAGCAGGCCCTGAACTCAGTGAAAAGGATCAAATCAAAAAATCCTGCCCTGCAGGAAGCCTATCAGAAGATCTGCTTTTATCGTGGCATCGAGTTGTTTAATGAAAATGAGCTCGACGAGGCCATCACACTGCTAAAGGCTGCAGCCCTTGAGAGCCATGATAAAAACATTGCTGCAGAAGCAAACTTGTGGATAGGGGAAGCCTTTTACAGAAAAAATGACACCTGGGCTGCCATAAAGTATTATAAAGCCTTTCTGGAGGCTCCGGGCGCAAAAAGACTGGACATCTATAGCAATGCATATTATAACCTGGGATATATATATTTTAATAAAAAAGATTACGGCAGCGCCATCACCTGGTTTGCTAAGTTCATTAACTATAAGGGAACGCGCGACAGCAGGCTATATGGGGATGCACTGCTCCGCATGGGCGATTGTCATTTCATTAAAAAGAATTACAGCAAAGCAATTACATATTACAACAATGCTATACGCTCAGGGGATGGCAAGTCCGACTATGCATTATTCCAGAAGGCAATCACGCAGGGTGCCTCCGGGATTTATAGTGACAAGACGCGTACACTCAAGGAACTGATCAACAATCAACCGAAGTCCACTTATGCTGATGATGCCAAATATGAGCTGGCGGTCACGTATATGCTTCTCAATAAAAACAATGATGCCGTCAGCTGGTTTAGCCGGCTGGTCAATGATCACCCGAATAGCCGTTATGCAGTTAAGTCCCTTCTGAAAACGGGTTTAATCCACTATAACGAAAACAGAAATGACAAAGCTGTTACAGCACTTAAGCGTGTAGTTAAAGACTATCCGGGCACAGCTGAATCAAGAGAGGCACTGAACAGCATCAGAAACATATATATTGAGCAGAACAGGGTAGATGAATACTATGCATATGCTGAATCGCTTTCCTTTGCTGATGTGTCTGTATCTGAGCAGGATTCTGTCACATATGTTGCCGCTGAAAACCTGTATATGGCAAATAATTGCGATAAGGCCATACAGGCGTTTGGCTCATACCTTGATAAGTTCCCCTACGGAAGCTTTTCTGTCAATGCAAGCTATTATAAGGCCGAATGTGAACTTAAGGCCGGCAGAAAGCAGGAAGCATTGTCAGACCTCGAATATGTGATCAAACAGCCCACCTCAGGGTTTAAGGAAAACAGCTTACTTCAGGCTGCCCGCTTAAGCATGGAGATGGAAGAATGGGATAAAGCACTGGACTATTACTCACAGCATAAAGAATATGCCGGAAGCAGTGACAATGAACTCGAAGCACTGGAGGGAATAACGGAGTGCAGCTATAAGCTGGAACAATGGCCCCATGCGATCACCACTGCCATGCAGATGCTTTCAAATGAAAAGATTGATGACAGCCGCATCAACAGGGCACATTACATCATCGCAAAATCATATATGGCGATGGACAACCTGGAAAATGCCAGGATCGAGTTCAACATCACCGAGAAGCTATCAGATAATGTGTTAGGTGCCGAATCAAAATATATGATCGCCTATATTGATTTCGTTATGAGCAAATTTACGGAGGCTGAGAACGGCATCTTTGAGCTCAGCGACAGCTATGGCTCACACGACTACTGGGTGGCCAAAGGCTTTCTTCTCCTTTCTGATGTGTACCTTGCCACCGACAATGAATTCCAGGCCAGGGAAACCCTGAAAAGCATTATTGACAATTATGCAGGCCCCGACCTGGTTGAGATAGCAGCGCAAAAGCTGGCCAAAATAGAATCGCAGAATGCTGAGAATGGGGAGGACGAAGCCGGAGAGCCACGATAATCAATGATCAATATTAATAACCGTAAACAATGAATGCCACATGATATTTATTAGTCAGATAAAAATTGTTTTCAGCATACTTGCTTTATCAATCATCGCAACAGCAATGCTTATGCCAATAGAAGCTGCCGGACAGGGAAAGAGCGAAGAGGTTACCATCATCGCTCCCTATAATCCCACGGTGACCACAGCCCAGAAGATCAACCGTAACCCACGCATTAAGTTCACCGAGACTGAGAAGCTCCCGGACCTGAAGTATGATATCCATTCCGTACGGATAAATACCAGTGTCACTCCGGATAACCCCAGGCCCTCCCGGGTGCCGGGCGAAACACAAAAAGATCTGTACAGAAGCCATTTGAGAGCCGGCATCGGCAACTACATCACCCCCTATTTCGAACTCTGGGTGAACAGCCTGCAGTCGGACGAATTCAATGCCGGAGCACATATCGGACATCTTTCCTCATTTGGAAGGATCAAAGATTATGGGAAAAGTACATACAGCAACACACTTTTTGAAGCATACGCCTCAAAATTCTTTAATGATAATACTTTCGATGCCAGACTGGCATATTCAAACAGAATGGTACACCGCTATGGATATAAGCCTGATGACTATCCATTACTGACAATTGAGGGTGACGATATCAGACAGGCTTTTAACAAAATGAGCTTTGACCTGGGTTTATCCAGCAATCATGATGATGATGATGCCTTCAATTATCATATAAAGATGGACGGATATTATCTTTTCGACAGATATGAGAGCAAGGAAACGGGACTGTTCTTTAATACAGGCATTGCTAAGAAACTGGATCTGTTCGGCAATCGCAGGAGCCAGGAATTGGGCCTGGAACTAAATGCGGATTACTACTTAAATGATGACGGCTTGCATACTTACAATGGTGGAGTATTTGCTGCAACTCCTTTTCTTGACATGGACCTGGAACCTTACCGCATCTTCGTAGGCTTAAAAACTGTCTACAGGATGGATTCCATTTCTAAAGTCCACATTTATCCGCTCATCAGGGCTGAAGCCAGCCTGCTTGAAGATGTGGTCATGATATATGCAGGCATGGGCGGAGGCCTTGACAGGGTTTCTTTTGAGCTGCTCAGCTCAGAAAACCCTTTTGTGAATTCTATACTGCCACTTGATTATTCAGACAGATATGACTTATATGGAGGTGTTCAGGGCAGAATTACTGAAGTGGTTGATTATAATTTCGGAATGAAATATCAGTTACTTTCCAACCTTCCTCTTTTTGTAAATGATACGTCAAATGTGCTTGGCAACACCTTTGATGTCGTGTATGATGATGCCGGTATCTTTACATTCCATGGAGAGCTGGGATTCAGAAGCCGTTCGGACTTTGGCCTGCTGGCAAAAGCAGCTTATAATGCATATTCACTTGACCATGAGCTTAAGCCCTGGCATAAACCAGCACTGGAGATCAGTCTTGAAACATTCTATACCATCAGGGAAAAGCTCAGGTTGAATGCGAACCTGACATCCATGCATGGCGTATATGCCCGCACCTTTACAGATGGCCTTGTGCATGAGAAACAACTGGATGCATGGCTTGACCTCGGTCTTGGCGCCGAATACCAGATCAACAGCCAGTTTTCGGCGTTTATTCAGTTAAACAACCTCCTCAATAACGGCTATTTTAAATGGTATCAATATCCGGTTCAAAAGTTCAATGCACTTGCCGGAATCGGATTCTCATTCTAAGCTATTGATTTTCTATCACTTACATAAGTCTTAACAATAAAACTGCAAGGCTTTGATTTTGCATGTCATCAAGCTTCTTGATTCAACACTGAAATGTTAATAAAATGCTTGTTTTACAAGTGTTTTTGTGGCTTTTCTATTGTATTTTTCAGTACTTTTGCATACATATTATTCAATACCTAAATATCGACTATGACTAACGAAGAAAAGATGCTTGACGGCAAGCAAAATTACACTGCTGATAATATTCAGGTACTTGAAGGTTTGGAAGCCGTACGCAAGCGTCCTGCCATGTATATTGGAGATGTGAGCACCAAGGGATTACATCACCTGGTTTATGAGGTGGTTGACAATTCGATTGATGAGGCACTGGCAGGTTATTGTGATGAGATCGAGGTGATCATTCATGAAGATAATTCTATCACCGTTACAGATAATGGACGGGGGATACCCACAGGCATGCATGAAAAGGAAAACCGCTCCGCCCTTGAGGTGGTGATGACGGTACTCCATGCCGGTGGAAAATTCGACAAAGGATCCTATAAGGTATCCGGTGGATTGCACGGGGTAGGTGTATCCTGTGTAAATGCCCTTTCATCTACCTTGAAGGCCACTGTTCACCGTGAGGGGAAAATATTTGAACAGGTATACCATTATGGCAAACCCGAATATCCTGTAAAGGAAACAGGTAAGTCTGATAAAACAGGCACCATCGTCACCTTTATCCCTGATGATTCTATTTTTAATGTAAAAGCATACGAATACAGCATCCTGGCTGCCCGGTTACGTGAGCTTGCATTCCTTAATAAAGGGATCAGGCTGAACCTGAGAGATGAGCGTCCGGTAAATGGCAATGGAGACTTGCAGTCAGACTCTTTCTATTCAGAAGAGGGCCTCAACGACTTTCTGAAATATCTTGATGCCACACGTGAAAGCCTGATGCCGGACCCCATCAACATGGAAGGAGAGAAAAATGGATTTCCCATTGAAATTTCCATGGCTTACAACACCTCCTTTTCAGAAAACATTCACTCATACGTGAATAATATTAACACGCATGAAGGGGGTACACACCTTTCCGGTTTCCGCAGGGGCCTCACCCGCACCCTGAAAAATTATGCTGAGAAATCGGGGATGCTGACAAAACTGAAATTCGACATCAATGGTGACGATTTCCGTGAAGGCCTCACTGCTATTATCTCAGTAAAAGTTGCTGAGCCACAGTTTGAGGGCCAGACAAAAACCAAGCTTGGAAACTCCGAGGCCATGGGGGCTGTCGACCAGATGGTAAGTGAACACCTGTCGCATTTTCTCGAAGAGCACCCCAAAGAAGCCAGAACCATTGTAAACAAGGTGATCCTGGCAGCTACGGCAAGGCATGCGGCCCGCAAGGCACGTGAGCTGGTACAACGAAAAAATATTCTTTCCGGAACCGGATTGCCGGGCAAGCTGGCCGATTGTGAAGAAAAAGATCCCGCTGTATCGGAGATCTACCTCGTGGAGGGTGATTCTGCGGGTGGTACCGCCAAACAGGGGCGCGACCGTAAATTCCAGGCTATCCTTCCACTCCGTGGTAAGATCCTGAATGTGGAAAAAGCTATGCAGCATAAGATCTTCGAAAACGAAGAGATCAAAAACATGTTTACTGCCCTGGGGGTTTCGATAGGAACTGAAGAAGACAGCAAAGCACTCAACCTTGAGAAGCTGCGCTACCATAAGATCATCATTATGACGGATGCCGACGTGGATGGCAGCCATATTGCCACCCTCATCCTGACATTCTTCTTTCGCTATATGCGCGATCTGATCGAAAATGGATATGTCTATGTGGCAACACCTCCGCTTTACCTTATCCGTAAAGCCAAAGATGAAAGATATTGCTGGTCGGAAGAGGAAAGAAACGCTGTGGTGAAAGAGCTCAGCCCTGATGGCGAAAAAGGCGTTCACATCCAGCGCTATAAAGGTCTTGGTGAGATGAATGCCGAACAGCTGTGGAATACCACCATGGATCCTGAGTTCAGGACCTTACGTCAGATCACCATTGAAAATGCTACCGAAGCCGACCGTGTATTCTCCATGCTTATGGGCGATGAAGTACCCCCACGAAGGGAATTCATTGAAAAGAATGCGAAGTATGCGAATATTGATGCATAGGCGCAGGAAAATCTACTTTATATAACTACCCTTTAGTAAACATCAATTTTACCAACCTGGCATACTCGTCATTTAGCGGTATAGCCAGGGTTATGGGAAGGGAGGCCAGCCCGGCAGGTCCTTATTCTGCAAGTATCATTTTCAGAATCTCCTCATGGGTGTTTAAGCTTAGCCTGCAAAAGTAGACCCCCGGATCCAGAGAGCGCCCCTCATTGTTCCTTGCGTTCCAAACGAATTCATGATGTCCGGCAGCTAATACACCATCATGCACAGTGTTTACGTATCTGCCGGTAATATCAAACAGATCGATTCGAACGTCTCCGGATTGCGGCAAATCTAATATTATTTTTGTGCTGGCATTAAAAGGATTTGGTGCATTTGAAAGCAATTTTGATTCAGGATATAGCCTTGATTCGTCTATACCCGTGTAAGTGTTTGTAAAGATACCTCCCCAAACACGTGTTGATAAATAAGTTTCCGGTTCAAAGCCAGCGTAACAAACCAAAGAGGTTTCATCGGGGCCGGCGGAAATAGTTGGTCCATTCTGAAAATAGGGGTCAGTAGTAAACACGATACCTTCCTGGTCCATAACGATGCCGTACAGATCTACCACAGTTCCAAATACATCAGGGTTACCATTTTTTGTGTCAGACCAAACGACCACATAAGCAGTGCCATCAAAAGTTAGTTGAACACCTGTAGGGTCGTAGCCATTGGTACTCACAGCAATTCCATTGTCATCAAGCACATTACCCTCAGCATCGATCCGGGCAGCATATATATCCCTTTGACCATCGCGTTCATCGGTCCAGCATACCAAAAATTGTCCGTTTGATGCTGTCACCTGTGGGAAAAACTGGTCATTCGTTACAGTGGATATCGGAATAGCAGGGCTATCAAGCACCTCTCCGTCGGTTGACACCCTTGTTCCATAAATATCCCAGCTACCTAACTTAAACTCAGACCAAACGACCAGATAATTTTCACCATCGAACGCTATTGAAACATCAACAAAATAATTCCAGCCAATATCCCATTGGACGGTTGCAATGTCAATGCCATCGGGATCAAGAACAAGCCCGTCTGCGGAAACCCTGCTACCGAAAATGTGGTAATCGTAGGAGTAGTACCTCCACCAGATCACAAAATATGCATCTCCGTCAGAAGCCACTGCCGGAAGTCTCTCCTCACCTGAAGCATCAGAGACAGCTATACCGTCAGGATCTAATACAATACCATCACCACTTATCCTTGAAGCATAAATATCACCCCAGATACCATCCTGTCGGCAATCTTTCCATACGGCCAGGTATCCTGAGTTGGCAGAGGCAATAACAGGATAATACTGATCATAGGTATACGAACAGATTTCCAATGCAGGTGAGTCCATAGGCGTACCATCGGCTTGCACGCGAGTTCCCCTGATATCAAAGTTGTTATTCGAAACCCGTTCCTGCCAAATTACTAAATGGTCAGTTCCGTTATAGGCAGCAGATGCTGAGTATTGTAAGGTAGCAGATAAAATAATGGGAATATCATTGGGGTATGGGTCCAGCACATTTCCGGAGGCATCTATCCTCGCGCCGAAGATGTCACGTGCAGAACTACTGCGAAAATCTTCCCAGGCTAAAAACCAGTTTGTTCCATCATGACAAATTGCATGAAAATGCTCACCTCCCGGTGCCCCGGTAATTGAAAACCCACCCGGATTCGAAATACTTCCATCAGGCAAAACAAAAACCCCTGCCAGCTCTGTATACCCACCATCCTTATAAGTTACAAGATAATTTGTTCCATCAAAGAACAATTCAGGTACAACCTCAAATTTCGAATCGTCAGCAGCAATAGCAATTCCATCGGGGTCAAGCACCACACCGTCGGGTGAAACCCTGGCACCATAAATTGACCAGTGCTCAGCAGTACTTCCCGAACGCCAGTCACTCCAGGCTACAAAATAGTTGGTGCCATCAAACCCGACATCCGGAAACAGGCGTTGACTTTCATTGGCTGAAATAATAAACCCATTAGGATCCAATACGTTCCCATCTGCGTCAACACGCGTTCCTACAATCACTATTTCACCTATTGCTCCCCATGATAGTAGCCAACCATCTCCATCCGATGCCACTGAAACGTAAGCCTGATTATATGGGGCTGAATAAATTTCAAAGCCATCGCTTTCAAGAACAGTCCCATCAGGGTCAATCCGGGCACCGTAAATATCATAATCACCCGGACGAAAATCCGACCAGGAGGCCAGGTAGTGCGTGCCGTTAAAGGAAATAGCTGTAAGCGTTTGAAATCCTGATGCGGTACAAACCGGAAAGCCACCGGGATCCAATATCTCTCCATCCGGACTGATCCTCATTCCATAAATATCATAGTTATTTGGGCCATTTCTGTCGTCTGACCAAATGACCAGGAAATTAGTACCATCAAAAGCCACGGAAGGTTCTTTTTCGTTGATGCCCACATTAGCTGAGATCTTTATTCCGTAAGGATCCAGAACCTCGCCTGATGTTGTTACACGAGCAGCATAAACATCATAATCATATACCATAAAAGCACCTGTACGGTTGTCTTGCCATACAACCAAATAGACATCCGATCCGTAAGCAACCTCAGGATACTCCTGGCCCATTTGGGGGGTAGTAGCAGTAAATACAGTGTCCATCATTACCCATTCATCAACCGGATCCCAGGCTGTATTTGCAAGTTGTCCTGTTAATTGTGGCTGCATCCTTTCATTTTGCATAAACGAATCACTATATTTAGTAACGCCTTCATTTTGATTCATAAACAGGCTCTCTAAATCATTTTGGCTTAACTGGCCAAAAGTGAATTGAAATGACGTTACAAGTGCAAGAACGAAAATAAATTTTATAAACATTTGATTACTTCTTTTCATGATGATTGATTTTGTATTTTCTTACAAGAAAACACTTTTTTATCAAAAACAGCCCACCCTTATGGGTAGTTCTTTCGTACAAATATAATAATCACCCGAATTCTGTATAAATAAGTGAACCCGTGAGCCATGTGTTAGGGTTGTTAGAAACTACCTGCCGGCTACGAGAACGCACTTAACTATCACAATATGCACTCTTCTTTCATCTACAAAAAAAGCTCCGCTTTGTGGCAGAGCTTTTAAACGAACAACTTATTAACCCAAAATTTATGGTTACGCACTAAAGGTCTTGTATGAAAAAGCAAAGTCTGATTTTAAGAAAACCTGGAATATGAAATCAAAACCACCTTCAGTACCGTTACCTTTTGAGAAATTAATTAACCAAATTAATTCACTGACAAAAGTAGAGGCATACAACTCCCATGTAAAGCAGAAATCAGTTTACGGCCAATGCAAATCAGTTAACGGTTGAAATAATCAGATTTCGGAAAGCGCCCGGTTAATAAAGCTATTAAATGGATAAAGAGCCCTGTAGACATCCAGTAACTTTTCTAGCAGCTCGCCTGAAGTGAGGGAGTCATCATCAATCATGGACCCTGTAATATAGCTTTTATACTTCAGGAGCTCAATATCAGGAAAATCAACATTAAAGTCCCGGGGAGGCCTTTTCAGCTTTGCTCCGTCCAGGCCTGAGAAGTATTTTCTGAAGCTGGCTGAGCCGATAATGCCTTTAAACTCTTCAGCATTATAATACACTTCCTGGCGCATGGCCTTCAGCACCGGTGCAGCAGGCATCCATATTCCACCTCCGGCAAAAGAGTTATCTGGTTCTATATGAAAATAATATGTCGCATAAGGGCTTTTCCTCCCGCCCCTGGTCATGGCAGCACCCATATTGGTTTTGTAGGGAGATTTATCCTTTGAGAAGCGTACATCCCTGAAAATTCTAAAAATGCATTGTTTTGGTTCAAGGCCCGACAGCTCCTTATCAATTTCTGCCAGGCGGGGAAGTAATATCGTGATAAAGCCTTCAAACTCACTCTTTGCTTCAAGGTAACGGCTCTTATGGCTATGAAACCATTCCCTATCATTATTTTTTTGTAAATCTTCCAGAAAAGTGAGGACATTTTTCATTTTTTGGTATTAATCATTAGGGGGGTGATTCATTTTCAATAATAAGTTTAACGTAGTGAGAAAGAAATTGTTCACATCATTACTCCTTCTGTGTGTACTACAATCATCCTGTCAGCAACCCCTCTCCTGCCCTGTGGGCGCCAGGGCAACAGGGAGCGGGCACAGCGGCATTGTACATGAAGACCTGTGGGGAGCATTCAATAATCAGGCAGCTGTTGCATCCTTAAAAAATATTCAGGCCGGGGTCTTCCTTGAAAACCGCTTTCTCGTGGATGAGATGAACCGCATCGCAACAGCATTATATCTCCCTCTAAACAGTGGTGGGATCATCATATCAGTTGACCATTTTGGGAGCTTCATTTATTCCGAGATGAAAGCCGGATTGGGATATTCAATGCAAATGGCAAAGCTATTCTCTGCCGGCGTCCAGCTTGATTTCCTCCAGATGTCGATTGGTGAAGGCTATGGAAAATATCTTGCTGTTACTTTTGAGGGAGGGATGCTGGCAAAGCTCACAGAAAAACTCAAACTGGGCATTCATGTCATTAATCCCATTAACACTAAATGGATCGGCACTGAGGAGCAAATACCATCAGTTATCAGAGGGGGCTTCGGCTATAAACCCGAAAGCTCACTTGAGCTATATGCCGAAGTACATAAATCAACAAACAACCCGGTCATATTCTGTGCAGGTACTGAGTACCGCTATCATGAGAAGTTCTTCATCAGGGCAGGTATCACCAGCGGGCCTTCAAGATACACTTTTGGTGCAGGATTTATGATAAAAAGTCTCAAACTGGATATCTCCTCCTCTGTGCATTCCTGGCTGGGCTATTCACCCCAGCT
>JBDLIJ010000081.1:0-12913 GCA_039714935.1 Bacteroidota bacterium | reverse complement strand
GCAGTAGGCAAAGGGAAAAGGTAAAAGGGAAAAGGTAAAATGTTAAGGATCGGAGACATAAAATTTAGTCAGTACCCGCTTATGCTGGCACCCCTGGAAGATATTACAGATCTTCCTTTTCGGTTATTATGTAAGCGTCAGGGAGCAGACCTCATGTACACTGAATTTATTTCCTCCGAGGGCTTGATCAGGGATGCCCGTAAGAGTGTGGTTAAGCTGGAGCTGGAGGAAGCTGAACGCCCAATCGGCATACAGATCTTTGGCCACGATATCGACAGCATGATCAGGGCCACTGAGATCGCTGAGCAGGCAGGCCCTGACCTTATCGACCTGAATTTTGGTTGTCCTGTACGTAAAGTTGTCTCCAAGGGAGCAGGGGCGGCCATGCTTCAGGATATCCCTAAGATGATAGAAATAACAAAGGCTGTGGTAAATACTACCAGGCTTCCTGTTACCGTAAAAACACGTCTTGGATGGGATGAGAAAAGTAAAAATATTGTGGAGGTGGCAGAGCAGCTCCAGGATACTGGCATTGCTGCTTTAAGCATCCATGGCCGGACCCGGGCACAGCTTTATGGTGGAAAGGCCGACTGGACCCTCATTGGTGAGGTTAAGAATAACCCCAGGATCAGCATTCCTGTCATAGGAAATGGAGATATAACAGGTCCTGAAGTGGCCCTGGAAATGATCAACAAATATGGTGTGGATGGCATCATGATAGGCCGTGCTGCCATAGGCTATCCGTGGATTTTCAGGGAGATAAAATCTTTTCTGGAGACAGGAATCATCCTTCCTCCACCTGATGTAGGAGAGCGCGTGGAGGTTTGTACAGAACATCTGTTACATTCAGTGAAATACAAAGGTGAACGCCGTGGAATGTTTGAGATGCGCAAGCACTACAGTAACTACTTCAAGGGCTTCCATAATTTTAAGCCATTCAAGGTGAAATTGATGCAAACGGAGGAAGTTGATGGAGTGATGGAGGTGCTTGAGGAGATTAGGGAGTATTACCCTACAAATTAGAATTTACAATTTACGATTTAGCATTTTACCCACCCCCGACCCCTCCCTGCTGGCAGGGAGGGGAGAATTTACGATTTGAGATATAGATTCTCATCAAACAAATCCATGATCTCCTTTCCGGGTTCAAGATGAACGGGATGGATGCCCAGGGTAGCTGCAGCATCCACATTTTCCTTAAGGTCGTCGATAAAGGCCGTTTCGGCAGGATCCAGATGACCATCTTCAAGGGCCATCCTGAAAATCTCCGGATCAGGCTTTCGAACCCCCATAAGGTATGAATACCAGGTCTTGGTGAAAAAGGTATTTATGGAAGGATAATCGTATGTCTCCCGAAAATACCTGTCATAATATTTCCAGTGGATGTCGTTGGTATTACTTAGAAGATACAGCTTATATTTTGACTTCAGCCTGGTCATGAATTTTATCCGCTCCTGCGGGATGTCGAGGATCATGGCATTCCAGGCTTCGTTAATATCTGCATCGGTAATGGGTTTATTCAGATTTTTTTTAATTGCTGAACGAAATTCATCAGGGGAGATTTCGCCAGTTTCAAGCCTGTAATATATTTTTTCTTCCAGTAATTTATGATACATCTCATCAACATTTGTAATCCCTCTTCTGATCATGATCTCTTTCACAGCACCGGGGGCAATATTGATGATCACCTCACCTAAATCGAAAATGACATGTTTGATTTCCTTCATATTATTCAAATTTACAATATATTCTTCCAGATACTATGCTGTGAGTCAAGTTTGCAGTAATGTTAATAAGAAAAATTGTTATGGGCTGCCATATATGTTATATTTACTGCTAACTTATTAACTAAATTCTAAAATTATGTCATTAATTTCAATTTTAGTTTTCCTGGCCATTGGTGCTGTTGCAGGATGGCTGGCAGGTTTAATTTTCAAGGGTGGCGGCTTTGGCCTTCTCTGGAACATCATTATTGGTATTGTCGGGGGTATTATTGGCGGTTGGATCTTTGGAAGTTTCTTTGGTGAAGCGTTGCTGGGGCAGATTATTACAGCCCTGATCGGTGCATTGATATTGCTATTTATTGCAAGCATGATCAAAAAGAAGTAGGCTTTCATATCATTAATACCGTCCATTCCAACGTACCACTACATCTAAGATTGTGACAGCCATCTGCAGGTGAAGAGAAATTATGTAACAGAGGGGTGTTGTGCCGTTGATGTTGCCGGTGTGCCTCCTTCAAAAATCCAGTTCCATGAAACTGCTCCTCCTGTTGTTTGATCCCGGGAATCAGAAGCGAATAGTCGGAAACTTGTAAGTAGAGCAAGAAAATTATTTTGTTTTTACGAATTTCAAAGTTACGGAATACTCCTGATTTGTAAGTTGAAAAAAATACATTCCTGCTTCAATTGAGGACACATTTAATTGAATCATTGAATTGTTATCCGTTATTACTGATGTTTCCATTTTAATTTGTCCCAGCATATTAACAATCCTGATGTCAGCCTCAGTATTGACCGGAAGGGTGATATTAACATACTGTCCAGCTGGATTTGGGAATATCGATAATTGCAGATCATTCACATTATCTTCACCTATTCCGTAATCCGTTTCCACCTCCAGAAAAGCACTGGTTTCGGGTTTATCACCATAAGAAGTATACTCGTATACCGTATTATAATTATTCATGACCGGGTCATAGCTGAACATCACGCCAAAGTCGTGTTGGCCTCCGGAAACAGTGGTACCATAGATCATATCATCTGAAGCCTTTATCAGGTGATTTTTGGGATTAGAACCTGTGTTGATTCCATCAAAATTGAGCAATTTGGTATACGTTTCCGTAATGGCATCATAATGATACAGCACACCCGCCATGTTGGTTCCGCCATATGCTGTTGTTCCGTATAGCTGATTATCTTCATATTCGAGCGGGACCCCTAATGGGTAGCTTCCTTTATTGGTTCCATCGAAATGCACTTTCACCTCATAGCTGTAAGTATCGGGATCGTATTCAAAAAGCACGCCTGAACTAAAACTGCCTCCAATATCTGTAATGCCATAGATCATCCCGTTGGCAGCCTGCATCAGTCCTCTGGGGTATTTCCCGGAAACATTCTCATCAAAATCCAAAAGCTTTGTAAGGGTGCTGTTGTTCATATCGTATTCAAAGAGTACTCCATCACTGTTTACCCCACCTCTGTTTGTAACACCATACAGTTTACCATTTGAGGCTTGCAACAGCTGGCCTCCAGGATATTTTCCAGTGCTTGCCTCCTCGAAATGATGCAATACGATGTATGAAAATGAAACCGGGTCAAAGACATAGAGCACTCCTGAAAAATTGGATCCTCCATTGTCTGTTGTGCCATACAGCAAGCCATTATCAGCCTGAATCATTCCTCCACTATATATACCTCCGCCCGTATTCATATAATCAAAATAAAATACACTTTCAAAAGACATATCTGTGGGATCAATTCTAAAGATGCTCCCACTAAAGAGCTCACCTGCATCAAGTGTGGTTCCGTATACATATCCATCACTGGCTTTTATTAAGGGGCTATAGGGTCTTGCCCCATTTTCCCCATACCTGAAATCTATCCTTTTTGTATATATTCCCGTTGGAGGATGATAATCAAACAATACACCGCTTGTAGGATAAATCCCTCCCCACATTGTGACTCCAAAAAGTTTCCCGTCGGGCCCTTCTGTCAGCGTTGTATGAGCAACCTCCCCATATTCATCATACAGGTCCTGGAGTTTGGTAACATTTCCTGTAGCCGGATCCAGGCTTAGCAGCACCCCTCTGTCCTGAATTCCGCCATCTGCTGTTAAACCATAAAGCAGTCCATCCGCATATTCAATAAAGCCACCGCTTGGATAACGGCCATTCGTTCCATTAAAGTCAAACTTTTTTGTCACCACTCCTGCACTTATGTCATATTCAATGATGGTGCCCTTATCGCTGTTCCCACCCTGAGCTGTCATCCCATATAAGATGCCGTTTGATGCCTGGCAAAACTTCCCTTCCGGGCCGGAGCCTGTTGATGTACCATTGAAGTCATGTATTTTAGTGATCTGGTTAGTGGCTATCGCATACTCATACACTACTCCCAGGTCTGAAGTTCCACCAGCACGTGTCATCCCATACAGCTTGCCATTTGAAGCTTGCATCGGGCCATCAATGGGATTCGATCCCCAACTCGACCCATTAAAATGCTTCAGTACAGCAAAAATGTTTGCGACAGGATCATAAACATATAATACTCCCAAACCATGCATACCTCCTTCGAAGGCAACACCATATAATTTCCCATCACCAGCTTCTGTGAGGTGGCCCAGCGGAGTCTCTCCTTTGCTTGCTGTTTCGAAATGCACTTTGATTACCATTGATCTGGTGGCCAGGTCGAATTCAAACAGCTGTCCATCACCATAGTCACCACCGTGCTGTGTAAGTCCGTATACCTTTCCATTAGAATGTTGGATCAGGCTGCATGACCCGGCATCTACACTCTGCTGGGTTTCCGGATCAAAGAAATCATGAGCAAATTCAAAAGCTCCTGTTTCGGCATTATATTCAAATATAACACTGCCGAAGGAACCAAATCCTCCTTTGGCGATACCATAGAATAATCCATTATCGGCATGGAGTAGTTTCCCGCGTGGCATTTCGCAGTTTACACGTTTAAATTCATGAACTGTATTAAATCCACTTCCATCAAGGTTGATCTCATATACGACACCTGATTCGGTATTGCCACTATTGGGAAGTACGTTCCAGAGTTTTGTTTGAGCCGAAAGATGGATATTTAAACAAGATAATAGGAAAAACAGGATAAAGAATTTGGTAATTGTTTTCATATGGCCGTGGTTTTAAAGTGTTTGGTTTAACCCAAAGATAAGAAATTGAGGTTCATTTTCCAACTTCTTAAGGGTTCTACTATGGATTATTTACTGATTTTATGTATCTTTGCAAGCGCATTTTTACAGTTAAATTGTATATTTCAAATACAGAACACAGAATTGTAAATTTTCGGGGCCTATAGCTCTCCCGATAGTAATCGGGATTTTAGCCCCGATAGTTATCGGGGGACTCATAATCAGGTTGTCCCAGGTTCACCCCGAAAGCTTTCGGGGGGTGGCCCACAAGCTTTCCAAAGTTTTATCATTTGTGTCACAGTATTATTGTTATATATTATACAGTTCTAATCTTAATAGATTCTACACTGGTTCTACAATTCTAAATCCTGAAGAACGATTAGAAAATCATCTATTGCAATATTATGGTAGTTCAAAATTTACAGCTCAAACAAAGGACTGGGAACTATTTTTGACAGTAGAGTGTATTTCGATACATCAGGCCAGAAGGATAGAGCAGCATATTAAGAAAATGAAAAGCAGCAAATACATAAGAAATCTCAGCATATATCCTGAAATTATTGATAAGCTAAAAGTTGAGTATAAGTAACAAATCTTGGTAAATACTATTGAATTTTGTAACTTTGCATCCGCATTTTTACAGTTAAATTGTATATTTCAAATACAGAACACAGAATTGTAAATTTTCGGGGCCTATAGCTCAGTTGGTTAGAGTCCCTGACTCATAATCAGGTTGTCCCAGGTTCAAGTCCTGGTGGGCCCACGCGATAAAACCTCATAACTAATTGGTTGTGAGGTTTTTGTGTTTCAAAGATAATGATTTTTATTTATTGTGCAAGTGGTATGGAATATTGTCAATGTTGACGATACTTTACCTTCATGAATGAATGAATAGGTGGTTAGGTAAAGATATGAATATGAGAATAATAATGCAAATTGGCATTCAATCCGGGCTGAGATCAAGTTAACAAAAGTAACTGCAAACTCAGCATATTACCTTTTCACTACCTTTTGCACCATCACCTTTTTATCATCCATCACCTTAACAAAATATACCCCTTTTGGAAAGAGTGATATATCAACCACCGTTTGTTGTTCCTTTATCTGTTGAGTTATAAGTAGTTGTTGACCATTCATATTATAGATGGCCATAAATATGTTTTTATGAGGTGTGGTGGGCATTTCAATGGTTATTTGAGTGGATGAAGGGTTGGGGTAGATAAAAAAGCTTCTGTTATAACTAGATTCATTTACTGATGCATTTTCGCATGCATTTTCAACTTCCGCTGAGGTGTTACAACCCGTGTTATTGTCGTGGATTTCAATTGTGCCAATTGGGTCTGCCAGGTAATCACATACGCTTTGCACCTCGCAGGTGGATAATGATTCATTGTAAGCAATATATAAATTGATGATAGAACTGGCATCAATGCTATCCAAACCCGTCAGGCTGGTTAGAGCAGCATTCTCCTCAATCCCAAACCATCCACCGATGGAAGTTAAATTTGTCAGTCCTGTTAAATTGGTCAGAGATGGGTTGCTATTGACGGTAAAGTCTTCACCAATGGAAGTCATATGCTCCAAACCCGCCAGGCTGTACAAGGAAGTGTTACCTTCGATGTAAAGACCAGCTCCAACGGAGGTTAATTTGTCTAATCCAACTAAGCTTATTAGGGAAGCATTATAAAAAATGGCAAATTCTTGGCCAATGGAAGTCAGACCTCCCAAGCCCGACAGGTTGGTCAAAGCCTCATGACCTTGTATATAAAGCCCTCCTCCAATGAAAGTTAAATTGTCCAGCCCTGTCAGGCTAATCAAGGAATTGTTGTCCATTACATAAAGCCATCCCTCAATGGTAATCAACACACTCAATCCATTTAGATTGGTGATATCGTCTCCACTTATTTCCACCGTCCCCTCAATCTCGGTACAATTCGGATAATTATTTTGGAAGTTGTCAATTTGTGCCTGGGTTTCAAATATTATTCCTCCTGGTAAGCATGACTGTGCATTTAAACCAATAGCAACACAAATAACAATAAACAAGGTGTATATTTTTTTCATAGCACTTGATTTTTCGAAGTTAAAAAGCTTCTTAGACAACTATCATAATATATGTGACAAATGATAAAACAGATTTAACATCAACTGAATATACTATTATCAAGATAGGGATAGAATGTTTTATTCACAAGTAAATATACAAAATGGGGGCTCTGAAAGCAAGGGCAGGGTTTTGATTAAGTTGTTAGATGCTATGTGGAAATCGATTGGTAATGAGTTGCAAGAAGTTGCTCCGAAGAAATGTCACTTCACATTAATTGATATGACTCCATCACTTGCAATCCCTCCTTTGATGTTGTATCTTTATTAATACCAAGATGCTGAGAATAAATTAATTATTGTTAAACCAATAAGAAAATTAGTGTAAAATTTCGATAAACGTAATTCTATTCACCAAATATGGGTGTGTATAGTAACTGATGCTGCATTTATAAACACACCTGCAGGTTAAAAAGAAACTATAATGAAAAAAATCGCAATTTTAATTTTGACATCCTTTTTAATTCATTGTCAGGCACAAACAGACCAGAAATTTAACCTCGGATTTGAAAAACAAACTAATATCAATGCACTTTCTGATGGTTGGTTTAAGTGGGGAGACTATAAGCTAACCATAGACACATTGAGTTATTCCGGACAAAAATCAGGTAAGATCTCTTCCATAGAAAATGGTCATTTTGGAAGTGTAACATACCAAATACTTGCAAACTATAGTGGAGAGACTATCAAACTCGAAGGGTATATAAAAATAAAAAACGTAGAAAATGGATTTGCAGGTTTGTTGCTCAGAATTGATGGAAATGGAGGTTCTTTGGCTTTTGACAATATGCAAAATCAAAATGTTTCAGGCACTAAAGACTGGCAAAAATATTCGATTAAACTTGATTATCCAGAAGAAGCTGAGATTATCTATGTTGCAGGTTTATTGACTGGAAATGGTGAGGCCTGGTTTGATGATTTTGTTTTATCCATTGATGGGGAGGATGTTCAAACCTTAAAAGAAATAGAAAAACCAATTTATAAAGCGTCTCTCGATAATGAATTTGACAATGGCTCTAAGGTCGAAATTCTGAATCTAAGACCGGAAAGAATAAGTAGTTTGGTTTTACTGGGCAAGGTTTGGGGATTTTTAAAATATCATCATCCTGAAATTGCTAAAGGTAATTACAACTGGGATTATGAATTATTTCGGATTTTACCCAAATACCTGAACGAACCAAATGAAACAAAAAAGGAAGAAATCCTTCTTCAATGGATTAATAGTCTAGGGGAAATAGATGAATGTAAAACTTGTGATACAACTTCTAAAGAAGCTTACATCAAGCCAGATCTAAAATGGATAAATAGCACTATAATTTCAGTATCATTAAAAGATAAGCTGCACTACATTTATAATAACAGGAATCAAGGGAAACACTTCTATATCAAAATAGCTCCCGGTATTGGAAACCCTGAATTCAAAAACGAGAATGCTTATGCAGAGATGCCTTATCCAGATGTTGGATTTCGCTTATTGGCTTTATATCGTTATTGGAATCTGATAAACTACTTCTTTCCATATAAATATTTGACCGATAAAAATTGGAATACCACATTACAGGAGTATATTCCATTGTTCATTAATGCAAAAAATGAATTGGAATATGAACAGTCAGCCATCCAAATAATTGGCGACATTCAAGATACACATGCTAATTTATGGGATGGGAATAATAAGCTGGAAGAATGGAAGGGTAATTATTATGCCCCGATACATGTAAGGTTTATTGATGGTAAACTTGTTGTTACTGATTATTACAATCCTGAATTAAAAAATGAAACAGGCCTTGAAGTTGGTGATATAATTACCAAAATTGATGGCAAAAACACTAGTGACATTGTTTCTGATGTGTCGAAATATTATCCCGCTTCAAATGAAGCAACACGTTTAAGAAATATTTCGGCTGATATTCTGCGTTCACAAAAGAATGAAATAGAGATTGAGTATTTACAGGATGGAACACTGAATACCAAAATGCTTAAGTTGTATCCAGGAGATGAATTAAATCTCTATCGAGGGTACAGAATAAATGACGAAAAATGCTATCGCCTGTTGGACAACAACATAGGCTATGTGACGCTCATGTCAAGAAAAGATGATGATATCCCAAAAATTAAAGAAGAATTTAAAAACACAAGTGGCATTATCATTGATATTCGTAATTACCCGTCAACTTTTGTTCCTTTTAAATTGGGTAGCTATTTCGTCTCATCTCCAACTCCATTTGTGAAAGTCACCAATGGAGATATTAGTAATCCCGGTGAATTTACATTTACAAATGAAATAGAAATCCCAAAAGAAGAAGATCCATATAAAGGGAAACTGATTGTTTTAGTTAATGAATTATCCCAAAGTCAGGCAGAATATACAGCTATGGCTTTCAGAGCAGGAGATAATACTACTATAGTTGGAAGCACTACTGCAGGAGCAGATGGCAATGTTTCGACAATAGTGTTGCCAGGAGGATTAAAAACAATGATTACTGGAATTGGAGTGTATTACCCTGATGGTGGAGAGACACAAAGAATAGGAATTGTCCCTGATGTTGAATCCAGACCAACAATAAATGGAATTAGGAATGGTAAAGATGAATTAATTGAAAAAGCGATTGAAATAATACTTAAAGAATAAAAGCCTGTACGTAACAATGTATTAAAGCAATAGAATTGTATGATTAACGAAGACTAAATTTTATTAGATATGAAGAAAAGGAATTCAATTACTGCTATCCCAATTATAATGATGGGAATCCTACTGTTTGTTTCATGCAGTAACAGTAAAAATATATATAATAGTAAACCTGACACTGGCAGTTTTACTGATCTGCGAGATGGTAAAACCTATAAAACTGTAAAAGTAGGTGATCAATGGATCATGGCTGAAAATCTTGCTTACAAGCCAGATAGTGGGAATTATTGGGCATACGATAATGTTGACAGCAATATCGCTATTTATGGTTACCTGTATGATAGGAAAACGGCTATGAATATAGCACCGGAAGGCTGGCATTTACCTTCAAGAAAGGAATGGATGGCTATTCAAAAAATCTTAGGTGCTAAGTTGAATATATATCCTTATTTGGAAAAGATATATCCTAAACTGATAGTTGGCGGAAGCAGTGGTCTTGATATGTTGTTAGGAGGTATGCGTACCTGTGATGGAGAATTCAAATACCTTGGTGACAAGGCTAGATTTTGGAATTCTGATAATTCCGGTTCGGAAAAGGCCGCTTATGGATTATATAGTAACAAAGATAGTATCCCACACGGGCTGAGAGGAAGCAAGGCTCCACACGTATTTAATAATGGTTTTCAAAGAACTTGTCCGGGCTATAATGTTCGTCTTTTCAAGGATAAATAATAAAATGCTTTAAAACTAATAATATGAAACAGAAAAGAAAACCCAAAAGTAAAATCCATCTACTGGCAATCGTGTTGGGAATATTATTTAGTGCATTTATTTTTTTTACAATAGGCATAAAGGTTATTTCCGGATTTTTTGATGATGGTCCCGGAACCATAAAACTGTCTTTGGAATCGTTTCTCTCATGGGATAACCCAGGACCATACTTCATTACTTACACAATTGGCTATGTTCTTGTTTTTTTGAAACCTTTATGGGGTTCTATAATTATTATGGCGGCCAATATTTATTTATTATTATTCGCAGCTTTCCATGTTCCTCCAATTTTTGCAATTATAGGATTTGTTGTGGGTGCTTTATATTTTGCCTACTGGTTCTTCGAAAAAAGAAATCATAAATACGCTGCCTAAATAATAAATTCTAACTCTATGAAACATTGTAAAGTATTTCAACCACGGTTAATCAGAATAGTGGAAATTGTTTTTTTATCCTTATTCATCATCTCATTATTTATGCCTTATGCATATGGAATAAAGCCTAAGGAATATTTTTGGGACATATGGAGCAACCACATCGCTCTTTGGCGCTCTTTTATTTTTGTGGGTCTGCCTTTAATCTTGTCCTTCTTTCTGCTTCTTTTAAAAATTGGTCAGTTTAAATTTTGGAAATCAGTTTTTTATTTAATTAAATGGTCCGCCATTATAATGTATGTAATTATTATGGCCTGGGGTCTTATATCAGACATCACGGATTATGTCAATGATGAATTATTTGGGAACTTAACTCTTATCATTATTTCACTGCTATTTAGCCTTTTCCTTCTTACCCTTACCCTCATCAAACTTAAAGACAAATATTTAGAAATTGAAAACTATATCTTATCAATCATTAGCATTCCGGTTGTATATTTTTTCCCTTTTTCTCTGTTTGAGTTTGAATTCGGGGGTTACCTATTAAGTATTTGCTTTTCAGTGTTGTATGTTATAGCTGTTCTAAAAGTATTTTTATTGAAAGACATTGAGGAAAGCCATAATTAATAGCAACATAATAGAAATGCCAGAATAAATGTTGCTAGTTTTCATGATTTTAGCATGAAGCCTGTTTTATGGATGTCATTCGTCGCCTTCTGGCATACTCAGGTTGAACTCCTCCACCATTCGGGGGAGCACTTCCTTTTCTTTATCCATCCATCCCATGCAATACCCCATTAATTCCTCGAGGCCCTCCTTCCCATTGTTTAACAAGGGTTGCAGATGCATGGCCTGATCAAAGTATTTCCTGGAGTTTTCCTTATCATCCTCATCATAGTATGCCACTGAAATTCCAATCAGAGCCTGTAATCGTGTTAAATCATCTGTGCTATCACGACACACCTCAAGGCATTTACTATAATATGTGATGGCATGGGTATTTTCACCTTTCTCAAGGTAAAAGCTTCCGGCATATTCATATAAATGAGGATTGTCAGGATTATGGTGCAGGCCATCCATAATAACCCCTATAGATGCATCATAGTCTTTTTGCTCGAAATAATAATAGCTCAGGACCTGGTAGCCTCCAATGAGATGGGGATTGAGTGCGAGGGCCTTTTCATAATCTGCTTTGGCACCCTTTAGATCATCTAAGCTACGTCTTGCCGAACCCCGGCGGAGGTATGGGGTAGCCCACTTTCGGTCCAGTTTAATGCATTTAGTAAAATCAGACATGGCGTTTTCTATTTCTCCATTATTCCAGTAGGTATCTCCCCTTACATAATAATAGTGGATATACTCCTTTCGTTTGCGCTTGCGATCTATGGCTTTAGTATAATCGTCAATCGCAGCTTGTAGATCACGTGCTTGATAATGGATATTCCCCCTTATAAAATATCCGTACGACCATTTCGGAACGATTACAATAGACCTGTTCACATCGCTCATGGCTGCGTCATAATGCAACAAAAGGTATTTTGCAGCTCCCCTCAATCCATAAGTATATCCGGCCGTATGCATTTTATAATCATTTTTCAATGTATCCAGGTTAGAGAGCTCATCAGTCAGAAAATCGATAGCATTTTGATAATCCTGATTTCTAATGTATTTATTGAATTCCCCAAATATATTGTGTCTCTCCACCCATTTTTCACCATAGAAGATTCGAAAGATCCTTGCCTTCACAGAATATTTTTTTCTCGATGTGCTGTCAGGTGCTGATGATAAAATCTGCGAGGACAAAAGGATAATCAGAATAAATAAGATCCTTGTTTTCATGGCAGTTTGGTTTTTATACGAGACATCCCTGTTAAACAACTAAGATACAAAACCTTGAAGCTGAATACAAGTTAGAGTCATTATTCCTCTCAATCAACACTCAAAAATCGATTTGTGTTTCAATAAATTTTGGTGACAAACAAAAAGAAGTAAAAATCACAGTCATTTTTACAATGCTATTTTCTGATACACTGAATATCAATTAGATAGAAAATATGAATGGTCCTGGTGGGCCCACTTGCACAAACGCCTTAATAGATTAATTATCTACCTATTAAGGCGTTTTTAATACTATTTGTATCAAGCAATTTGACAA
>JBDLIJ010000080.1:0-13144 GCA_039714935.1 Bacteroidota bacterium | reverse complement strand
CAGGGTTCCGGTATATGTTTCAATAATCGGTGCTCCCCCGTTAACTGTTATGAGAAGGTCAAAATTTGATTGTGGAACAGTTCCATAGTTTGTAATAGTTGCTGTAACGCTTTCTGCATTTGTCAGATTAACGCCTGATACGGGTGAAAGGACTTGCAATACACTCAAGTCATCGAGAGGTAATTCATCTCCTTCGGTCAAGCACATTCCCATAGGGAACATGGAAGGATAGAATATTCCGTTATTATGATTTACATACACACTTTTCCCATCAGGGGCTGCCTGGGTATTGCGCCACCAGAAACTAAAGACAGGATCAGTATTTTGCACAGACACCCATCCTGTTAGCAGGTTGATTGGCGTTGGAAAAATGGCATCGAATGTCCAAACATTATAGGAACCGTTTACTTCGAGCAAAGTTCCGTCCAACAGCAAGTCATACCTGGCAACCAATTCGCCGACCTCATCAAAGTCGCCTTTATAAACCCGGATGATAAAATTTTCAGGAGGATCATATTGGGTGAAGGTTTCAAAGTCGATAAGCTCTCCCCAAAACCTCATTCCTCCTATATTTTCTGCTACATCTGTATAATATGTGAACACTTCCACATTATATTCTACTGAGCTGGACGAATAGCTATAAGGGAGAATGGCCGGTTGTGAAAATATTGCACCCACCGGGCATTCTGCTTCATCTTCAGAAGCACCTTCATGAAGAAGGAACCCATTGTTTTGGCTGATAGCCATTGCTGATAATAGTACAGAAAATAATAATAAGGTAAGTTTTCTTTTCATCGTCTTTTTACTGTTTTATGATTTTATAAAAATGATACTGATTATCTGCAAAATATCTCAAAATATAAATTCCGTTTTCCTGTTCGGAAATATCAAACTTAAAAGAAGTATAAAGATCTGGTGATATTTGCTCAGAATAAACTGTCTGCCCGGCTACATTAATGATATCGATGCGGGCCTGCTTATTCTCTGTATTGATCGTACTGATATAAAACAGTCCATTTGAAGGATTTGGATATATGCTTATAATATCTTCAACTTTATGTGATGCGATGCTTGTAGGAATCCCCGGGATGGGAGCACATGCTCCAAATGGTGAATCAAAACCATAATTCCCGAGTATATCCAGAGATGCATCTTCGGTGCTGATTTTAGTAAAAATTTGCCCTTCGCTAACTGCAAGTGTCCCATACAATACATCATTAACCCTGTCGAAGCCAATATCCTGTATTTGCATAGCCATTTGCAAACCTTCAATGATACCAATATCTTCTGTTTGTTGGGCATCGGGGTCGATTTTAAATAAGCCGCCCTCCATAGTTTCAATTGCATATAATTCCCCTTTAGAGTTGATTGCAAGCCCGTATAGAAACATTTTCTGGTAAAATGGCATCACTTCAGTTACATGCCAGTGCTCATCTATCGTATACAAATAATCTTCAATGGCATCATCTTCTAATCCAACACCATATAGGGTCCCACTTAATTCATCATATGCCAGCCCGTTCATGTAAAATACATTCGGGATGTTACCTATTAAGATAAATTCACCTGAAGGCGTCATTACAAAAACATCACAAATGTCTCTTTGGACTGCTATGATCTTACCCTCCCACCATGTTAAAGCAGCCAGCCTGAAGGGATAAACAAAATTGTGATCTGCCATGTAAACCTTTTCTCCGGTTTCAACATTCAATGTTATAGACTTATCCACTGCATCTTTAGTGGGTGCATACTCCATTGAATAAACCATTTCACTCGAATAATCATCAGGACTAAATGTCACGCAATCTATTGAAAACCCGTCATTGTCGGGATTCAGGTCAGCAGGTAAAATAACTATGGCGTTTAAGGTATATGTTCCGCTTTCTTCAGGTATCCAGTCGGGAAATACAATAATGTTTTCCTCCAAGGCAGAAAGATCTTCATTGACTTCTATCGTTTCATTATAGGTTGTCCCTTCTATAGTAAGGTTTACACTATATGCAGATTCAGTGGAATATCCGAAGTTTTTCACAATCACCTGAGGGTTACAGGGTGTTTCCAGAGAAGCGTGGTATACGGGCGACATTTTAACACAGGCCATATCATGTTGCAGGTTGGTTTCAACAAGCATTACATCATCGACATGCCATTGGTCGCCCCATTGTCCATTTGGACTTTGATATCTGAAGGCGATATAAATATCTTCTCCTGCATACTCATCCAGGGCTAATACTACTTCTGAATAATATTGATAATTATCATCCGGGATGGTATAAATTACATCCGTAAAGTCGCCATCACCGGGATCTCCACTTCCTGTAGAGACCAGGACTTCATGTAGATAATAGTTTTCAAAGGCATGAATAGCTTCCCAAAAAGAGAGATAAAAATCAGTGCTTACAACAGAGATTTGAGGAGTCACCATCCAACTATCCGGAGAAACAACGATACTGGCTCTGTGAAAGAGGCTTTTAAAGCCAGTATAAGCGTATCCCTCTATTCGCCATTCGTAGGAACCCGGATTACCATATTCATAATAATTCCACGTAGCGGGCATACCATTTTCAAAGCCTTCTTCCAACACGATATTCTTATTGGCATTTTGTGCTAATACCCCATCGGCAAAAAATATAAGTATTATAATTATAACAAATTGCGTATTTTTCATTTTCTGTGGCTATTATTTATTGTTTGACAATCTTTTGAAAGTGGTATTTTTTATTCGCAAAATACCTGACAACATACAATCCGTCATTTTGATCTGATATGTCAACGCTCAAATGTGTTTGTGTTGCTGTTGTTATTTGTTCTGAATATACTACCTGCCCCACTACATTGATCACATCAATTCTGGCATCAGCACTTTGAACTCCTTCCTTGAAGGCAATATTGAAGACATCATTTGAAGGATTTGGATAAATATAAAGGCCATTATTCGTTTCAGGCATTTCTGTTATGCCTACACCTGGGTTGGGTCTTCCTTTATAGGCTCTAATGTCGGTTCCTTTCGCATTGACAGCCAGAACTGAATCACCGAGTGCCAAACCGCGTAAACCATAGATCTCTTCACTCCAGAGGAGTTCCAACTCAGGAGTAAAGAAATACAGTTTATGTAAAGGCCAGTCTTCTATGGCTAGGTATACCATCCCATCGTCACCAATGGCAATCCACGGATAAAAACTATCCTCAGGATTACCATCATCGGTAACTACAATAGAAGTGTTCAATACTTCTCCCGTTACAGGATCCAAACGTATTACCTGTTCATCCCACGAGTATGTATAAACAGTATTATCAGGGCCTACACCATGGCTGCAAAATGTTACAAACCCGATTTGTCGTCTCCAGTTTTCCTGAAGATGATCGCCTTTATCCGTTAATGAAACTATAGTATTGTTGATAGAGTCATAATTGCTCCTTGGAGCATATATGGTCCCATCATTCCCCACTAAAAGGCCTGATTGTTGAATTATCATTGAAGATGTATATATCGGATCACTGAAATATAGAAGCTCACCTGTTTCCAGGTCACATACACTTACAACCATATCGATAGTGCCTGGAGCTATATCCCAGTAATAGCCTTTATTTCCGTGGCAAGCAACAGAGCTGCCATCTGACGACCAGCTATGACGATCCAATGTCCATAAGGTTGTGCCGTCATCTTTGCTAATACAAAGGATATCATCATAATTACCTGCAATAATATCCCCATTTTCGCAAAAAGAAACCGTTTCGAAAGAGTACTCAGTAACTTTGTCTTCCGATTGCCACAGCACATCTCCTGTTTCTATGTCGAGTGCAATCAGCGCTGAAGGCTCAGAAAACCCGCCTGCCCGTGTTGCATATACCTGACCATTGTTTACGCCCGATAATTTACCGTAATGATCGGCATCAGGGTCGAGTGGTAAAGTTACTTTCCATAATTCGGTGCCATCATAAACATTATAGCATACGATCCACGATTCTGTTTGTGCTGCTGATGACCAGCGACGGTATACGACCAACTTATCGTCTTCAATTGCTGGAAGGCCCGCATATTTTGCATATTCACCCCCCGACCAGTAAAGTTCAGGTTCTCCACCCTGCTCTACCAGGGGTCCTAAATATTGGCTCAGGCCATTTCTGCCTGCATTGCCACCCATAGGCACACTCCATTCATTTACCTGGGCATTAATATCTGAAAATGAAGTGATAAATAGCGTGACAATCAGCAATGTGCGAATAATGCTTGTATTTTTCATAATGCTAAATCTAAATGGTTTTTTTATAATGTGTCATTTATTGTTTAATAATCTTTTGAATGTGATAATTATTTCCTGAGAAATACCTGATAACATATAAACCGTCAATTTGATCAGATATGTCAATGTGCAGATGTGTATGTGTTGCAGATTTAATGTCAGCAGAATATACTAGCTGTCCTGCGATATTGATTACTTCGATGCTGGCATTTGCCAACTGTTGCTCTGGATCCAGGGCAATGGTATAGATGCCATTTGAGGGATTGGGATATACCGTAAGTTGGTTATTTGTCTCAATCAGGTCAGTGATGCCAACACCCGGGTTTGGTCTGCCTTTATAAGCTCTAATATCATTTTTTCCATTAACCACCAATACCGAGTCACCCAGGGCAACGCCACGCATTTTAAATATTTCTTCACCCCATAACAATTCCAGTTCGGGTGTAAAAAAATAGAGTTTATAAAAAGGATAGTCCTCAACGACCAGATACACCATTCCGTCGTCTCCAATTGCTATCCAGGGGAAAAAAGACATATCTCCATTGCAAATCACAATAGAAGTATTTAACACAGAACCGCTTGCCGGATCCAGGCGTATAACTTCCCTGTCACGCGAATAGGTATAAACAGTATTGTCGGGGCCTACACCATGACTGCAAAAATTAACAAAACCAATGGGATATCGCCAGTTTTCTTCAAAATGATCACCTTTATCAGATAACGACACTATTGAATCAAATTCAGGTACACTGTTGCTTCGTGGAGCATAAACAGTTCCATCGGGGCCTGCCAACAATCCCGACTGTTGGGCTTGCATTGATGAAGTTGAAATGGCATCGCTATAGAAAAGGTGTTCACCGGTTTCCAAATCACAGGCACTAACAACCATATCTATAGTTCCCGGGGCCTGGTCCCAATAATATCCCCTGTTTCCATATGCTGCAACAGAAGAGCCATCACCACCTGACCAGGTTTCACGACTCAGAGTCCACAAAGTACTTCCATCATCTTTGCTGATGCAGAGAATTTCGTCCTGGTTTCCAATAATGAGATCTCCATTTTCACGAAAAGTGGCTGTTTCGAAATCGTACTCTGTAACTTTTTCTTCCGACTGCCAGACAACTTCGCCTGTTTCTATATTGAGTGCAATGAGCCATGACGGACTATAATAACCTCCGGCACGGGTGGCATACACATGCTCACTATCAACACCTGAAACTTTAGCGTAATGGTCACTTTCCGGATCAAGGGGCAGGGTTACTTTCCATAGTTCGGTGCCATCATATACATTATAAGATATAATCCATGATTCCGTTTGTGATGCACTCGGCCAACGACGGGAAAGAATTAGTTTATCTCCTTCAATAGTAGGCATGGAGCCAATTACAGCACTCTCACCTCCTGACCAGTAAAGTTCAGGTTCGCCACCGGGTTCAACCAGAGGGCCTAAATACTGGCTTAATCCGTTCCGTGCCGGGTTACCACCCATCGGAATGTTCCAATCATTAGTTTGAGCGCTTAAGTTCGAAAATGAAGTAATAAAAAATATTAGTAACAGTACTTTTAAAATGCAACTATTTTTCATAACAAGTTTTGAAGTGTATTGCCTGTTAATTCTGTTCAAAATGCTATTGCTTAATGATTTTGTTGATATGATATTTATTATTTGCAAAATACCTGACAAAATATAATCCGTCATTTTGATCAGTTATATCAATCAACAAATGAGTTTGATATGTTGCAGTGAATTCAGATGAATATACTGTCTGCCCCACTACATTGATCACATCAATCCTGGCTTCGCAGTTCTTTTGATCCTGATTGAGGGCGATAGTGAACATTCCATCAGAAGGGTTTGGATACACACTCAGGCTTCCTTCTTCAGGAAGCTCAAATATACCTACGCCGGGGTTTGGCCGGCCTTTGTACGCCCTGATGATATTGCTTTTGCCATTTATAGCCATAACCGAATCACCGAGAGCTACTCCCTTTAAACCATTTATTTCTTCACCCCACAACAGTTCCAGGTCCTGAGTAAAGATGTAAAGTTTATGAAACGGCCAATCCTGGGCAGAAAGATAAACTAAGCCATCATCACCAATAGCCATTTGTGCACTTAAAAATCCATTGTTAGCTGAAACAACAACAGAAGTATTTAAAACATCACCTGTTTCAGGATTCAACTGTACTACTTCTTCATTTCTCGAATAGGTATAAACGGATCCGTCAGGGCCAACACCATGGTTTCCCCAGCCAGCCCAGGCAATAGGATAACTCCATTTTTGCTGGAAATGGTCACCTTTATCAATAAAAGCATGTAATGAATCCATCTCATCATTACCCCTAAGCAGCGGTGCATATACAGTGCCATCCGGGCCAACCATCAAACCTGTCTGCTGAAAGCCAGGAGAACCAATTATCTCACTTGAGTATAAAAACTCCCCGTTTTCAAGATCACATACGGAAACATACATTCCCATGCTGTTCTGATCCCAGAAGTATCCCCTGTCAGCGAATACTGATACTGCATTTCCATCTGATGATGATCCGCCACGTGGCATCTCCCAGATTGTGGTTCCGTCAATTTTATTAATACGTAGCAGTCTTTCATCATCAGCCGCAATAATATCACCATTTTGAGTAAAAACCACTGTTTCCGTTGCATGTTCACCATAGGTATCTTCCGACTTCCAGATAATATCTCCGGTTTCAATATCAAGGGCGTACAAAAACTCCGGTTCAGTTGTACCTCCGGAACGGTTTGCATATACAACACCCTCATTCACAGCCGACACTTTGCTGTAATTATGGTAGGTATCAACAGGCAAGAGGATCTTCCATCTTTCCTCCCCTGTATAAACATTGTAATTAATAATCCATGCTTCTTCCTGTGTATTGGAAGGCCATCGGCGGGTAACGATCAGGTTGTCGCCTTCAATAACCGGATAATGTGCTACTCCTGCAGGCTCGCCACCTTCCCAGTATAATTCCGGTTCACCACCCGGCTCCACCAGTGGGCCCAGGGCCCACGAGAGTCCGTTACGGCCTGAGTTTCCTCCTGTAGCGACGTTCCAGTCGAGCGACTGGGAGTATGTATTCAAGCCCATAAATACAAGGAAAATAATTGATATGTAAACTTGTTTTTTCATATGGTATTACTTTATTATTGTTTAATGATTTTTTGGAGATGGTATTTGCCGTTTGTAAAATACCTGATAATATACAGTCCGTTATTCTGATCAGTGATATCAATTGTTAAATGAGCTTGATAATCAGAAACGAGCTCTGATGAATACACCACCTGCCCGGCTGCATTGATCACATCAATGCCGGCATTATTATGCTGCTGTTCCTGGCTGAGGGTAATGGTAAAAATCCCCTGTGATGGGTTGGGATATACTGTCAGGCTTTCCGTTTCAGTCAGATCGGGTATACCCACACCCGGGTTTTGTCTTCCTTTATATGCTCTGATGATATTGCTTTTGCCATTAATGGCCATCACCGAATCACCAAGCGCAACACCACGTAATCCGTTAATTTCTTCACCCCACAAATATTCCAGGTCCTGGGTGAAAATGTAAAGTTTTGAAAATGGATAATCCTGAACAGACAAGTATACCATACCGTCATCGCCAATAGCCATCTGAGCGTGAAAAAATCCGTTACCGGCAGTAACAACGATTGAAGTATTTAACACTTCACCTGTTGCAGGGTCTAAACGTACGACTTCCTCATTCCTTGAATAAGTGTATACTGCTCCGTCGGGGCCAACTCCATGATTTCCAAATGTATTATGAGCAATTGGATAACTCCACTTTTGTTCAAGAGTATCCCCTTTGTCGGTGATTGCATGTAGAGAATCCATCTCTTCATTGCCACGAATTAAAGGAGCATAAACAGTGCCATCATGCCCTACCATTAAACCACCTTGCTGAAAACCAGGGGATCCTAAAAGATCGCTTGAGTATAGATATTCCCCAGTTTCCAGGTTACAAACAGCAACATACATTCCCATTGAATTTTGCTCCCAATAATATCCCTTATTTTCAAAAACAGAAAGTGAACTCCCGTCTGAGGACCCTCCATTGCGTTCCAATTCCCATAGGGTTGTCCCATCAATATGACTAAAACACAGCAGCCTGTATATGTCAGCTGCAATGATATCCCCGTTATCATTAAAGGCAATCGTTTCGGTTGCATGTTCACCAATGGCTTCTTCCGACACCCAAATGATATCCCCGCTTTCAATATCCAGGGCGTACAAAACTTCGGGCTCGGAAGAGCCTCCCGAACGGTTGGCATATACGACACCATCTTTTACTGCCGATACCTGAGCAAAATTATGATAGGTATTCACCGGTATGTTGACCTTCCATTTTTCTTCTCCTGTGTAAACATTGTAATTAATGATCCAGGCCTCTTCCTGATTATTTGAAGGCCATCTTCTCGCAACAATGAGGTTATCTCCTTCAATGACCGGGTAACTTGAATAAGGGGTTGATTCCCCGCCAGACCAATAAAGTTCCGGCTCACCACCGGGTTCTACGAGTGGGCCTAATGCCCATGACAGTCCAT
The DNA here is from genome assembly GCA_039714935.1 of Bacteroidota bacterium. Taxonomy (GTDB): domain Bacteria; phylum Bacteroidota; class Bacteroidia; order Bacteroidales; family B18-G4; genus B18-G4. The sequence continues at coordinate 4,325 of JBDLIJ010000080.1, read as the reverse complement.
TACGACCATTGTTTCCTCCTGTTGACAGGTTCCAGTCGAGCGACTGGGCAAATCCACCAGATGCATAAACTAAAAGAGATAAAACGAGTAGGTTTCTTACATTGTATTTTTTCATCGTATTGATAATTAATTAAATAAAACTTTTTTGCTCACCACTCCCTTGCTTGTTACAATTTCCAATACAAACATTCCCAATGGAAGGTGATTGATACCAGCCTGTCTGCTGTTAACTTCAAGATATCTTACGACTGAGCCATTAAGAGCATAAACCCTGATGGATAAAATGCGCTCATTATTTTCAGTAGTTTTCACTTTAATATTTCTGTTCAGATTGTCCGTGAGCACAAGGATCTCATGGTCATTTTCTATTTCCTCAATTCCTGTTGACATATCCTGAGGGAAAACTCCGGTATGTTGAACATTATACTGCAAAACCGGATTTATGACAGCGGCTGAATCATACGGAACATCTGTATACCAGAGGAAGAATTTACAATAGCCGTTTTCATCACGGCAAGCGCCTGAGATATCTAAATATCCATCATTATCGACATCCATAATAAATGGTTGGCAAAAATGGGTAGTGTGTAAAGGTGCCGTATACAATGGCCAATCACCACCCATGGGAGTTCCATCGGCATTATATCCGATAAAAACGCCATCCGGTGTGTTGTCATCCCATACCAATTCCAGCTCAGGGTCGTCATCAAAATTGGCAATAATGACCTGGGTATTCACAGAGTTAATACCACTACTTGGCCAGCCATCCTTCATCACTCCATCTGTATTCCACACATACATTTTTGAGCTCGGTGACATGCTCAGGTACTTATCGCCAACAATAATTTCCAGTTCTCCATCCAGGTCAATATCAGCTACAGCAACAGGTGCATACATCCCGTGTGACGTATATTGAGGCCATCCCGGCAATAATGATCCATCACTTTTCAGAATATGCACTGCACCGTTACCTGAGCTAAGTGCGTGATCGCCAAAAAGTATTTCCCTGTGGCCATCGCCAGTCAAATCGGCAAGTACAGGTGAAGAATATGACAATACCCTGTCGTCACCATTTCCCAGATTATAAGGAAAGCCGGGCAAACTACTTCCATTAACATCAAAAGCAAAAACACTGATATATGACTCAGCAATTATTTCAGGTTTCCCATCACCATTGATGTCGCCAACGGCTACCGGCGATGCAGGCACATGATCCAGCGCCTGCGGAAATCCCGCATATGCATTTCCACTTCCATCATAAACACCAATAAATCCTGTTGGGAAGTTACCTCTTTCCGCAACGATAATTTCAAGCGGTCCATCCTCATTGAGGTCGGCAAGTACAGGTCCATAGCTGGCACCACCATTAGGCAATTCAAAAGGAAATCCATCCTTGGGTGTTCCATCTTTACTAAAAGCATACAGCCAACCACTTATTCCGGTCCCGGGGAAACCTGTTGACACTACTATGTCGCCTTCACCATCCCCGTCAATATCACCAAATGCAGGCCCCCTGTACAGGAAACAGTTTCCCTGACCTACAGTTTGAGGCCACCCATCCACTTCACTGCCATCAATATTCCATACATGGACTTGCTGGCGCACATTATAAATTATTTCCAGGTCCGGGTCATCATCCATATTTGCATAAATGCCGGCACGGAATGATGGTCCTTCGTAATTTATGGGCCAGTTGGGATAAATGCTTATTTCTTCAATCCCCCTTTGTGTGTTTTCCAGGAAGGGAAAAACCTCAGGCAGGAATATCTTATTATTTGCATCTGGAAGGTCATTAACTATATTATGCACCCGGGGGTTGTAATCCACAACTACCTTCTGGGCTTGCAGCGTAAAAGTAAGGATACATAAAACAAAAATTACGAAATTACTAATTAGAGCTTTTGTCATAGGTTTTGTTATTTGTTATGATGTTTGATTTTATCTAATTCACTGATCATTTTTTTTAAAGCATCGTTTTGCTTTTTCTTTGACTGGATGAATATTTTAAGATCATTCGTTTCAATGTCATTGATATTCTGATCTTCTATCTTGTGTTTTTTAGCTGACATACGATTGTTATATGAATTTCTTTTACAAAATTCGGCATGAAAATGAATGTGAGCAAATAGTTTACCCTGTGTATACCTATATACACAAAAAAACCACCTATATATTACCTATAAGTTAAATTTGTGACAGAAAAGTTACGAGGTTAACATCGGTTCCGGAAATACCAAGCTTCTTACGAATACGCAGGCGTGCCATCTCAATGGTGCCTAAACGCTGGGTTGTAATTTCAGAAATTTCTTTTGATGACATATTCAATCTCAGAAGGGCACATAAGCGTAAGTCATTAGGTGTAAGGGCAGGAAACCTTCGCAGCAGGTTTTCATAGAAATCATTGTGCACCTGGTTAAACCTGAGCTCAAAATCCTGCCACACATCATTGTCTTTGCTTTTCTGAAGTTCATTAGCAATGCGACGTATGGCATCTTTGGTTTCATCCTTTACTGCTTCAGATTCTATCTCAATCAGCTTTTCAGAAATCTCCGTAAGTAATTCGTTTTTCTTAACCAGGTACATGGCATTGGTAGTGAACTCTTTATTTATTGCATCCAGTTCGGCCTCCAGTTTTTCTTTTGCCAGCAAGGTATTTTGTGCTTTTATTCTTTGCCTTGTGAGGATAAACATGACAATTATTATTACCAATATCAGGCTGATAATTATGATGATGACTAAAAAATCTTTGCGTTGCTGATTGATCAGTTTTTCCTGTTGCTTTTTATCAAATTCATATTGAAGCTCAAGGTTGGTGAGTTTTGTCAGGTTTTCTTCTGCATAAAGGCTGTCTTTTACCTGGTATTGCAGCATACAATACTTATATGCTTCATCCTTCCTGTTAAGTTTGATATAGTTTTTTCTCAGGAGATCAGCATTATTCAGGATTAAGGTTTGGAAACTATACTTACGCGCTTTTGAAAGTGATTGTGTGGCCATAGCAATGCTGCTTGCATAATCTTCAGTCTCAAAATAAAAATAGGCAAGATGATACAAGGTGTGCGCAACATAATACTCATCTTCCAGTTGACTGAAAATGTCTACGGCCCTGTTTAACAAAATAAATGCAGTATCGTATTCTTCAAGCTCCTGATATACAATAGCCAGGTTCACTATATTCGCTCCATACCAGGGATTTATTTCATCTTCTTTCCCAATGATGATGGCTTTCTCCATCATTTTTTTTGCTTCCTTATATTTCCCCATATTTGACAGGGCTGCAGCATAATTTGTCAACCCGACCTTAACACCCAGCGAATCATTTACTTCCCTGGCAATATTCAAAGCCTCCATAAAATATTCAGCTGCCTTATCATATTTTTTCTGCTTGGAAAAAATGTCGCCGATATTATTGAGCACAATACCGATAAATTTCCTGTCATCAAGCTCCTGGAATATTTTCAGGCTCATGAAATAATATTCAGCTCCCTCATCATAATTATCAATGCTTGAATAAATAACCCCCATAAACAAATAGGAACGTGCAAGGAAAAAAGCTTCAGCCTGCGTCTCAGATAATTCCATGGCAGCGGTAGCCCGTTCCATGGCACTTTTATAATCGGTTTGCATCCAGGATATTTCGGCTAGCAAAAGGTTTGAAATTATAGTCGATATGTCATCATCAACTTCAGTGGATATCTGGTAAGCCTGTTGAGCATATTCCAGGGCCCTGTCAACATCCGAGTATTTTAATTCATTCGTTAATTTTTCCAGCAAGGCCACTTTCCCGATAGCTGAATGTTCGAATTCCAATGCAATCTCAAGGCTGTCGACAAGGTTTGTATTTTGCGAAAACAGAGGAATAGCAAGCAATAGAATAAAAAAATTTATAATACACTTCACAAGACTGACATTAGAATGTGAAGATAAGACATTAAAATGAGTCATCAGTCAAACAGACAAGTGTTCTTCAAAAAATATTAATTTTACAAAGCAAAAAAACATGAATAGAATATTCAGCATCATACTATTGGGCATTTTCATGCTTGGCTCCTGTCAAATTGACTGCCCTGAAAAAGATTAGTCAGCACATTGCCAACTTTCCCCTTTGCCTTTTTCCTTTGGCCATTTTACATTTGCCTTATGCCATTAGCCTTATCACTAAATAACCGCAACGCAATCCATACTTACTATCTACGCTTATCATAGCGACAAATGAAGTATGGAACAAAATCCTCCCTTAATCTTATCAATTTTTACTAATTTTACGACTAACTAAGCAGCAATTAACTAACAGATTAACCAATTCAACCAATTCAACCAATTCA
>JBDLIJ010000079.1:0-13241 GCA_039714935.1 Bacteroidota bacterium | reverse complement strand
TTAAAAACCAATGAGCACCAGATACCCGCCATGAAGAAGCTGGCAAAAGAACTACAGGTTGACAGGCTGGAATTTAAAAGCGCACAGATATATGATTTTGAGCAAAATCACGATCTCATTCCCAAAAATACAAAATACAGCAGGTATACAAAGGCTGGTGATGGAAGTTGGACGCTGATGAAAAGGATCAGGAACCGTTGCTTCAGGATGTGGAGCGGAGCCGTGATCACCTGGGACGGCAGGGTGGTTCCGTGTTGCTTTGATAAAGATGCCAAACATCAGTTAGGTATGCTTGAACGTAATTCCTTTGAAGAAATTTGGAGAAGCAATGCTTACGATGACTTCAGAAAACAACTTTTATCTGATCGGAGCAAGATTGACATTTGCATGAATTGTACGGAATGATGGCATAAGGCAAAGGGAACATGTAACAGGAAAAATGTAACAGGAAACATGTAACAGAATACAGGCTTTAGACGGTCATTACGTCTTTTTCTTTGGCATCCAGCAGCTCATCAACCTTTTTAATGTATTCATTGGTCAGTTCCTGAATATTTTCCTGCACTTTTTTCGATTCATCTTCGGGCAGGCCATCTTTTTCAAGGCTTTTCGCAAGGTCATTGGCTGATCGCCTTGTATTCCTGATGCTGATCCTGGTGTTCTCTGCTTCACCTTTGGCCTGTTTTACAAGCTCCAGTCGCCTCTCCTCGGTGAGGGGTGGCACGCTTATCCTCAGCACCTCTCCTTCATTCTTAGGATTAAAGCCGATGTTTGCATTCATGATAGCCTTTTCAAGCTCACCCAGTATGCTTTTATCCCATGGCTGTATGATGATCTGCCTTGGATCAGGAGTATTGATATTAGCAGTTTGTTCGATGGGTGTCATCACCCCGTAATAATCAACTTTGATCCCTTCCAGCATTTGCGGGCTTGCCTTGCCAGCACGTATCTTTTGCAATTCACGATCCATATGTGAAAGTGCACTTTCCATGCCTTCCTTTGCTTCATCAAGGCACATTTGAGCTTCTTCATTCATGATGCTGAGATTTTATTATGCTAACAAATATAGTGTTTTTATTAAGAAATCAGTGTTCCGATATTGTTTCCATCAAGCACTTTCCTAAGGTTTCCTTTCTCGTTCATATTGAAAACATAGATCGGCATCTTATTCTCTCTGCATAGTGTAAATGCAGTCAGGTCCATGATACGGAGGCCTTTTTCAAGTGCTTCGTCGAAACTCAGACTCTCATATTTACTTGCTGCCGGGTCCTTTTCCGGGTCAGCGGAATACACCCCATCAACACGTGTTCCTTTAAGGATGATATTGGCTTTGATCTCCAACGCCCTTAATGCTGAAGCCGAATCAGTTGTAAAATAAGGATTCCCGGTTCCACCGCTAATGATGATAATCTTACCCTTTGCGAGTTCCTCCATGGCAGATTTAGCGCTCATCGGACGTGCAACAGGACGGATCAGCATACCTGAAAACAAGACTGTCTCAGCGCCCAGCTTTTCCAGCTCAGCCTGTAATGCAAGACTGTTGATGACGGTAGCCATCATACCCATGTAGTCGCCCTGCACCCTGTCCATGCCATCAGCAGCACCCTTCAGCCCACGAAAAATATTTCCACCGCCAATGACAATAGCGACCTCTGTTCCGCTTCGGGCTGCATCAATAATTTCTGAAGCGTACTGACTCAGCCTGCCGGGGTCGATACCATGATCTTGATCGCCCATCAAGGCCTCACCACTTAGTTTAAGAAGGATCCTGTTCAAATGCATAGCTTGTTATTTTGCGATCATCATAGATTTAACCTCTACATATTGACCGGTTTGTATCCTGTAAAAATATTGCCCCTGCGGCAGATTGCCGGCATGCCAGCTGATGCTATGTGTGCCTGCATCAAAATGTTGATCCGTGATGGCATCCACAGTCCTTCCCATCATATCAAATATAACAATATTAACATGATCGGGGGCCGGAAGCTCAAATGAAAATATTGTTTCACCATTAAAAGGGTTGGGGTAATTCTGATGGAGCACCAGCCCGGCATTCTGCAGAAAATGAATTCCGGTCGCATCAGAATATGTAAAGTTAAGGCACCAATTGGTCAGCATGCCCTCGTCATTGGGGGCGTTGTCATAAATTTTCAGTAACCAATAGCCAAGCATATCCATATTGTCAAATGTTGAAAGTGGTTCATCAGGGATGAAGCTTCCGGTAAATGGTGCTGTGCCCTGAGAAACGGGTGATGTTGCTTCATCATCAAAAGTGGTTCCCGTATAATTATCTCCTGACCCACCATGGGCAACAGAGAGGGCAATTTCTTCTCCTCCCGGTGCGATGAGATAAATTTCAACATCACCGGTATAGGTATGTGTAAGGTCTAATTGAACATCAAGGTCAAGCACCAGGCCTTCAGTATCTACAATGATCGTATCATAAAGGTACGTCATGTCATCAATAGGTTTTGGAACAGTATTGCTACACGCTGTCATCATATTGATATCTGCGATCGTATAGGTGAAAAAGTTTTCGGGAGCCACTGTTCCGGGAGGGTTGGTTCCCCGGCCACCATTCGGCAGTGTGGCAATCAGTGATCCGTCTTCATTTTGTACGGCAAAATAATAATCTACCTGGCTACCCATTCCCTGGCCGGGGATGATGAACCAGAAAGTATCAGGAACAGGCTGCTCAGGCATCAACTCAACAAAAGCGCCACCGTCAACACTGTAATACAATCGTGGAGAATTCTCCCCGTTGGCAACAGTATGGTTTGAGCTTACCACAAGCCCGGCTACCCTGTCTCCCGTATAGGGACCTGAAGGCAGGGGATCATGATTTAGCTCCATTTTCATATCCATACCATGGGTGGCCATCGTAGCCACGGCCGACTGAACCATTTGCTTAAAATAAGGGATATTGCAATTATCAAAAAGATCATTCACCGTATGATAATATGCATTGAAATCATCCCAGTCTTCAATGGCCAGAATAGCCTGATATCCATTGTTCCAGAATGGAGAATGGTCGCTGGCACCGATGGAGATATAATTATAAGTGAGATCGAGGCCATAGGTTGCCAGGACACTTGTGTAATCATTGGTGAAGGGCGTTGATTGGGCATTTGTGGATAGAGACATCTCCATATCACCATTTGATTCATATGCGATCATATCCAGATTCAAGACGCCAAGGATATCATCACCATTACTGCTTGCCTCGCCGGCATATGCATAACTGCCGATAAGCCCTTGTTCTTCTTCGTCAAAGGCAATGAACTTAAGGGTATATTTCAGGTCAAAATCCTTTAACAACCTGGCTGCCTCAAGTACGCCAACAACACCGGAGGCATTGTCATCCGCACCCGGAGCAAGGTTGCCCGGAGGCATATCATCATAATGCGCACAAATGATATATTGCTGATCGGGATATTCACTTCCCGTAATTGTGGCAACCACATTTTCACCATTACTGTTAAAATAATGATATTCCGTGCTAAGCCCCATGGCTTCGAATTGCTCTTTTATCCACTGGGCGGCAAGAGGGTTAAACGTTGTGGAAGAATGTCGTGTTTCAAGCGTATACTGACTGCCTCCGATCATTACCGGGACTTCACCCGATAATTGTTCCAGAAGTTCTGAAATACCGGCTTCGGTAACATCATTCATCAGGGAGTCAACCAGTGAACTGTAGGCAACCTGGGCAGAAAGAAAAGTGCTGAAAAAGATAGCAGTAGTGAGTGTAAATAATTTATGCATTTGCAGCTTAGTTTTTATTAATGGACAAAGATAGCTATTAATATATAATTATGGATTGAGTTTTGAGTTTTGAGGGTTGAGGGTTGAGTTATATTCGATACCCGATACCCGATACTCGATATTCGATATTCGAATCTCCCTACTTACTCTTCCCGCTCTCGATGGGAAAGACAATACTCACTTTGTAGGCGAAATTGTCGCCAATGCGGTCAAAGCTGTAGGGGCCATAGCGATAGAATACGCCTGCACCCAGCTTGTATATTTGCAGATTGAGCAGGCCATGAAGCACAAGCCCTGATTCATAATAGCCCTTCTCCATGGTCAAATATTCAACATTATGGTGCTGTACTTTGTTGGTGAGGTCTCCAAAAGCAATATTTGTAACCAGCACGATTTCGGGGGCGAAGAATTTAGTCCGAACCAGCAGCTGCCCGAAATTGTGTGAGAGATAGAAAGCGACATAGCGGTTGCTGAGAAATTCATTCATCCTCATCGTAGCAAAACTACCTGGGGCGTAGATGGTAAACAGCCTGTAGCTGCCGTTACCATTATACAGATTACAGTATGGCAGGTCACCCTCAATATAACCGGCCCTGAGCTCAATGCTGGTCAAGCCCAGGTATTTTGTATAAAAAGATTCCGTGACCTTCAGGTCAAAACGATCATATTCAAATTCTCCATTAAGTATCTGGTTAAATCCATGAGTATATTGAAATCTGACAACCGGATATTTTGTTCCCAGAGAGATCTTAACCCTTTTTGTCCGGAAGAATTTCTCACGATAGGCAAAGCGGAATCCTGTTGAAAGGGCTGCAAAGCGAAATTCATTTTTGAGCAGGGATGTTCCTTCTAAAACCTGCCCATAGTGATAGTCGGGATATGCAATTTTATAATCATGGAACACCGCTACATTCCATTTAAAATGTCGTAGTGCCCTGAACTGCATGGATAGCAATGCCCTTTCTGTGATATTCATTCTGCGGATCAGAAAATTTCTGAGTCCTTCACCCCTGAGGAAGGATTTTTCTTCATCCGGAAAAGACACACCCCCGCTCTCCGTCACGTCATAAAAATATTCTGCCCTCAGCGCGAGCTCACTATTGCGATGCAATATGGCACTGACATCGCCCCCATATTTTGCAGTCTTATCCTTAAAAGCATAACCCCAGAATCCACCCACTTTCAGGCGACGCGAAAACCTATCATTGGTATGGATGCCAAGGCCCAGGTACAGCCCCTCATATTGGTTATAGCGCATAAACTTATCGATATCAAAGTCGACAAATTTGTACGGTATCCTTCCCGTCATGACTGTTTCGAATGTTTTTGCCATGCGGTCAAAGTTGGCTTCCTGCCCGATGCTGTCCATGAAAGCATATGTTGTTTTATCGCGTCCGCTGAGGCTGTCGCCGCGATAGATGTTCCATTGTCTCTCGCTGCGATCATGGGCAGCGGGATCCACATCCACTTCAATATTATTAAACTCCCTGCGTACCAGCTCAGGATTCAGCTGTATATCGTGAATATAGCTTTTACCCACCCCTACAAAGCTGTAAATTTTATCATTAACGGAAGCGTTGATCCCTTTAATCGAAATATCGGTATTCAATTGTACCGGAAACCACTGATCACCATCAACAAGTTCATATTGCTGCTGTATCCTGATGTCAAAGATGCCTTCATCACGCATCGGCTCTGCGATCACGTTCCGGATAGCCCAATGATGTGTATTGATTGACAACATTCCTTTCAGACCATCGAAATTAGTGCCTGGCTTAGGCCGGTAGGAAATAATAAAGGTGGTATCATTTCTTTCAGAATATGCAGTATCTTCAATGATAAAAGTGTATTTTGATGTACTGCCCCTGCTGATGGGGTTGACGTACTCACCATTTCCAATGTTGATGAGTTCGCCATAAAAAGAAGTGGATTGTATCTGTGATACCAGGAAGACAAAGATGGGATCTTTCATCCCTGAGACGCGCGTAGCGATCACATTCTCACTCTTTCTGTCAGGATACAGGAATTTTCGTTCAGTTACCGATTCAGCAATAAATATGTCCTGGCGATCGAAGAATCTTCTTACCTCAAGGGAGGAGGTATCCAGCATCATGGTATCAATCATGCGCAGCGAATCCAGATCGAGGGTAAATATGGTCTTCTCGTAAGAGGTATAGGAAAAAGACTTTAGCTTTTCCGGATCATTAAGGTCACGGTTTGCAACCACATTTTTGATGATCCTGTGTGCCGGATTGATGCCGGGCAATATTACCACCTCCCCAAGCTCATATGGTATCTTTTTCATGAAGATCTCCAGACCTTCGGTCTTATCGTTGATAAAGAATGTAAGTGGTTCATAACCAACATACGAAAGTTTTAAAAACTCAACCGGGCCATATGATATAATTTCAAACTTTCCATCGATATCAGTGGCACCTCCCTGCCGGCTGTCGTCGATAACAATATTTACAAATGCCAAAGATTCACCGTTTGCAGCATTATACACATGCCCACTTACAGACTGCTGTTGAGCATGCATATTAATGGAAGCCAAGGCAGCCAGAATAAAAAGAAAAAACCTTAGAAAATGATTAGGCATCATGATATATACACAGGTAAAGATAAATAATTAAATAACCTCACAGGTCCCCGACCTCACAGGTCAAAGTATTTTTCCAGGTCCTTCAATGTGGTAGCTGTGGTCTTAATATCCTGGACTACGTTTCCTGTCTCCAGCACGACAATACGCTCACACACTTCAGTAACATGGTTCAGGTCGTGGGAGGAAATGAGTGCTGTGATGTTCCTGTCTTCCTGAATGTTTTTCAGTATCGCCTTCAGGCGGATCTGCGTTGTAGGATCGAGGCTGTTAAAAGGTTCATCAAGGATCAGCAGTTCGGGTTTCGTCATCAGTGCGGCGGCAATGCCTACTTTTTTCTGGTTGCCGGAAGAGAGCTCACGAATGAATTTTTTCTTTCCCAGCACCTCATTGTTAAAGAATTCCTCAAAAGTGGCATAAAACTCTTTTACATCACCTTTTGACAGACCATTGATATCGGCCAGGAATTCAAAATATTCCTCAGGAGTGAGAAAATCGATCAGGAAGCCTTCATCAAGGTATGAGCCTGTATAGCTTTTCCATCCTACCGATCCCATTACGTCTTCAGAGTTGATATACACAGTTCCGCTTGTAGCGCGGATGAGATCCAGTATCAGGCGAAAAAAGGTTGTCTTGCCTGCACCGTTATTTCCCACCAAACCAAAACTTTCCCCTTTGGGGATGTTCAGTGATGGAATATTTAATACCACATTCCCGTGATAAGCTTTACTAAGGTCTTTTACATCTATCATATTCATTATCTTTTATTTCCGGCATCCGGCATCTGGCATCCAGTATCAAACTTCCATCCTACTTTTCCCTGAACCCATCCGCAATAATATATTTTCTGCGTTCAAATCGTGCGACCACCGCCTGCATCCACATCTTATGAAAAAGTATGCCTGCCACACCCATCAAGCCCAGTATGGTGACCGCGGGTATCCTGTCGAGGAAAAGCGAGAAGAAGCCGTACAGCACCACAGGTAAAAGCAATAGGGGTAACATAATCAGGAACTGTGACGCTCCTACTCCCTGGTAATTAAATGCCGCACCACGGCTCAGGTCCATGCGTTTCTTATTATTTGTGCTGAACAAAAGAATTATGTATGCGCTTACACCAATATTCATCAGGAAACACATGGTATTGATATACAATATCTCCCAGCCATAAAAAGCATATGGCAGCGTGACCACATAAGAAAAGACAGCCATTCCCAGCAGGATCATATATTTTGCCCTGAAGTACTTTTCGTAATCAATATTGTTGGCCATGATGGCATCGAAAAAGCTGCTCTCCCATCCCAGGAAATAATTACCCACGCTCACTCCCACGCCACCTGTAATAAATATCCCCACAAAGACCATCATTCCACCCATCTTCATAAAATCTCCCTGCGGGTAAAAGAAGAATCCATACAGCAGAAATATGGGCACGATATACAGTAAGGATTTTGAACGCTTGTTTCTCCAGTATAATTTTAGTTCGAAGGCAATGAGCTCTCCCACCCGGCCAAGGCTCTTCAGGTAGTTGATCCCTGCCATGGAATCTACACGCTGATGTTTTCTTGTACTGATCTCCTCAATGTACATCCTCGCCCTCAGGTAATAGAAGTTTACAGCATATACCAGAAGAAGGAGTATAAGCGGAATGATGAAAGCCCAGGGAATGGTGATCAGGTAAAGAAACGCAGCTGAAGATATGGCAGCTATAGAATAAAAACCGAAGCTATCCAGCACAATAAAACCGATCACAATAACACCGAAGACTGCAACGATCCATGGCCTTGAAAAGATCTGCCTTTTTACATATACTATAATGAAGTTATTGGTAAAGATCAGCAGGATGATCCCCAGCAACCATTGTGCCGCCTGTATATCTGAATATTCTAAGGCAATTGTCCTTATGGCCCACGGGATCAGCACCAGCAAGGGTAAATAATTCAGGATAAAAAATTTGGATTTTGCAAGCATGTAATGAACGATCACCGATTTCTTCACCGGAAGGTGAAAATAGGGACGGGCAGCAATCACCGGGAGCGACTGCATCAGGTAGCGCAGGATAAGGTCAATGGCAAAATAATATAAAAGAGCCCCATTGAAGATCGCCACCAGGTCCTGATCGGGAAAGGCTTCCGACAATATTGTCCTGAGCATGAGGCCCAGTCCCAGTAATTCCAGGAGCATCAGGCATATAAAAAATGCCAGGATAATATTGATCGCCAGGCTCTTTTGCCAGAAGGGCGACCGCCTGAGCTGCTTTGCCTGATGGCTGATAAACCACTTTATTACCATAAAATATTTTTTCTCTTCGAAGATAGGAAAAAAGTTTTGGGTTTTAGGTGTTGGGGGTTAGGTTGGTTGACGGTTGACGGTTGACGGTTGACGGTTGACGGTTGACGGTTGGCGGTTGGCGGTTGGCGGTTGACAATATCGTTAATCTGTTATCATTAATTATGTAAGTTTGCACCATGCCCGAGCATATCCTGACATATTTCCGGAAGCATAAACAGATCATTGAAGAGAACCTTCAATTATGTGCCGACCCCAAAGACATTGAAGCTGTCCATCAGTTTCGTTTGAGCGTAAAGCGCATACGGGTAGCAGCTACACTTACAAGCATGATTTGTGAGAGCTGCTTTGATTCCAAAACAGCACTTAAGGATATCAACAGGCTTTTTAAAAGATCGGGCAGATTAAGAGATGTGCAGGTAAGCTTGCAGTTGCTGGCGGGTTTCAACAAGGAAGGCCTCGCCCCTGTCATTGCATTGTACCATAAGCGTGAAAGAAAACAACGCCTGAAATTTGAAAAAGCACTGGATGCCTACAATAATAAGTCATTGGATGCATGCGAGCTTATAATTCAAGAGGCACTTGCAGGCATTAGTGCAAAGAGAGCACTTAGTGCCGGACACAGGCTGCTTGCCGACATGGAATCGGATATTCGTGAGCTCTTTCATGGCAGCAAGCATGAAAAGAGGTTACATGCTATCCGCACGAGGCTTAAAAGCATCAATTACCTGAATAATATTTTCGACGAGCAGCTTCCCGTTCAGGAATATCTGAACATATCGGTGGAAAGATTAAGGGAATTGGGAGAACTCGCCGGTGCCTGGCACGACAGTTTAACCCTGGAAAAAAAGATTACAAAATTCATTCGCAAAAGTCCTGACCCTGATATGCATGTGGCATTAAGGTCTTTCGTTAAAGAATTAAAGACCAGAAAACAGGAGCTACAACAGGAGTATTCGTGTATTTTGATGAATGAAGTGAAAATTTAGTGGGGACGAGGGACGAGGTGGATATTTATAAGGATTAGCCTATCTTTGGAAGATGCAAAAACGTGACAGCAATACCACAACAAATTCATATTCCATTACCGCCAAGACTGTACTTGGCCTTGAAGAAGTGCTTGCCGGAGAGATCAGAGATGCCGGAGGGACGGAGCTTGAAATACTGAACAGGGGAGTCGGGTTTCAGGGGACAAATGAGACCTTGTATCGTTGTAATTACCTTTGTCGCACCGCCTTACGCTTCCTTAAACCGACCTGGGAGTTCCGTGCATCAAGCGATAGTGAACTATACAACAAATGCCTGGCCCTGCCCTGGGATAGTGTGATGGATCTCAACCAGACCTTTGCCATTGATGGCGTGGTAAACCATTCGGGCATCACACATTCGATGTATGCAGCCCTGAAGACAAAAGACGCCATAGCTGATTTTTTCAGAAATAAATATGGCAGACGCCCTTCCGTCGACACTGATGATCCTGATATCCGCTTTAATGTGCATATCAACAGGGACCACTGCACCATCTCTCTCGACAGCTCCGGCTCGTCGCTGCATTTCAGAGGTTATAAGGTGGCGCTTGGAAATGCACCCCTCAGTGAGGTGCTGGCCTCAGGGCTGATCATGCTGAGTGGTTGGGACAGAAAAAAAACTTTTATAGACCCCATGTGCGGATCCGGAACCCTGCTCATTGAAGCTGCGATGATGGCCAATAACATCCCGGCAGGATATTACCGGAAAGCATTCGGCTTTGAAAAATGGAAAGACTTCGACCCTGCCCTTTGGAAGTCTGTAAAAGAAGAGAATAAACCTCCTGAGGAGCTGTCATTTAAAGCAATCGTTGGCGGCGACCTTTCTCCGCTGGCCATGCGTTCGACACGTAAAAATATTGGCAATGCCGGATTACAGAAACTTATAAGCCTCCATCCCACTCCCTTTGAAAAACTGAAACGGCCGCCCGGCGACATCCATATCCTCATGAACCCACCCTATGGAGAAAGGATCAAAACCGATGATATCATTGCCCTGTACAAAGGCATTGGCGATACCTTAAAGCGTAACTTTCGTGATGCTGAGGCATGGATCACCAGCGGCGACCTGCAAGCCATTAAGTTCGTCGGCCTGCGTCCGTCGAAAAAGATCAGGATATTTAACGGCCCCCTCGAGTGCAGGTTTAATAAGTATGAGCTTTATGAGGGAAGCAGGAAGGGAGTAGGCGGTAGGGAGTAGGCTGTTGGCAGTAGGCGGTTGGCGGTTGGCAGTTGAGAAATATCAATCCCCTCTTACTATTATTACCTAAATTTACGACTCAAGAATTACACCGACAGCAATGAAAGAAATAAAGAAAATAGCGCTCCTTACCTCCGGTGGTGATTCGCCGGGCATGAATGCCGCGATCAGGGCTGTTGTGCGCAGCGGCATCAATGAAGGATTTGAGATGTTTGGCTCCAGGCATGGATACCAGGGGCTGATCGATGGGGAGATCACTCCCTTGCACAGCCGTTCCGTATCAAACATCATCCAACGTGGTGGCACCATCCTTAAGTCGGCGCGATGCAAGGCTTTTTATGAGAAGGAAGGGCGCCGGAAAGCATATGACAACATGCTGTCGATGGGCCTTGACGCCCTGGTGGTGATCGGTGGCGATGGCACCTTTAGCGGGGCCCGCACCTTCGGGATGGAATATGGCACACCCATAGTAGGCTTGCCGGGCACCATCGACAATGACCTGTATGGTACCGACTACACCATCGGGTATGACACTGCCATCAACACTGTGATGGAGGCTGTTGACAAGCTGCGCGACACTGCCTGCTCACACGACCGCCTGTTTATTATTGAGGTGATGGGGCGTGATGCCGGCTTCATCGCCCTGCGAAGCGGCATTGCCTCAGGCGCAGAGATGATACTGGTTCCGGAAAGTCCTACATACATAGACAAGATGTTACAGGTGCTGGAGAAAGACTGGAAAAAAAATAAAACCTCCGGGATCATCATCGTGGCAGAGGGTGACGACTCGGGTGGAGCTATAAAAGTTGCTGAGGAGATCAATGATCATTTTCCGGATTTCGAGACCAGGGTATCCATACTGGGGCATATCCAGCGAGGCGGGTCACCCACGGCTGCAGACCGTGTTCTGGCCAGCAGGCTGGGAAATGCTGCGATCACGACCCTGAAAGACGGCGTCAGCGGGGTAATGATAGGCATGGTAGACAATAAAATCGAACTTACATCTTTCGAGAAATCAATAAAACATCACCAGGACATAAACCTGGAATTACTCGATATAGCAAGAATACTGGCTATCTGATAAACAAAAATTTACATTCATAAGGCATGGAAAGAAAAACACTTTTTGTGGATGTGCTGCTTCCCTTACCCCTTAAGGGACTGTATACATACCGTGTGCCTTATGAGTATAATGACTATATCATACCCGGACAGCGGGTGGCCGTGCAGTTTGGAAGGAGGAAAATTTACACCGCCCTTGTCAGGAATATCCACGAAACGGTGCCACAGGGATATATTCCCAAATATGTGCTTTCCATCCTTGATGAGGAAGCCATCGTAAACGAGACGCAATTCACATTCTGGGACTGGATCTCTGAATATTATATGAGCCATGCCGGGGAGGTGATGAACGCCGCCCTGCCCTCAGCGTTCAAGCTGGCCAGTGAGTCAAGACTAAGATTGAATCCCGGCTTTACAGTTGGGTCGGAAAGCCTGAGCGAAAAAGAAGCCATGATTGCGGAAGCACTCATACACAAAGAGGCACTTACAGTTAAGGAGGCATCCGACATCACGGAGCAGATGAAGATCCTGCCGCTCATCAACACCCTGATAGAAAAGCAGGTGATCATACTGGAGGAAGAGCTGAAAGATCAGTATAAAGCCCGGACCGAAATATATGTACGCCTGGCGGAAAGCTTTCAATCAGAATCATCTCTTGAGGAGATCTTTCATAAGCTTGAAAAACGTGCCTTCAGGCAGTTGCAGGTGCTGGTAGCTTATATCAATATGTCGACGGGTGAAGACAGCTATCCTGAAGTACGCAAAACAGTCTTACTAAAAGCTGCCGATGCCACACAGGCCCCTTTAAAAGAGCTCATCAAAAAAGGAGTGTTCACAGCAGAAGAGAAGGCCGTGAGCAGGCTTACCGATGACGATGCCATTGCCGAGGCATCTGATATTGTTTTTAATGAGCATCAGCTCAAAACACTTGAAGGCATAAAAGAAGGATTCAGGGAGAAAGAAGTGGCGCTGCTACATGGTGTGACCTCCAGTGGCAAGACCGAAATATATATCCACCTCATCAAAGAGGCCATAGATCAGGGCAAACAGGTGCTCTACCTGCTCCCTGAGATCGCGCTCACCACACAGATCATTAACAGGCTTCGGAAGTATTTCGGGAAGCAGGTTGGGGTTTATCACTCGCGCTATAACGAAAGAGAACGGGTGGAGATCTGGAACAAGGTCTTATCTGACGAAGCAGACGATCAATATAATATCATACTGGGAGCCCGTTCTTCCATATTCCTGCCTTTTAGCAGGCTGGGGCTGGTCATCGTTGATGAAGAACATGACCAGAGCTATA
>JBDLIJ010000078.1:0-13259 GCA_039714935.1 Bacteroidota bacterium | reverse complement strand
TCTTCAAAATAAAGGTGATGGGAGATAGAAGGTGGCACGATAGAAAATAGAAGAAGTCTTCTGCAATCTAACATACTTCTGCAATCTACTATACTTCTACAATCCACCTCTACAATCTACTTCTTCAATCCCCTTCTTCTATCTTCTATCTTCTATAAAAAAATCCTCTTGGATATCCAAGAGGATTTTTTTGGGTGGAAGACCGGATTTGAACCGGCGACCCCTGGAACCACAATCCAGTGCTCTAACCAACTGAGCTACATCCACCGTAATTAAAATGGACTGCAAAGATACAATAATTTTTAATTTTGAATTTTAAAATGTTAATTTAGTTCATCATTTTTATTCGACAAATTATCCACTAAATTAAGCCATAGTGAACCCTCAAAATATCACTCAATGACTACACAAACTGAAATATTACTTCCTCCATTTAAAAGAGGTTATCATTTGATCACGCATATCATTGAACGTGAGCTGCCGGAGCTGCCGGAAAGTGGGATACTTCATATTTTTATCAAACATAGTTCGGCCGGGCTTACGATCAATGAAAACGCAGACCCTACAGTACGAGTGGATTTTGAGTCTTTCATGAATGAGCTTATCCCTGAAAACCATCCTCAGTACAGGCATATTATGGAAGGTGCTGATGATATGCCGGCTCACCTGAAGGCAAGCCTTCTGGGCTCTGCGGTAAGCATACCCATCACCAATGGAAGGCTCAACCTGGGAACCTGGCAGGGAATATATTTATGTGAGTTCAGGAACCGGGGTGGAAGCAGGAAGGTAATTTTGACGATCGTCTCCTAATCTACAATAGATGTTGGTTATGAGTGACTAATAACCCACCTGCGCCAAGGCTTCGGTGGGTGCAAAGATTGGTATTGGAGAATAGCGAGTGAGAAATTTTGATTGTATGCAGCCAACCTAAAACTTAAAACCCAAAACTTAAAACCTTTTTCACACTGCTTTAAATTCAACAAAAAAAGAAGATCCTTTATCTACCTCGCTCTCACACCATACGCGGCCATCCATGGCATTTACATACTTTTTTACAATGGCAAGTCCCAAACCTGTGTCAGGTTCAAGCTGCTGCAGATGATGCTTTTTATGCTGGTACTGGTCGAAAATATGGGGCAAAAACTGCGATGGAATACCAAGGCCTGTATCTTTTACTTCCAGCAGGGCTTTCCCATTCTTGTGCTGTAAACAGATCGTAACAGCATTCCCTTTAGGAGTGTATTTAATGGCATTGGAAATCAAATTATCAATGATTTGCAGGATAAACACTTCATTCAGGTCGGCATAAACATCCTCCATTGACAACTTAAAATCAAGTTCCTTTTGCCTGATGGTGTGCTTATAAATATTTCCGATCTTTTCAACTGTATCCTTCAGGTTAATCTTTTCTTTATTAAGATGATACACCTTTGATTCAATAATGTTTATATCCAGCACCTGGTTGATCATCTTATTCATCCTCTGCAGCGAGTTGGAGATGATATCAGCATATTCGCGATGCTCCTCACAAACATTATCAGGATCATTTAACATAAGGTCAATCATTGTCAGACTGCTTGTGAGGGGATTTTTTAAGCCATGTACGACAACACTGATAAGGTGATTTTTCTCCTCGTTCAGGTTTAACAACTCAAAATTCTGTTCTTCAAGTTTTTGCTTTATTTCCCTGATATTTTCATTCTGCTCTTCAATGGCTTCTTTCTGTTTCTGAATTTTCTTATAGCTCCGGGCCAGCTTTTCCTCCAGCTCATTCATGCTCCGCATGCGGCTTATCAACACCTGGAGGATATTTTTCGAGAATCCCGGATCATCATCCAGCCTGCTTTCAAAATCTTCCCTGCTTAGTTGCAACAGATAACTTTCTTCTTCAGTGGTAACAGAGGCAGAACGTTTGCCCTCATCGATCAGGGCATACTCCCCAAACACATCATTTGCCGAAAGGCGGGAGAGCACATGGCTGCCATCATGGATGCGGACCGACCCGCTAATGATGATATACATCGCATCACCTGCATCGCCCTTCTTAAAAATTGTTTGCTGGCGTTTCGCTTTCACCCCACGCAATACCATGGCAATGGAGGAAAGGAAGTCACCGTCGGTATCCGAAAAAATACTAACCCTACTGAGAAATACAATCTTCTCGTCCAGGGTCATGGATCCAAAATCAGTCATATCAGTGAAGGCTTTGTTCGTTAATCAGGGATAATGTGAAGTCCGGCCATATAAAAAAAGTATTATAGCCGAAGCCTATCCATAAGACGCAAATTTAAGCCTTTTGTTACTTCCTGCGTCAATGATTCTTATATCATCACCCCGACACCCGCCACCCGGCACCTGACACCTATAATCACAGCTTCCTACGTAATTACACGTAGCGCCATATACTTAAAAGGCACTCAGCCACTTGCAATCCATCTAAATGTTTACTATATTTGAAATACGCTTATGGACCAAATTTATTTATTATGAAAAAGTTATACCTTCTGATATGCTCTATTTTCCTAACAAGCATGATGATCGCTCAGCCCTCACTTCAGCACCCTCAAAACGCTCCTGAGGTAGGTGATGTTGTGGAAATACAGTTCGTGTCTTCAGCTAATTTAACGCATGAACCGACGGGCGCAGATGTAAGCTGGGATTTCTCTCAATTGACAAATATTATGGAGCCCGGCCTGATCACAGCCATCAGCCCGACCGAAGCTCCTGCGGGCAATGAGTTTCCAATGGCCAATATTGTATTGAACATGAACGATTCTATTTACAGTTACTTAATGGTTGAAGAAACAGCAGCATATTATCTTGGAGTCCAGACCACAGTGGCAGGCTTTCCTGTTTTGTTCATCTACGACGACAGCAGAAAATATTTGGAATACCCATTCAATTATGGAGATAGTTTTGCTGACACTTATCATGGAATGTCCCTGATTTCTTTCGGCGAAGTCAGGGCGAGCGCCAATACAAGCGTTGTTGCCGACTCTTATGGCACACTCATATTACCAACAGGTACGTACAGCGATATTCTGAGAACGACAACCATCGACAACGAAACAGATTCTATATTTGTTAATGGCGTGTTCAGCAGCGTTATATATTTAAGCAGAACACAGTATGCATGGTATACGTCATCCTCATTTGGCCCGATCTTAAGTATGGAGATACTGAATCTTTCCGGTGTAATTGATACAACATGTTATTATACAAATGATGAGTCAGGTGTCAGGGAACGCGGGAAGCATCTGATATCAGATTTCAGCGTATTTCCAAATCCCGCAGAAGATCACCTCTTTGTTGAATTTGTGTCGTATGGCTGGCAGGATGTTGCTATCGTAATTGTAAACCAGGTGGGACAGGTCATGATCAGCAAGACTACTTCGGCAACTGGTACAATTAATGAAAAGTTTGATATCCGAAGTCTTCCATCAGGAATATATTTTGCAAACATAAGCTGTAAAGAAAATAATCAGATCACACAGAAGTTTATTATCAGGTAGGCAGTATCGCAAGCTTATAATGTTGTGCGGAATTCGCTGGCATGTTTGATCATATCCGGAAAGAATTCTCCGAAATCCGACTTAAAATTCTCATAGTCGCACTTCAGGCTTTCAACGGCATTTTCCATTCCTGAATCGTACTTTCTTGAGCGCCTCGACATTCCGTTGAAGACCCACTGCAGGTCTTTTAAGCGTGAGTAGCCTACAAGCCAGTTGTGGATGATCATAAAAGGCAGGATGCGTCGTGATTTCAGAGGTAATATACTATAATTGCTCAGCATGAGGCCATATACATGAACGGCAAATTCTGAAATGTCATTATCAGCATATTTTTCCCAGTCAACTGCCAGGAAATGATCATAATAAATATCAATAACGACAGCTGCGAACTTCCCATACTCTTCCACTATCCTGTTCTTGCTCCTGATAAACACAGGGTGGTGATCGGTAAAGTGGTCGATTTCGCGGTGCAGTATAATTCCCTTATGAATGCCTTCCCGAAATTTATTGGCATTATTGCCTTTTACAGCATCAGCAATAAAATTTCCGATGAGGATGTCATCATTACTTCCAGAAAGAAATGCATGCGCCAGAAAATTCATATACCCTAGTTAATGCAAATTTACTTATAATAAGTATAAATTGTAAATTCAACTTATGAACATAATGTTAATACACGATATTTCTTTAGTTTTGTACACATCTCAACAATTGTTTTAACAGGAGTTTTACTATGCATAAATTACCATTATTAGGAGATGAGGCGATAGCGCAAGCTGCTATTGATGCAGGTTTGTCGGGAATATATTCATACCCCGGGACGCCTTCTACCGAAATCACCGAATACGTTATAAAGTCAAAAGAGGTTAAGGAAGGCAAAATTGTTGCCAGCTGGACATCCAATGAAAAAACTGCCATGGAGGCTGCCATGGGAATTTCATATATCGGCAAGCGGGGCATGACCTGCATGAAGCATGTAGGACTGAATGTAGCGGCTGATGCTTTTATCAATTCAGCCATTACAGGGGCTAATGGAGGCCTTGTTGTGGTAGCCGCCGACGACCCATCCATGCACTCTTCACAAAATGAGCAGGACTCCCGTTTTTTTGGCAATTTTGCGATGATCCCTATCCTGGAGCCATCAAACCAGCAGGAAGCATATGATATGACCCATTATGCTTACGAACTGTCAGAAAAATTTGAAATACCGGTAATGATGCGAATTACTACCCGGCTGGCACACTCACGTGCCGGAGTTGTACGCAGCGAAATGAAAGCCCAGAATGAACTTAAATTGCCTGGCACACCCAACCAGTTTATCCTATTGCCGGAAAATGCAAGGCGCAGATACAAATCACTTCTGGGAAGCCAGGACGCCTATGTTCTTGAGTCTGAGGGGTCGGAATTCAATAAATATATTGACGGGGAAGACAGGAAATTGGGCATCATCGCCTGTGGCATCGCATATAATTATCTTGTTGAGAACTTTGAAGATCAAAAAGTCCCCCATCCGGTCCTGAAGATAGGACAATACCCTCTTCCCCGAAAACAGATGGAAAAGATCTATGATGAGTGTGATGAGATCCTGGTACTGGAGGAAGGATATCCGCTGATAGAAGAAGCATTGAAGGGGTATATGAATACCGGAAAGAAAATCCGTGGCCGTCTGGACGGAAGCATACCCAGGGATGGCGAATTAAATCCCAATCTTGTTGCCAGGGGATTAAACATGGAATATTTCGATGGAAGAGAATCCTCTTCACAGGTAGTAGGAAGGCCACCCTCACTCTGCAGTGGCTGTCCACACATTTATTCATACAAAGCATTAAATGATGCTCTCTCAAAATATGCCAGGGGAAGGGTGTTCTCAGATATTGGCTGTTATACGCTTGGTGCGCTTGAACCTTTTGATGCCATTAACACCTGCGTTGACATGGGGGCTTCGATCACCATGGCCAAGGGTGCGGCAGATAATGGCCTTGTCCCTGCCGTTGCTGTGATCGGTGATTCTACCTTTACACATTCCGGGATGACCGGACTGCTCGATGCCATTGTCAGCAACAGCCCCATCACGGTGTTGATACTTGATAATGGGACCACCGCCATGACAGGCGGGCAGGATTCAAATGCACACGGTAAAATTGAAGATATCTGTATGGGCTTAGGCGTAAGAGAAGAACATATCCATGTGTTGAATCCTATACAGAAACATCACGATGAGAACATGGAGATCATTAAAAAAGAACTTAACTATGACGGTATTTCCGTAATCATTCCCCGTCGTGAATGCATACAAACCCTCGCAACAAAGATCAGGGCAAAAAAGCAAGAAGAAAAACAGGTAATTTAACAGAGTAAGCATGAAGAAAGATATCATATTAGCAGGAGTTGGCGGCCAGGGTATACTGTCGATAGCTGCGGTTATAGGCACTGCAGCTATGGGAGCAGACCTTTTCCTGAAGCAGGCAGAAGTACATGGCATGAGCCAGCGTGGCGGCGACGTGCAATCCAACCTGCGTTTATCAGATAAGCCTGTAGCCTCAGACCTGATCCCACAGGGACAGGCAGACATCATCATTGCAGTTGAGCCCATGGAAGGCTTGCGATATGTTTCAATGCTGTCCGAAGATGGATGGCTGATCACCAATAGCACTCCATTTGTCAACATTAAGAATTACCCCGATATCGACAAAGTCCTTGATGAGATTAACAAGCTACCCAATCATATCATTATCAACGCTGATGACATTGCCAAAGACCTTGGCAATAAAAGAGCCGCCAATATGGTGATCCTCGGGGCCGCCCTCCCCTTTCTTAAAATGGATATACGCCTGTTTCATGATGCTTTGCACAACATCTTTGGACGAAAAGGTGAAGAAGTCGTCAGTATGAACATCAATGCATTGCAGGCCGGGATAGAATTTACCAATAGCAAGAGGTAGGATTAGATGCCGGATGCCGGGTTTCGCGCGTTTTAAATTTGTTTCGAGTCTGGGGCTTGAGATTTAAAAATTAAATAAGTGGGTATTTCTTAAAGATCTCCTCCGACTTCATAAGTATGTCAACATACTGTGCCCGCTTATAAGTAAAAGGATCCTGCAGTGTCTTCCTGGATAATTTGCCTTTAAAATCATCAAGGCTTTTATAGTTTTTCTTTTTCATCCAGGTTTCTATTTCATTGAGGATGGTTCCTATCTGGCCAATCCCATTCTTATATATTGTACTAACTACCTGCACTGCATCAGCACCCGCAAGTATCATTGAAATCACATCTTCTCCGGTAAATATCCCGGTATTGGCACAAACATTAGCGTTGATCTCGCCATGAAGCAAACCTGCAAAACGAAGTGCCAGCCTGTTATCATTCTGTGAGGAAAGGTTATATGGAAAATAGTGTTCTTCCAGGTCAATATCGATCTCTGGCTGGAACAACCTGTTAAAAATGATAAAGCCATCAGCGCCTTTTTTGTCCATTTCAGCAATCACATGAAGGGGGTTTGAATAATAAGGGCTCAACTTCACTGCCACCGGAATATTGACCGCACTTCTGACTTTAGCCAGTATATCAAGCTGCTCAGTAATGATCGATCTTCCGTCTATCACAAAGTTGCGCGGAATGGCATAGAAGTTCAGCTCCAGGCCTGCAACACCTGTTGCTTCGATCTTCCGAGCATAGGCTGACCAGGTTTCATCATAAACACAATTCAAGCTTGCAAATAAAGGAATATTTAATACATCAACAGCTTCTTTTATTCTGGCAAGAAATGCCTCAGGGCCCGTCTCCTCAGCAGAGGGATATGGGGATCCTGCCATCTCAGCATGGCGGCTGGCATAATCTTCTTCCGCATGGTAGTTCTGTAAATTTTCAAGATGTATCTGTTCTTCAAACAAGGTTTTATATACAACCGCAGCAGCTCCTTCTTCCTCTAATTTCTTCATTGTTCTAAGGTCAATGACCAGGTTGCTTGCTCCCACGATCACAGGGTTCTTCAGCTCAACCCCCATATATTTTGTTTTCAAATCCATGATTGTCTTTTTTATCTATTTAAACAATAATTTCTTTATATGTCAAATCCTTGGCAGCATAAAAATATGCAAAAATATTTAATATGCTAAATGCTCAACAATCTAAAATCAGTATAAATAACCTTCATGCGATCTAATTTTAGGCTATTTTAAATAGCAAACTAATAATATTTATTAGTTTTGTGCTGCCTTTTGGTACTTCGTTTTTGAAATGTAAAGACCTAAAAATAAACACATTATGACTAAAGAGAAAAAATTTATAACATGTGATGGCAACTATGCAGCATCGCATGTTGCATATATGTTCAGTGAGGTAGCATGTATCTACCCCATCACACCTTCTTCTACCATGGCTGAGTACATTGATGAATGGGCTGCCTATGGAAGGAAGAATATTTTTGGTGAGACCGTTATGGTAGAAGAGATGCAATCAGAAGCAGGTGCTGCGGGTGCCATGCATGGTTCGCTTCAATCCGGTGCCCTCACCTCTACTTTTACTGCATCCCAGGGACTTTTACTGATGATACCCAACATGTATAAGATGGCGGGCGAACTGCTGCCGGCCGTATTTCATGTAAGTGCAAGAAGCGTTGCAGCACATGCACTGTCTATCTTTGGTGATCATGGTGATGTGATGGCCACCAGGCAAACAGGCTTTGCCATGCTGGCATCTGGAAGCATCCAGGAGATCATGGATATCGGGGGTATCGCACACCTGGCATCTATTAAGTCAAGGATTCCTTTCCTCCACTTTTTTGATGGTTTCAGAAGCTCTCATGAGATTCAAAAAGTAGAGTACCTTGAGAACGACGATTTTGCAAAACTCGTAGATACCAAAGCCCTCCAGCAATTCCGCGACAATGCCCTTAACCCTGAACATCCCGTTACAAGGGGCACTGCTCAGAACCCTGACATATTCTTCCAGGCCAAGGAAGCCGTCACACGTTTTTATGATCCCATTCCCGACATTGTAGAAGACTACATGAAAGAGATCAGCAAAATGACCGGCAGGGAATATCATCCATTCACTTATTATGGTGCACCGGATGCTGAGAACATTATTGTTGCCATGGGGTCCGTTACTTCAACGATAAAAGAGGTAATTGATTACAAAACAGCTAATGGTGAGAAGGTCGGTCTTATCACAGTGCACCTCTACAGGCCGTTTTCAGAAAAATATTTCATGAATGTGCTTCCAAAAACAGTGAAGCGTATTTCAGTCCTGGACAGGACAAAAGAACCAGGTGCCAACGGGGATCCGCTTTACCTTGACATCCGTGATCTCTTCTTTGGCAAGGACAATGCACCTCTTGTAGTTGGTGGACGTTACGGACTCAGTTCAAAGGACACCACTCCTGCAATGATGATCTCTGTTTATGATAATCTTGCACAGGCCGTTCCAATGAACCAGTTCACAGTAGGTATTGTGGATGATGTAAAATACACATCACTGCCGCTGCTCCCCGACGTGCTCACTGCACCAAAAGGAACATATGAAGCAAAATTCTACGGCCTTGGATCCGATGGGACCGTTGGTGCCAACAAAAACTCCATCAAGATCATAGGCGATACAACAGAAAAATTCGTGCAGGCATATTTTGCATACGACTCTAAAAAGTCAGGTGGTATCACCACCTCTCACCTGCGCTTCGGCGACAGCCCGATACAATCAACATACCTTGTAAACACTCCTGATTTTGTAGCTTGCCATGTTCCGTCCTACCTGGATAAATATGACATGCTCAAAGGTTTGAAAAAAGGAGGCACCTTCCTGCTAAACAGCATCTGGGATGAGGAAGAAACAAGGAAGAGGCTTCCCGACACCATGAAAAAGTACATGGCAGAAAATGATATTAAGTTCTTTATGATCAACGCTACTAAGATCGCTGTTGAGATCGGGCTTGGTTCAAGAACAAACACCATCATGCAGTCTGCTTTCTTTAAGATCGCAGATGTGATCCCTTATGAGATGGCTGTTGATCATATGAAGAAAGCCATCCTGAAAACCTTTGGCAACAAGGGTGAAGAGATCGTGAACATGAATAATTCTGCTGTTGACAGAGGTGGACAGGTAACTGAAGTAAAGATTCCTTCCGAATGGAAAAATCTTAAGTTAAATGACAAACAGGCACAAGTTAACGGACCTGATTTCGTAGCAAATGTTTGCCACCCGATAAACCATCTCAAAGGTGATGACCTGCCGGTAAGTGCTTTTGTTGGTCGTGAAGATGGCACTTTCCCTGCAGGCACCACTGCTTTTGAGAAACGTGGTATTGCAGTAAATGTGCCGGAATGGATCAGTGAAAACTGTATTCAGTGTAACCAGTGTTCTTATGTTTGTCCTCATGCTGCTATCAGGCCATTCCTGGTAAATGAGGGAGAGCAGAAAGACCTTCCTGAAGGCACAGCTACCATTGCTGCCAAAGGAAAAGGCTTCGACGGGCATGAGTTCAGGATCCAGGTAAGTGTACTTGATTGTACAGGCTGCGGCAATTGTGCCGATGTTTGTCCTTCAAAAGAAAAAGCACTTGTGATGAAACCACTCGATTCTCAATTGGATGAAGTTGCACGTTTTGATCATTTCGATGCTAAGGTAGGTTACAAAGAAGACCTGGCAGAGAAAGATAAGACTATAAAGAACAGTCAATTTGCACAACCCCTATTTGAGTTTTCAGGCGCTTGTGCCGGCTGTGGCGAAACTCCCTACATAAAAACCATAACCCAGCTCTATGGTGAGCGTATGATGATTGCCAATGCAACCGGATGCTCATCCATATATGGTGGTTCGGCGCCTTCTACACCCTATTGCGAGCATAAGCAATCGGGACATGGCCCGGCCTGGGCAAACTCACTCTTCGAAGACAATGCCGAGTATGGCTTTGGTATGTCGGTGGGTGTAAGAAAAATGCGTGATCGCATTGCCGACAGGCTGAACCTGCTTGCTTCAAATGCTGACGCAACAATGCAGGAAGCTATCACTGAATGGCTCGAAGGGAAAGACGACGCCAAAGCCTCAAAGGTGGCCTCGGCCAAATTGCTTCCTTTACTTGAGAAAACCAAACATCCGCTGGCAACTGAACTGTTAAAGCTTGAGCAGTATTTTGTTAAAAAATCTGTATGGGTATTTGGTGGTGACGGATGGGCTTATGATATCGGATACGGCGGGCTTGACCATGTCATTGCCAGCGGTGAGGATATCAATATCCTGGTGATGGATACTGAAGTATATTCCAACACCGGAGGCCAGTCGTCAAAGTCCACACCTGTAGGTGCCGTTGCTAAATTCGCAGCCTCAGGAAAGAAGATCCGCAAAAAAGACCTTGGCATGATGGCCATGTCGTACGGATATGTATATGTTGCACAGGTGGCCATGGGTGCCAGCCAATCGCAATTCTTTAAAGCCCTGAAAGAGGCAGAAGCATATCCCGGTCCATCACTGATCATTGCATACTCACCTTGTATCAACCACGGCCTGAAAAGAGGAATGGGCAAATCACAGGAAGAAATGAAACATGCCGTAGACTCAGGTTACTGGCAAATGTATCGTTACAACCCACTGATGGAAGAAGAAGGAAAAAACCCCTTCGTGCTTGATTCAAAACAACCTGATTGGGATCTTTTCAATGACTTCATTAATGGAGAAGTAAGGTATACTTCGCTGAAGAAAGCATTTCCGGATGAAGCCACCAGACTGCAGGCATTAGCGGTTAAGAATGCCAAATGGCGTTACAACAGCTACAAGCGCCTGGCTGATATGGATTACTCAGAAGAATAATGAATAAGGAACACTGAACATGGAATGCTGAAGTTATTTACGATATTCGATATTTGATATTCGTTCAGTGTTCAGTGTTCAGTGTTCAGCGTTCAGCGTTCCGTGTTCATTATTCCACAACCATCTGTGCCGGCAACCTGGCCTGTACACCTTCCCACTTTAAGGCAGACTTAGCCTTCATATAATCATGGTAGAAGGGCCCCATTTCGGCTTTCAGCGCTTTGGTATATACTCCGGCGGTGAGATCGTTGATCAGTTGTTCAACAGGGTCGATCTGCACCGGTAGTTCCAGCAGGCGATATTCATCCATTCCTGCCACTTCAGCGATATAGTCAATGGCATCATATAAGCCCCCGAACTCATCGATCAGGCCAATACGTTTTGCATCAACACCACTCCAAACCCTTCCTTCACCAATATTATCTACCTCTTCCCTGGTCAGATCACGGTTATTGGATACACGTGAAAGGAAAAGCTCATATACGTTTTCTACTTTTTTCTGCAATACAGTCTTTTCAAAGTCTGACAATGGCATCATCAGGGGCGGGAAAGCCGAATTTTCATTGGACGCGACATGATCATAGGTGATCCCAAGCTTGTTTTCCATGAAATCCCCAAAATTTGGAATAACGCCAAAAACCCCAATGGAGCCTGTAAGGCTTGTTGGATCAGCGTAGATCTTATCAGAAGCACATGATATCCAGTATCCGCCTGATGCCGCCACATCCCCCATGGAAACAATCACCGGTTTTGCTGCCTGCAAAAGCTCCATTTCGCGCCAGATCACATCTGAAGCAAGTGCATCCCCACCCGGAGAGTTGACACGTAGTACGACTGCCTTCACATGCTCATCTTCACGTGCTTTCATAATGGTCTCGGCAAGACGATCCGAACCGATGGTCTGATCATCTCCCTGGCCTCCACCAATTTCACCTGTAGCATAGATCACAGCTATCCTGTCGCTGGTAACAGGGAAATTCTTTTGCACCCTGTCATACTGATTCAGAGAGACAAAGTTAATATCCTTAAACTCAACATCCATCTGATGGCTGATCACTTCTCTGAATTCATCTCTGAATTTCACATCATCAATAAGCCCGGAAGCAACAGCAGCGTCGGCATCATAAGTGACCAGTTTATCTGCAATATAGTTAAGCTGATCTATAGTCAGGCCCCGCGACATAGAAATATCATATAACATTGCTTCCCAGATGCTATTGACAAAAGTAGTGTACTGCTCTCGGTTTGCCTCACTCATCTCCTTCAGGATCAATGGCTCTACGGCGCTTTTAAACTTACCGTGTCTCACAATCTGCATATCAATATCCAGTTTGTCAAGTAAGCCCTTAATGAACATCACCCTGGCATTAAGTCCTTTGAAGTCGACGAAGCCCTGCGGATGAATGAATACTTCATCAGAAACCGACGCAAGATAATAAGCTCCCTGAGTCATATACTCGCCATAGCAGAGAATAAATTTGTTGGTATCCTTAAATTCTGTCAAAGCTTTTCGTATCTCTTCCAGGGTGGATATCCCCGAGGGAACGACATTGAGGTTCAGCACGATGCCCTTTACGTCATCATCTTCTGCCGCATATTGAATGTTCTTTATGATATCATTTAATCCAAGGACCCGCTTAAAGGAACCGGATGTAAGATCAGAAAAAAGGCCACTCAGGGGAGTTCTCTCAGCGATAGGATCTTTAAAGTCTATCCTGATAATTGTGTTTTCCCTGATCACAACTTCTTTCTGCTCTGCAAACGACATCAGGCCCATCAACAGGCCAAAAGAGATCATAAATATTACCCCTATGATAATGACAAAACCCAGCATAGAAGCCAGCATGTATTTAATAAATTCTTTCATATTACCTACAGATTAACTAATTTAACTAATTCAACCAATTCAACCAATTCAACCAATTCAACCAATTCAACCAATTCAA
>JBDLIJ010000077.1:0-13281 GCA_039714935.1 Bacteroidota bacterium | reverse complement strand
GCTAAAGCTAAGGCGGAAGAAATAAAAAAGCCCGCCGTCGCTAAGGCTAAGGCGGAAGAGAAAAAGTCCGCCGTCGCTGAAGCTAAGGCGGACAAGGAGAAAAAGTCCGCCGTCGCTGAAGCTAAGGCGGACAAGGAAGAGAAGCCCGCCGTCGCTAAGGCTAAGGCGGACAAGGAATCAAAAAAGAAATAGTTTATTTAAGATCTCCCCCGGATGGCAGTCGTTTAAATTCGGCTGCCATTTTTTTATACAGATCACCCCGCTCCTCAAAATTCCGGAACATACCATAACTTGCCGCTGCCGGCGAGAGCAGGCAAACATCGCCATCTGATAATCTTGTGCCGGCAATCTGTAAAGCCTCTTTCATTCCGCTCACAAGAATGCAATCAGTACTATCTGCCAGGCTTTGCTTCCATTCATTATACATCCTGCCTCCTGCATCTCCCATGAATAAAAGAACAGGCACCGGATGTGATAGCAGCCATTGCTGCAATATTGAATAGTCCAGCCCCCGGTCATGCCCGCCTAATATCAGCAGCTCAACCTTCTCCAGGGTCCGCAGGGCCTCGATGGTGGCTTCAGGGATGGTTGCTATCGAATCATTATAAAACCGGACACCATCAAAAGTACCGGCTAACTCCAACCTGTGTTCAAGTCGCTCATATGTAGACAATCCATGCTTTATCTCTTCGGCCTCAAGCCCGCAATCACGGCAGGCAAGCATAGCCGCCATCATATTCGACAGGTTATGCTCTCCTGGAAGGTCTTTGGCCGAATCAACAGGAATAACTATATCTTCAGCTTCATCTGCCAATACAATATCAGGCTGCTCAAGAAATGCAGCATGTTCACCATCCGTGTGCAAAGAAAATGACTGTTGATCCTTCACGGCAGGATACTCCTTAAGCAACTCACCAATGATCGGATCATCTGCATTATATATCAGTTTGCTATCCTCTGTTTGTAAGAGGCTGATATTGAATTTTGCCATCTTATAAGCGGTAAAATCTTTATAATGATCAAGATGTTCAGGAAATATGTTCAGGATGATTGCTATGCGAGGCGCTATCGTTATATGCTCAAGCTGATGTGACGACATCTCAAAAACCACAATGGTGTCGCTATCCAGGTTAGCCTCCGGGCTTAATGGTGGGATGCCAATATTGCCGGATAAGATCACTTTCCTGCCTGCCTGCTTTAAAATGTGATGGATCAGGCTTGAGGTGGTGCTCTTTCCTTTCGTGCCGGTCACCCCAATTACCTGCTTTGAATATGCACGCAGGAAGAGGTCGGTTTGAGAAGTAATCTTTTCTGCATCACAATACTTGCCAAGCTTTTCGTATGGGATTCCGGGAGACTTGATAACAAGGTCGTAGGAGGAGCAGTTTTCCAGGTATTTATCTCCGTATGCCATGATCAGAAAAGGGTCATCTTTCAACTGAGGATGCTTATCAGGCAAACCATCATCCTGATCGGCGATCCCAAGTACAAGCTCCGGAAAAAAAGACCTGAGCAGCTGATAGCTGGATTGCCCTTCTTTACCAAAACCCAATATCAGGATGCGCTTCTTTTGCAATATATCGTTTATCTTATCAGACATTTAGTGTTTCTTTCAATAGTAAAACATCCTCAGGGCGTGGAATATTATGTGCGGCAAAGCCATGCAGCAAATGATCATACACCGACCCTGAGTATTTTGCCTGCACGCTTTGCTCACGATAATGCTTTAAAAGCACAGGCAATCTGCCAGGCTCCATTCCTTCTATCTTTTTTTGTAAAGCGGCATTCACTTCATCAATGGTTCCTATACATTCAAATGGCTTTTCCTTAGCGACACCCGTGAGCTGATCAAGTGTTGCTTTCAGGCTTTCATCTTCAAATAAGTTTTTACCAAATATCCCGGAAAGAATATCCATCTCAATAAAAGGCGAAAGGATGATAAAGGTAAACAGGCATTTGGGGCATTTACCACACCATGTGTCTGTTTTACTGCCTACATTACAACTTCTGAAGCTGTGATGATGGTTTGGGAAAGATGCAAAAAGCTTAGCTATCTGCAACTCATTTAAGGGCCTCAGAAAACTGTAATATCGAATATCTTCCGTGATATATTTATGCAGATAATCCGTGAAGTCTTCTTCAAACTCCATTGATTTGGAATACTGATGGTTGATCTTCGTGCCCGGTATAGTGGGTTCATTCGCACTCGACTCATTTGAAAGGGCAATTTCCGAAACACCATTGATACAGGCTACCAGCACAGTTGTAAATGCCAGCATGGCTGAAAAGGGAGTGTGCCCGTTCAGGTATCCATTGTCATTAAGCTCGAGTAGTTTTTTATCAATCGTTCTCCCGGATGTGATCATGTCTTCGGGAGCATAACCGGCCTGGGCAACAGTTTGGAGGCTGGCGGCCCTGGGGTTCATGATATAAGGCACACACTGCCGTTTAGCAGATAAAAGCTCCAGGGTGACCACGGAGTCCTTTCCGCCACCAATGGGCACAAGAACCGACTCTCCGCTAATAAAACCCGGAGATTGTTTTGTGAATACTTCCTCCCCTTCCGATACTATTTCCATAAGATCAGGACCCGGGATGATCTCATTGGTATGAAAAAATTCGCCCAGACCATACAAGTATAATTTCTTCCAGAAACTAATCTGACCACTGGTCAGACAAGCTGCCTTTACTACCACCCTGGGAGAACAGGCTGCTTTCCAGTAGCTGATCATCTCGACCATTCCCAAATTAAAAATTATATTCCTGAAAAGAGAATCTGACAGTAGGTTTTCATCATAATTTTCAGGGAGTTGAAAAATATGAGAAGGTTTGAAAAAATATTTTTCACCGAAGGAAAAAACAAATTCAATTCGTAACTCATTGTTTATGACAGCATAAGAAAACTCTTCGAAGATAAATACGGGATGATCTGTTCTTAATTGTTCAAATAATTTTCTACGATCCCTTTTCATCAGCTTCTAATGGTATTATATTTGTTTATATAAAAGCAAAGGTAAAACATTTGCAATTATTATGAGCATGACTGATTTTAATAAAATAATAAAGATCAAAGCCAACGATATGAGGCCTTCGAGGGGAAAGATCCTTATTTCCGAGCCATTGCTCTCTGATGACTATTTCAAGCGGTCGGTAGTATTACTGGCTGAGCACAATGAGGAAGGTTCTTTTGGAATCATCATGAATAAACCCATCGATAATAAGTTTAACGATATCGTTACTGACTTCCCTGATTTTGGCGGACGGCTGTATCTGGGAGGGCCCGTAAGTAATTCAAGCCTGTTCTTCATACATACCGTAGGGGATTTGATCGAAAACAGCCAGGAGATCATGGAAGGCCTGTACTGGGGAGGAGATATTGAGTCGGTAAGGGAGCTGATGATGATGAAGAAGCTCAACATAAACCAGATACGATTTTGTGTCGGATATTCAGGATGGGGAAGTAATCAACTGGAAGATGAGCTGAAACGCAACTCATGGCTGGTTTCGTCACTTCCACCCGAGATACTTTTGAATACTTCGCATGACGACCTCTGGGAGTTTGCTCTTAACAGCATCGATCGCGAATACAGTTACTGGACGAACTTTCCGACCGACCCGGGTTTAAATTAACTTTTCAGCCTCCGGCTTTCTTCGCTTTGTATCCGTCGTCGAGCAACATTTTGATGACCTGTTCTCTCTTGTCGCCCTGGATAAGAATTTCGCCATCTTTTACACTTCCACCAACCCCGCATCCCGACTTTAATTTCTTACCGAGCTCTTTTAAGTCATTTTCAGACCCTGCAAAGCCTTTCACAAGCGTTGCTTTCTTATTCCCTTTTAAGCTTTGCAGATGTACCCTCAGGTTTTGCTGCCCAGGGCTAAGTGTTGCTGCTTCCTCTCGCTTGTCCCATTCATAATTATAATCAGGATTTGTTGAATATACTATCCCCGAAGGACGCTTTTTTGCCGACATAATAAAATAAATTAAGGCACCAGCATCTTCAAAGATGCTGGCCTGATTTCAACATTAAGTTCTTTCTTCATTATTACAGCCTCACCATCCACGTTCACTCTCTTTCCCTTTTTACGCTTCACATAAATACTGGATGCGGGAATGATCTCAAGATACCTGGATTGGTCTATTCTCCGTCTCATCAATAAATGAGTGATCCTGAGCAATGCCCCCACCGGAGGCTTCTTCACTATGCAAACATCGATCAGCCCATCGGTGATAGAAGCGCCGGGGGCGATTCGCGTATTGTATCCAAACTGGCTGGAATTGGCAAAGCTGATAAAAAAGGCCGTGGTCTTTATCTTCTTACCGTCAAGCCTCAGAAGATATTCTCCCGGCTTGTATTGAAAATACTCCTTAAAAACGATCCCTGCATAGGTCATAAATCCCCTTCTCTTACTCCTGGCAAATTGTCGGGCAACCTTTGCATCAAAACCTATCCCTGCAATGCTCACGAAGAATACATCATTCACAAGACAGGTGTCGATAGCAATGATCTTTCTCTTATTGATGACTGACACCGCTTCAGCGATCCTGCCCGGTATCTCCAGATGGTGAGCCAGGCCGTTACCTGACCCGGCCGGCAATATGCCCATCACAGCATCAGTGCCTGTAAGCAATGAAGCCACCTCATTTACAGTCCCATCGCCACCTGCTACCAGAAAGTACCTGACCCCTGAGGCTAAGCCCCGGGTGCTTATCTCTACGGCATGTCCGGCATATTCCGTCACAAAACATTCAGGAATGAAATAATCAAGGTCAAGCGTGCTTTCAACAATCCTCTTGTAATCATTCAGGTTTTTATGTCTGACACCTGAAATGGGATTGATGATAATAATGACCCTATGTTTATTAATTTCATTCATCCCTGTGATATATAATAAGCTGATTGTTGATCAATCGATGATTATACTGTTGTATGTATGCTTTCAGAAAGCCAAGCAGCTCCGAAGCAGCATCCTCTCCTGACAATTGCCGACCTTCAGCCATATAATTCAATTCAAGCGGGAATAGAGTGACAGTGCTGCCACCATCGAATTGTAATGACCAGCCATCTTTGATCAATTGATAGGTCCCATCCAGATGGTTGACCGAATACCTGTCAGAAATACTGTCAAAAAGGTTATTCCCGAATGCAATATAGTGCTTCTGATAACCCAGGAAGCTCAAAACACTGGGCAGGATATCAGCTTGCTGTGCAATGCCGGGATTCAGGGCAGCACTAATTTTCTCCGGCATATAAAATACCAGGGGGATGGCGTAAATGCCTTCACGGCTCTGATAACGCTTATCATAAGATAAAGAAGTATGGTCAGCTGTTATGACAAAGAGTGTATGATCGAACCAGGATGATCTCCGGGCTTCCCTGAAAAACCTGCCAAGGGCATAATCAGCATACATAATGCTTTCATGAATATCCAGTGTCCCTTTATCAAATTTCCCGGTGTATTCGTCCGGCACAGCATAGGGATGGTGAGATGATAATGAAAAGAAGCATGATAAAAATGGTTGACTTGCTTTGTCAAGATGCTCTTTAAAATACGAGAAAAAGGCCTCGTCATAAATCCCCCAGTTTCCATCAAAATCCTCATCATGTCCATATTCATCCTTGCCGTAGTAATTATCAAAGCCGGCGATCTCTATGAATGATTCAAAGCCCATGGTCCCATTTCTTCCGCCGTGATAAAATGACGATGTATAGCCCAATTCCCCGAGCATGCTTGCCAGGCTGCCAATGTTGTTACCCCCATATGCGGAGGTAATATAAGGCTTTATCATCAGAGAAGGGATGCCTGCCACAATTGCGGGCAGAGCTTCTATCGACTGCTTTCCGTTAGCATAGCCTCTATAGGCAAGCCCATCTCTTATAATGGTATCCAGATGGGGAGTATAAGTACGGCCGTTTTCATCACCATTCAGTGAGCCGATATACTCGGTACTAAAGCTTTCCATAATAATAACAACAACATTATAATCGTGGAAAGCTCCCACGGGATCACCTGCCTGCATCTCATGAACAGGATTAAAAACCTTGTGCAAAACAGCCTCATCATCATAGTATTCTACTTCTTTCAAGCCCGTATGTCCAAATGACTTAATTATGGAAAAAGGTGTATTCAGTACGAGCGAAACATTTTTCGCCTCCACATATCGTCCGGCATCGATAATCGTGATCGGGCGCAGTTGAAACCCACCCCTGATGCCAATGACAGCCAGGCTTGCAGCCAGCATAAAACCTGCAATATTCAGGCTATAATACCTGAACCATGATCTGATCTCACGCTGCCTGACCCTGATCAGGGAAGACACGAAAATAAAAACAACAAGCAGGAATATCCATGCAAGAACCTCCCATATAAAGTCGGAAATAAATCTCGGGATAAGCCCGATAAAATCATCTTCCCCGGTTTCAATGAATGAAAAGATATCGGCTGTCATTCGTTTCGAGGTAAAGCGAAAGTAGACCGTATCAATTGTATTGAAGGCAAAGCCGGCAATATTGAAGAATACATACAAAATGTTGGCAGTTCGCTGCCAGATGCTTCTTGTTCGGATCGGGCCCGGGAATACATTCATTAAAATGTAAGGTGCATTTAAAATTATGACGGCGGTGATATCGAATCTGATACCGGCCAGAAAGGCAAGCAGCACACCAGCAGCATCCAGGTCTCTGAAGTAATGAAAGTTAAAAAAGTAAAATAAGCTCCGCGAAAGTGAAAAGAACAGCAATGCCAGCAACAACCTGATCAAAAGGACGGGATAAATATTTCCTTGATACAAATGCCTGCTCATGAGGCAAAAATAAACAATTCTGCCCGTATTGAATCGATTTATGCACATGCCCATGCAACCATAGAGCAATTAATGATGTCTAGTATGATGTTCATTGCTTATTTATAAAAATAAAATCCGGGCAATATATTATCTAAAAATACTAGTATCGGTAAATAAATATTTTTATTTTTGCGATGACAGAAGGAAAATATAAATCAATCAAACTAAAGATGGAAGAGCAAGGAAAAAAAGATGTGATCAGGGAAGAAATCTACTCAAGGGTGGTCCGGGCAGGTAAAAGAACTTACTTTTTTGATGTGAAGGCGACAAGGTCGGGTGAACAGTATCTGACCATTACAGAAAGCAAACGCAGGTTTAACAATGAGCAGGGCAAGTTTTTCTATGAGAAGCACAAACTCTTTCTTTATAAAGAAGACTTTGAAAAGTTTTCTAATGGTCTGAGTGAGGCCATCGAATTTATTGAGACTGGGAAAAAAGCTCCTGAGCCTGAGCCCGAGGCAGCAGAGCCGGTACCAGAAGTAGTAAAAACTGATCCGGCCACAACGGTTGAATTTGAGGATCTGGGCGATCCGGATGAAACAAAAGAAGAGCTATAATCTTTTAATATACCTGTTAGAAAGCTGTCTGTTCAGACAGCTTTTTTTTTGTCTGAATAAATTAACATGCGTTAATAACTAATTCGTCGGACTATAATAATAATCCAATATCTTCGTATTTTTGTAGTCACTAAATAAACAACTACCTTAATCAAATTATGGGAAAAGTAATTGCCATTGCAAACCAAAAAGGCGGAGTCGGGAAAACCACCACTGCGATTAATCTGGGAGCCAGCTTTGCTGTGCTTGAGTATAAAACCCTGGTCGTTGATGCTGATCCCCAGGCCAATGCTACATCCGGCATGGGGAATGACCCCAAAAAGGTACAGGCCAGTATTTACGAATGCATCATGGATGACCTGGACCCCTCAAATGTGATCATGGAAACGAGCACGCCCTATCTTTCAGTGCTTCCTGCCCATATCGACCTGGTGGGAGCTGAGATAGAGATGATCAACCTTCCGAACAGGGAAAAGATGATGAGAAAAGTCATCGACCAGGTAAAAGACAATTACGATTATATCATCCTTGACTGTTCACCCTCCCTGGGCTTGATAACAGTTAACGCATTAACAGCAGCGGATTCGGTGATCATCCCTGTCCAATGTGAATATTTTGCCCTTGAAGGTCTTGGCAAATTGCTCAATACCATAAAGATCGTCCAGACACGATTAAATGAGAAGCTGGACATTGAGGGTATTCTGCTAACCATGTTTGACAGCAGACTGAGGCTCTCAAAACAGGTGGTAGAAGAAGTAAAAACCCATTTCCAGCAAATGGTATTCGAAACCATTATCAATCGCAATACCAAACTCGGTGAGGCACCCAGCTTTGGTGAAACCATTATTATGCATGATGCCAGCAGCACAGGTGCTATCAACTACCTGAACCTTGCACGCGAGATCTTGCAAAAACATGGAATGACCAGCATAGATGAAGTCGACAAATACATAGATATCTCTGATGAAAACTAAAAAGAAAGCGCTTGGACGCGGGCTGGATGCCATACTGCAAAGCCCGGAGACAGATATCACTTCTAAGGATATCTCAGGTAATTATGTGGTTGGCGCTATCGCAAACATCGACATTAATAAAATTGAAGCCAACCCTTTTCAGCCCCGTGATCATTTTGATGATGAGCTGATACAGGAGCTGTCAGCCAGCATAGAGCGACAGGGGATCATACAACCCATTACAGTCAGAAAACTGGGCTATGAGAAATATCAGCTTATCTCCGGAGAACGTCGTCTGCGGGCTGCAAAATATGCAAACCTGCAGGAAATACCATGTTATATCCGTGTGGCCAATGATGAGCAGATGCTGGAAATGGCACTCATAGAAAATATCCACAGGAAAGACCTGAATGCCATCGAAATAGCAATCAGCTACCAGCGGCTGATCGAAGAATGCAAGCTAACGCATGAAAAGCTGAGTGACAGGATCAGCAAAAACCGGTCAACGATAACAAATTACCTCAGGCTGCTTAAACTGCCTGCTGAAGTACAACTGGCACTACGCGACAATAAGATCAGCATGGGACATGCCAGAGCGATGATCAACATCATAGACCAGGAAATGCAATTACGCGTCCTCAGAAAGATCATTGGCAGCGATCTTTCCGTAAGGCAGGTGGAAGAGCTCGTCAGGAAATTGAATACAGAGCAGGTTGAGACAAAAGCTCCGGTGATTGAATTGCCAGCTTACTTTGATAAATCTGCCGAGCAACTCAAGATCAAGCTTGATACAGGAATTAAAATTCGCAGAAATAATAATGGCAGAGGACAAATCGTTATTTCCTTTGAGTCGGATCAGGACTTCAGCCGGATCCTGGGATTGCTCGATTAAAGCCTTATCATTCAGAAATGTTTAATCATCTATTATCATTATCCGGAAAGAAATGCTGCCTGCAATATGTGAGCATCAGATCCTTCCCTGCACTGTTTATCCTGTCAGGACTCCTTCTGCTCATGACACCATCAGCCTCTGCACAGCTGCAAACTGCTGAAGATACGCTATTGATAAAACCACACTCACCAACAAAAGCGGCAGTATTCTCAGCTGCTTTACCTGGCCTGGGGCAGGCTTATAACAAGAAATACTGGAAAATCCCTGTCATTTATGCCGGCTTTAGCGTGATCACCTATTTTATTTCCAGCAACACCAAGGAATACAGAAAATATAAAGAAGCCTATACTTATGTTGCATCAGGCGACTCAACAGGTATCGATAATGATTATGTAGGCAGATATGATGAACAGCAATTATTGAGCGCAAAGAATTTTTATCGAAGGAATATGGAGCTGAGCTACATTGTAGGTGTGCTATGGTATGTACTGAATATTGTTGATGCCAGTGTCGATGCACACTTCTTTGATTACGACATTAGTGAGGACCTCTCCATCAGGATAGACCCCATTATGCTGCATCAAAGAAATGACTATCGTCCGGTCTCCGGTCTTAAACTAAGCTTAAAATTTTAATTGAGATATTGTGGATATAGCAATTATTGGATATGGTCGCATGGGCAGGGAAATTGAAAAAACAGCCCTTGAAAGAGGGCATCATATTGTTGCCGTGATTGATCATGAAGATGACTGGCAGAAAAAGACTGCTGAACTGCGCAAGGCCCAGCTGGCTATTGAATTCAGTTTGCCCGAAGCTGCTGTCAAAAACATTAAAAGATGTTTTGATCTGGGCATAGCAGTAGTTACCGGCACAACAGGCTGGTATCATTCTTTCCCCGAAGTAGAGAAAGCATGCCTCAGTGGTGGACACTCACTGTTTTACGCCAGCAATTTTAGTCCGGGGATGAACATCATGTTTGAGCTTAACAAGAAGATGGCAAGATTCATGGCCGGCCAAAAAAACTACCGCATCCTGATAGAAGAAATCCATCACAGCGGCAAAAAGGACGCACCCAGCGGATCTGCTATTTCCCTCGCAAATGATATCATTAAAATACACCCTGAAAAACTAAGATGGGTTAACAAGCCGTCAAATGGTACCGAAGAGCTTGAGATCATCTCCCTGAGAAGAAATCATGTGCCCGGCACACATTTTGTCAAATACGATTCTGACATCGACAGCCTGGAAATCAGACATACAGCACATTCAAGAAAAGGTTTTGCAACAGGAGCCCTCATGGCTGCAGAATGGTTAGCAGGA
Source organism: Bacteroidota bacterium (assembly GCA_039714935.1). GTDB lineage: Bacteria > Bacteroidota > Bacteroidia > Bacteroidales > B18-G4 > B18-G4. Next base: position 2,712 of record JBDLIJ010000077.1, on the reverse strand, counting down.
CGCAAAGGATGTTTCACCATGCCCGACTTGCTGTATGATATGTAGCCATAGATTTCCCCCTTTAACAATATTTAACACACTATCGTTAAAGTGTATTAAAAATTGCACTTATTTTGAATAAAAATAAAAACTACTATGAGTGGATACGTAATTATCACGATCATATTCCTGATCTTTTCAACGGCCGGATTATGGAAGATATTTGAAAAAGCCGGAGAAGATGGCTGGAAAGCCGTTGTGCCTTTCCTGAATTTTTATGTCTGGCTCAGGATCATTAAGAAGCCACTATGGTGGTATATCTTCATCCTGACACCCTTCATTAATGTCTTCGTCATCCTGCTGATGGTTGTGGAGGTGCTGAAGTGTTTCGGAAGAGAAAGCATTGGGGCGCAGGCACTGGGTGTGATCTTCCCGTTTTTCTATCTCCCCTACCTTGGTTTCGCCCCAGGCGAAATATATATGGATCCCGATGAACGGGAAAAGGTAAAAAAAGGAGCCGTGAGGGAATGGATCGATGCCATCATCTTTGCTGTTGTCGCCGCCACCATCATCCGCACTTTCTTTATCGAAGCATACACCATCCCGACATCCTCCATGGAGGGCTCACTTTTACGGGGCGATTTTCTGTTTGTAAGCAAGGTAAGCTACGGACCGAGAGTACCGATGACCCCGCTCTCCTTTCCGTTTGTGCATCATACCTTACCACTCAGCAGCACAACAAAATCATATCTTGAATGGATCAAACTGCCATTTTACAGATATACAGGCCTGGGCCATGTAAATCGTTATGATGCAGTCGTTTTCAATTACCCTGACGGCGACACCCTATCCACAGTTTATCAGAGCAATGATAGCTATTACAACCTGGTCAGACATAATGGTCGCAAGGCCGTTTGGAACAACAAAAGGCAGTATGGCGATATTATAGCCAGGCCTGTTGATAAAAGGGAAAACTATATTAAACGTTGTATCGGCATGCCGGGCGACAGCCTGCAGGTGATCCAGCAGCAAGTTTTTATCAATGGAAAGGCGCTCACAAACCCCGAGTATGCCCAGTTCAGCTACCAGGTCATCACTGATGGGTCAAGGTTAAGCGAACGGCTGATCGACAAACTTGGCATACATGAGATCGTGCAAAGCGGCAATCCGAAAATCGCTTACGCATATATGAATGAAGCATCAGCAGAAAAGCTGAAAGAAACGCCCATCATACGATCGGTCACGAAGCTCACCCATCCGGCAAATAACCCGGAAGACCTGAAAAGGATATTTCCCTATAACCAAAAATATGGCTGGAGCGTTGACAATTTCGGGCCACTCTACATACCACAGGCCGGAGCAAGCGTCGACATCAACATGGATAATATCGACCTGTATCGAAGAGTGATACATGCTTATGAGGGACATGAACTTGAAACAAAAGACGGAAAAATTTATATCGACGGTGAAGAGAGAGACACCTACACCTTTGAAATGGATTACTATTTTATGATGGGCGACAACAGGCATAATTCTGCCGACTCAAGATTCTGGGGCTTTGTTCCGCAGGACCATATCGTAGGAAAAGCAGTCTTTGTCTGGCTATCTCTCCATCCGGACAGATCATGGGCAAATGGCAAAATCAGATGGAATAAACTTTTCCGGTTCGTGAATTAAAATTATCTTTGAATCAATAAACATAAAACCAAAATTATCTACTATGAAAAAAATTCTCAGTTTCATTATGATCGTTACGTTCATAATGGGTGTATCAGCATCAGCTTTCTCCAAAGATTTTAAAGGCCTTATCACATACAAGATCTCTTGGGAAGGAATGGACATGGATGCTTCAATGGCAGCCATGATGCCGAAATTGGCAACATTAGCTATAAAAGGAAATATGTCGAAGTTCGAGATGAACATGGGGGCAATGGGAAAGCAGGTCCAAATCATGAACGGTGATGAGGAAAACATCACTTATATCATTGATATGATGGGTATGAAATACTATTATGTCGAAACAGAAGAAGATCTGGCCGAAAGCATGAAAACAGATGCGCAGGTTGAAGTAGACATAAAAAGTGAAACAAAAGAAGTTGCCGGGTATGAATGCAAGAAGGCAGTGATCACTGTGAACCTTGAAGGTGAAGAGATGCTTTTTACCGTATACTTCACGGAAGAGATCGAATCAGCATCCTTTAGTATGGACAATGCATATTTTCAGGATATCCCGGGTACTCTGATGGAATTTGAAATAGAAGCCGGACAGGGAATGACCATGAAAATGGCAGCTATTTCCGTAGAAAAAAAGAACATTTCTGATTCAGAATTTGAAGTTCCTGAAGGATTCGAACAGAAAACAAAAGATGAGATGATGCAAATGGGTGGAGGCATGTAATTGAATCCACTTAATCAATTGCGTAAATTGAACTGATATTCCAGAGCCGGTTTAACACCGGCTTTTTTTATACCTTTGTGGGCCTATCATAATACCGATTCATGCCAATAAAAACAAATCAACTTAAAAAAGATGAGCCTGTCAAGAAATCAGGCGGGAGCAGGTCAGCAAAGAAAAAGGTAAAAAAGAAAAAGAGCACTGCTAAATCAAAAGGGCTTTTTAGCTTCCTCAAGAATGAAAAATTCCAGCGGATCACCGGGTTTTTCTTTATCCTGCTTTCTTTCTACCTCTTGCTTTCTTTCATTTCGTTCATGATAAACTGGTATATTGGTGGC
>JBDLIJ010000076.1:0-13323 GCA_039714935.1 Bacteroidota bacterium | reverse complement strand
GGGGTTCTGTCGGCAATAGTCGATAATGTACCACTGGTTGCCGGTGCTATGGGTATGTATCCGGTAGCGGAATTGGGTACTGCAGGTTATCTGGCTGACTTCGTTGTTGATGGTCAATTCTGGCAGTTCCTGGCATATTGTGCCGGAACGGGTGGCAGTATACTGATCATTGGCTCTGCAGCCGGTGTTGCAGCCATGGGGCTTGAAAAGATTGATTTCATCTGGTATATGAAAAGGATATCATTGCTGGCTCTCGTCGGGTACCTTGCCGGTGCGGCAGTATATTATTTCCAGATGCAGATTATTTATTAATAATAGTTCCTGAGCAGTGATCTTTGCCTGAACCTGTTACCGATCCAAGTACATTTACTTCATTCCTTAATCGTAGCAGGCCGAGAAAAGCAAAGATCATTGCTTCTTTGAATTCAATAAGCAGCGGGTCCGGAATGATAATTGACGCATCAGCATGCTTTTTCATTCTGCCAACAAGAAACTCATTGTAAACTCCTCCTCCTGTGACCAGCATTTTTTTGCTGCCTTTTGCCTGAAGAGTATCTGAGATTCGAATAGCGATATGTTCTGTAAATGTAGCCAGCAGGTTTTCCACACCCTGCTGATCATATTTTCGCATTAAAGGAAAGATATTTTCTAGTACCCACTCCCGTCCCAGCGACCGTGGCCCTGATTGTGAATAATAAGGCAGGGCCTCCAGTTGATCCAGCAATGCCGGAATGATTGCACCTGAGGCTGCCATGCTCCCCTTATTATCATATGCCTTTCCTGATTTTAAAGCCAGCTGGTCCAATACCATATTCACCGGGCAGATATCATAAGCAATGCGCTGCCCATCCTCATCATATGAAATATTGGCGATGCCACCCAGGTTCAGGCAGTAATCATATTCGGAAAACAGCAGTCTGTCACCAAGAGGAACCAGCGGTGCGCCCTGTCCTCCCATGGCGACGTCCTGGCTTCTGAAGTCATTGATAAGGGTGATGCCGCAATGCTTTGCTATGCGCTCTCCATTCCCGATCTGGAGGGTGATCTTCCTGTCGGGGTCATGGAATATGGTATGCCCGTGAGATGCTATAAAACCGGCATGTAAACTTCCCTGTTTGATAAAGTCAGATACTGCTGCTCCGATATAATCTCCCAAGTCCAGGTCGGCGCGCTTTATCATTTCAGCATCAGCTTCCGGAAGAGACAGCAGTCGCTGTTTCCAGCTTTCCGGATAGGGGATGGTCACCGCTTTAATAATGCGGTATTTCCATTTGTCTTCATGTTCTTCAAAAGTGCAATGAGCAAGGTCGAGGCCATCATGCGAGGTTCCCGACATTATTCCTATGCCTGTGTATGTTTTCAATTTACCAGGGATTATAAAACATCAAGTAAAAGCTCCATCTCCATACCTCTTGAGCCTTTTAGCAGGATGCTTGAGTCGGAGGGAGTATGCTGTTTCAGCCATTCTGCTGCTGACACTGTATTGGTAAACGTTTTCATGCTTGGAGGGGGTGTGGATTTTATAAATTCATTGCCAATCAGTATCACGAGATCAAATTTTCCCTCCAGCTCAAGAATGATATTCCTGTGTTCTTCCCCGGAAGATTCACCCAGTTCCAGCATATCACCAAGGATAAGTACCTTGTTGGCTGCCTCCTGCTTTTCGAAATTCCGGATAGAGGCAATCATGCTGGAAGGATTTGCGTTGTATGCATCCATAAATATCAGCCTGGTGCCACTTTTGATCATCTGGCTTCTGTTGTTATCAGGGATGTAGTCTGATAATGCTCTGGCTATTTCATCAGGCTTTACGTCAAATATCAAGCCGACACATAATGCTGCCATCACATTCTCAAAATTATACTCACCGTATAAGTGTGTTTTTATGAGATGCTCTTTCCACTGAATATTGAGGAAGGGCAGCGATGATGTGATTTTAGCATGGGCCAGTGAAGCATTGTCGGTGCCATAGGTGATTCTGTTTATCCCTGTTGATAGTTGCATCAACAGGTCATCATCACCATTGACGATGACAGTGCCTTTTTTCCTCAGCATATGGGCATACAGTTCTGTTTTGGATTTTATCACACCTTCGTAGTCTCCGAACCCTTCCAGGTGTGCTTTGCCAATATTGGTAATAATGCCGTAGTCAGGGTCTGTAATTTCGCTGAGCATGGCAATTTCACCCTGGTGGTTTGCACCCATCTCAATCACTGCTATTTCTGCTTCATCCCGAATATCTAAGATGGTCAGAGGAACCCCGATATGATTGTTGAAATTACCCTTTGTTGCATGCGTATTATATTTTTGCGACAGCACCCGGTGGATAAGTTCCTTTGTAGTTGTTTTTCCATTGGTTCCTGTGAGGCCGATAAAGGGGATGTTCAATGTTTTTCGATGATAACGTGCCAGCTCCTGCAGCGTCGACAGGCTGTCTTCAACCAAGATACACCGATCATCACTTTGGTAGTCTTTATTGTCGATGATGGCGATGGAGGCTCCCATGTCCAGTGCCTGTGCGGCAAATTTATTTCCATCAAAATGATCACCGCGCAGGGCAAAGAAGAGATTGCCTATATGAATATTTCTCGAATCCGTAGTCACACCTGATGCACTCAGGTAGTGCTGGTAAATATCTTTAATGCCTGTCATCGATACAAATATAAAAAAACCCCATCCGGGAATGAAGGATGGGGCTATAATATTTTAACAGGATTTGTTTTACTTGCCTGGGTTAGGGCTACCCACCCTTGACATAGCGCAACGGAATCCGATATAATTAGTTGCCATGTTCTCATTCAGGAACCTTCTCTGGCCGGGACTCATATGATAGGCTCTGTCTTTCCATGAACCACCTTTGTAGACGCGGGCATTATCACTGATCAATGATGTTACTCCAAGCTCATACATGCCGTTAGTCTGATTTGATTCGGTAGGCTCTGAAAGCCAGTCACTGCTTTCCGACAGATGCGACATCTGGTCACCATCTTCATAGTTCCTGTTGTCGGCTTTCCTGTAATTCTGTCTTCCTACGAGATCTTCATCAGGTACTTCTTCATACTTGATGCGACCGAGGCTGTCTTTATCTACGAGGAACCCGTCCTGATCGCGTACAGCATTCATAAACACATTACCCCTGTATGGGTTCAGGTCGGAAAAATCCTCCGGTGATAAAGGCCTGTAAACGTCCAGTACCCATTCGCTCACATTACCACCCATGTTATATAGGCCATTATCGTTGGGCCAGAAAGAACCAATAGGTGCGGGGATGTCAGCAGCATCATTAAGAGCACCTGCAACACCCATATAGTCACCTCGTCCTCTTTTAAAGTTGGCAACAAAGCTTCCGGCATATCTCTTCTCATCGGTACGGGTATAGTTACCGTTCCAGGGATATCTTCTTCTTTCAACAACACGTTCGAGAATAGTGTTGCCTATAAGAGCGAGGGCAGCATATTCCCATTCTGACTCAGTTGGGAGCCTGTAACGTGGTACTATCAAACCATCTCTGATACTGGCACCGCGTTCACCGGTTGAATTAGGATTCAGGTTACGCAGCGGCCTGTTTACCAGTCCTTCATATTGACCGGCAAGATATGCTTCTGTGTTGAAGTTATTCTCATTCCTCTGGTCAGGGTCGGGGTTGAGGATGCCTTCATTGATGAGCATCCATTCATTTACCCTGTCTGTTCTCCATGAACAGTAGTCATTGGCCTGCACCCAGCTTACGCCAACAACAGGATAATCCTGATAGGCAGGGTGGCGCAGGTATGTTTCAATGAGTGGCTCGTTATATGAGAGCCTTTCTCGCCATACCAGTGTGTCGGGCATGGCATTAACGATAACCTGTGGATAATCAGTGCCAAAGACCCTTTTCAGCCAGTAAAGGTATTCAAGATAGTCGAGGTTACTAACTTCTGTTTCATCCATATAGAATGAAGAAACGGTGACTCTACGTGCATAATTATTCCAGTCGAACATGACGTCTTCCTGGTTTGCACCCATGGTAAAAGTACCTCCTTCAACGAGTACCAGGCCGGGCCCGGGATATTGTTCCGTGTGGCCCGAGACTTCAAAGCCTCCATTCTCAGGATTATTATATTCCCAGTTTGTTGTCCTGGAATACTGTTTCCCGCCACCAAACAGACCACAGGATGATAAAGATGCAATGAAGATCATCATCACAAATAACAGGGTTAATCTGCTGTACTTCTTCATTTTTGATTCGGTTTTATATAAATTTGTGTGTTATTAACTAGAAACTGGGGCAACTTATTGCCCTTTCACGCCTTCTTTTTTGATTTAAACAATTGAACTGGTAACCGACAGACACCTCATGGGCCCCACCGGTAGCACCTTTAAGCTGAGAAAGAGTGATGTCGTAGCTATACGCTACCTTCAGTCCTTTCCATTCTAATCCTACCATTGGGACAATGGCATCAACATTTTCAAAATTATGCCTGAACCATGCCCCGACAATAAAGGGTCTTTTATTCACATACATACCAATGTTCAATTGATGAAAGTCTCCCTGTTGCATATAAAGGAAATTTGGGGAGATGGCGAAACTGCCATAATTTTCATCATCTATATAACTGCCGGTCAGGTCGATAAAAGTCCCGCCATGAACAGTATATCTCATTTGTAGCTTGCTGCTGCTTACATCGTAAAAAGAGTTGCTTGGTTCTGTCAGATGATGTACAGCAATACCACCATAAATGTTGCCTTTATGGGAAAAAGCCACGCCAAAATCAAAATCCGGATACGCAATGCTGGTACTGCTTGGAGGAATCTCAGATGTGGCGTTTACAATACCCAGGTTTGGATCGATCATATCTCCGAATACAAGGTTTTCCCAGTTGAGTTTTGTTTGTATGTAACTCGCTTCCAGTGCAAAGTTTATGGTAGTCCAGTTGCTGATCTTCAGCCGGTATGAATACATGGCACTGATCACACTGGTATTCAACAGATCGCCTGCATTATCTCCCAGAATATATATGCCAACACCACCATGTATTTTTGGGATATACATGTCAAAAGAGGCATTAAAAGTGGTAAAATTATCGGGCAATGAAGGCCATTGATTTCTATAGCTAAGGTCGAGACGGGGGCAGATCTGAGATCCGGCCAGTGCCGGGTTCAGATACATCCTGTTGGCATAGAACTGAGAAAAGTGAGGATCAGGCATGGTTTGTCCATGACTTTTTATCGCTAATCCAAGGATCATCAGTGCAACGAGAATATGAGCTATCTTGGTCATTATGTGTAGTTAAGTAATCCTCCTGAAATCAGGATACAATAATACAAACATTTTTTAAAAATACTGCCAATTATTTAACTGAACAGCTATAATTTCGCAATATAAACAGAAGTATAACGTTAAAAATGAAATTAGGGTATGCAGGGGTGAATATATCGGGGAATAAATGTCATACCTGCCGCTTATACCTGTTATTAGCTTATAACCTTAAGCATATGTTAAAACGAAGTTTTTTTTATCTGCTAGTCTTCTTGTTCTTTTTTCCGCTTTTATCTGTCGCGGATATCGGACCATTAAACAGGAGTATTGTCTGGGATCCGTTGACAAGGATACGCATCACCGACACCAGGTCGGTTTTTGAACTCTCGTTCAGCGGTGCACGTTATGACCTTGCCACGGCCAGCCTGCCTGTGTATAAGGAACGCTTTGCGATTGGGTCACAAAACACTACTGTTGAGGCACTGATCACGGATCCTGTCTGGGAAGACATGGATGCCGATATCACCTCACTTGAAGGATATGGGTTGATCAACGACAAAATAGAAGTGACAACTTCCGTTGCCATAGAACGAAAGCAGGCTTTTGCAGCCATTTCATTTGTTCCCTTAAGGAGAAACAATGCCACTGGCACATATCAGAAGCTGGTGTCGTTCACGTTGCTGATAAAGCTGAGTGAGGCTGCCTCAGCTTATCGGGCACCTGCAAGAGTATACAGGCAGAACTCGGTCCTGGCATCAGGTGAATGGTATAAAATTGCTGTACAACAGACCGGCATCTATAAGATATCTTATGATGACCTCTCATCCATGGGTGTCAAAATCTCATCGCTTGATCCCCGGAATATCAGAATATATGGTCATGCTGGAAAGATGCTTCCCGAGCCTTGTGATGAACCGCGATATGATGACCTTATGGAAAATGCAATCTATGTGTCAGGAGAATCGGATGGCAGCTTTGACCAGGGCGATTATATTATCTTTTATGGTGAGTCGCCCGACACATGGACATGGAATGTCATCACAGAAAAGTTCAATCATAAAAAAAACATATACTCAGATCATTCCTATTATTTCATAACAGCTGATCTGGGAACCGGAAAAAGAATTACTGAGCAAGCATCAGTTAGCGAACCGGCAAACCAAACTGTCGATAAGTTTTCCGACTATAAATTTATTGAGAAGGACGACCTGAATATTGTCAGAACAGGAAGGGATTGGTTTGAAAGCCCCTCTTATGAGATTCAGACTTCCGCTGAATATTCATTCAATTTTCCGGATATTGACGCTGCTGTGCCGGTGAAGATGAAAACACGTGTGGCTGCACGCTCAGCCACCCCCAGTAACTTTAAATATTACCTGAATAATAACAACCTGGTAGAAACGCTTACGGTACTTGCAGTTAACTTTTCTACAGATGAGTATGCGAAAACAGCTGTAAGTGAAACTGAATTTACTGTCGGAAGCCAGGGCTTTACCCTGAAGGTTACCTATAGCAGACCCCTGTCCGGATCAATTGGCTGGATGGATTATATTGCGCTGAATGCCAGGCGGAACCTCAGGTTTAGCAACGGTCAGATAGCATTCAGAGACCCACAATCGACAGGAACAGGCAATATTGCCGAATATATGCTCTCCAATGCTTCAACATCAAATATTGTGTGGAATGTTACCGACCCTCTGAATGTGATGAGGGTGGGCACATCAATGGAAGGCTCTGTCATGAAATTCAGGCTGCCTGCCGACACCTTAAATGAATTTGTTTCTTTCAACGGCAGCTCATTTTACAGTGCCGTTTTTGTGGGTAAGGTAGAAAATCAAAACCTGCATGCACTCCCAGCACCCGATCTTGTTATTATCAGCCATGCATCATTCCTGGGCGAAGCCACCCGGCTGGCCAACCATCACAGGGATTTCGACAATATGAATGTTTTTGTTGTCGATGTGGAAAAAGTATATAATGAATATTCATCAGGGGCCCAGGATATTACAGCTATCCGTGATTTTATGAAAATGCTTTATGATGAGGCTCCGCTGGGTGATGAATGTCGGTACCTGATCTTATTTGGTGATGCCTCATATGATTATAAGAGCAGGGTAGAGAATAATACAAACTTTGTTCCTACCTGGGAAGACAAGCGTTCGATGAACATTGTTTCTTCCATTGCTACCGACGACTTTTATGGCTTCCTTGACGATAACGAGGGAGGAGGTGGAAGCGCCAACCTGCTGGATGTTGGCATTGGGCGCGTTGTTGTTTCCACGATTGAATCAGCCAGGCAAATGGTCGACAAATTTATTCATTATGCAAACGGGGGAGAGGACGTTTTTGGCAGCTGGCGTAATGTCGTGTGTTTTGTGGCGGATGATGAAGATGGTAACATGCACATGCAAACTCATGCCGAGAAAATGGCCCATAGGCTGGACACTGCCTATGGCAATCTTAATGTTGATAAGATCTATCTGGATGCTTATCCTCAGATAAGTACATCGGGTGGACAAAGGGCTCCGCTGGTGAACCAGGCCATTAACAGAAGGATGGACAAAGGCTCTCTGGTAATGAACTATACTGGCCATGGTGGCGAGGCCGGCTGGGCTCATGAGCGTATTCTGGGGATCTCAGATATAAATGCATGGTCGAATTTCGACAGATTGCCAGTATTTATCACCGCAACCTGTGAATTCAGCCGCTATGACGACCCTACCAGGGTGTCGGCAGGTGAACTTGTACTGCTGAACCCGTATGGAGGGGCTGTGAGTTTGTTTACCACTGCACGAGCAACATATGGTTCTCCAAATTTCGAACTTAACAATGCCATGTATGACTATATGTTTGAAAAAGTTGATGGCGAGTACCCACGCTTCGGAGACCTGATAAGAAAAGCTAAAAATCAGAGCGGCGGTATAGGCGATAACGACAAAAAATTCATTTTGCTCGGCGACCCGGCACTAAGACTTGCCTACCCTGAGCACACAGTGAACACCATAAAAATAAATGATATCTCCATTCACGAAGCGGGAGATACATTGAAAGCACTGAAGAAAGTGAGTGTTAGCGGTATCGTAGTAGATGAAAATGGTGTTTTCATGGATTCCTATAATGGTATTCTCAGACCTACCGTTTACGATAAGCCAACAAAAGTGGAAACCCTCGTTACCGACCCGGATAGCAACCCCTTTACTTTTGATCTCTTACTGGCCATTCTCTTTAAGGGGAAGGCACAGATAACCAATGGGGAGTTCTCGTTCCAGTTTATTGTGCCTAAGGATATTGCATATAATTATGGCTATGGAAAGATCAGCTATTATGCCAACAATGCTGAAACAGATGCAAGCGGCTTTTATAAAGATATCATAATCGGAGGCTATGATAATAGTGTCCCTGTCGATAATAACGGACCAGAAATACAACTTTACCTGAATGATGAAAACTTTGCTTTTGGCGGCATCACTGATGAGAACCCTGTTTTGCTGGCTTACGTCAATGATTCAAGTGGTATAAACACTGTGGGAACAGGCATAGGTCATGACATTGTATCAACATTGGATAGCGATCATAATAAGTCAGTTATTATCAATGATTATTACGAATCTGATGTCGACAGTTATACAAGCGGAGTGATCAGATACCCGTTCAGCCAGCTGTCGGAAGGAGCACATACGCTTACACTAAAATTGTGGGATGTGCATAATAATTCATCGGAGGCATATACTGAATTTGTTGTTGCCGAATCTGCTGAGCTGGCCATCGATCATGTGTTGAATTATCCAAATCCTTTCACTACCAGTACTGCTTTTTATTTCGATCATAATCAGCCCAGTGCCATGCTCGAAGTACAGGTGCAGATATTTACCGTATCGGGAAGGCTGATCAAGACCATTGATGAATTTGTGATGACTGACGGATACCATTCAGAGCCCATCTTCTGGAATGGGCAGGATGATTTTGGCGACAGGATTGGCCGGGGGGTATACATTTATAAGGTCAGGGTTAGAAGTCAGGATGGCCATTATGCCGAAAAACTCGAAAAACTTGTAATTTTGCGCTGATGCTGATGCAGCTAAATTTACAATAACAGGCAACCAAAGAGTACTGTTATTTGTCTTGAATATGATAAATTGACGATATATATATGAGATCACACATAAGTTTACTTCTGCTAATCTTCATTCCCGCTATTGTATTTGCTCAGAAAAATGAATTGAAAGTGTCTTTAACAGGGCACACGCTTAAAACAATTCATCTCAGCAAGGATATTTCCGCCCGCATTTTTGATTTCGAAAATGCACAGCAGGATGATGCCTTTGGGATGCTGCCCTTGTATATTTATCGCATTCCTGTACAATCAGACAATCATGTGGTGAGCGCATGTATACTTGATGAGGAGGTTAGCACTTTTTCTGACCCGGGCATAGGTGAGCTGGCAGATATTGACAAAATTGGTTCTGATTTTATCATTATTAGCTCTACCCTTCACATTGATGGCAGGCCATATGGAGAGATCATGATCCTTCCATTGCGGAATGCAAGCGGCGACAGGCTTGAAGTGCTTAACTCCTTTACGCTGGAATACGAGATTAATGAAGTAGCTGCCCATGCACAGGCACCGGCTAAAGAATTTGTTGATAATTCCGTGCTTGCAACAGGGAAGTGGTATCGTTTCTCGACTGATGAAACGGGTATTTACCGCATAACTTATGAGGAGCTGGCGGAGATGGGGATTGCTCTCTCTTCGCTGGACCCCCGAAATATCCGGATCTTTGGAAACGGGAACGGTATCGTGCCTGAAAAAAACTCCGATGAGCGTATTGACGACCTGGAAGAAAACCCGATATATATACACGGGGAAGAGGATGGCAGCTTTGATCAGGGCGACTACATACTTTTTTACGGACAATCATCCACTAAGTGGAACTATGTGCCATTCAGCGGATATAGTATTTTTCTTCATGAGAATAACCCATATACCGACCTTACGTATTATTTCCTGAACATAGGTGATATTCAGGGCAAGCGTATCACAAGCGAATCAAATTCAGGCCTTACTCCAACAGTTTATGTAAATGAGTTTACAGATTATGCAGTGCATGAAAATGATACCGTAAACATCCTGAAAACGGGGAGAGAGTGGTATGGAGAAAAATACGGAGAGTTTACTTCATATGACTATACATTTGAATTCCCCAATATCGTTGATGATTATCAGCTGAGCCTGTCAACAAATATCGCAGCACATTCTACCATTCAGAGCAACTTTGATTATTATTGCAATGATCAGCACCTCATAAAAGCTCCCATCTCTAAGATCGTCCTTGGTACTACCGTTTACGCATGGACCACTACGCCCGATACGGTAGGTTTTTATTCCAATGCTGATGAGGTCACTATCAGGGTAGATTATGACAAGCCTACGTCTACTTCCATAGGCTGGATGAATTATATTTCATTAAATGCCAGGAGAAAACTGATCTTCACAGAGCCATGCATGTCCTTCCGCGACCACCTCAGCTTTGGTCCGGGAGTAATAGCCGGGTATGAGCTCTCAGGTGCTGATGAGGACATCATTATCTGGGATGTTACAGATCCCTTTGCCATCATCAGAAAAGTAGGTTCATTTAGTGGTGGCATATTCAATTTTATCGCACCGGCAGAAGAGATCAGGGAATTTATTGCCTTTGATGGTAGTGGATATAAGTCGGTGGAGTTTGTTGAAGAAGTTAAAAATCAAAACCTTCATAGTTACGAGCCCGCCGAATATATTATCCTTGCACATCCGGATTTTATGACGCAGGCACAGCGTATGCTTAGCTTACACCAGACCATTGATGAAATGAACGGGCTTATTGTAACGCCTCAGCAGGTATATAATGAATTCAGCTCAGGGAAGCTTGATCCGTCCGGAATACGTGATTTCATAAGAATGCTTTATGAGAAAGCGGATTTATCGGCCAAGCCCCGGTATCTTCTTCTTTTAGGTGATGCCTCCTATGATTATAAAGACCGCCTGCCTGATAATACGAATTTTGTTCCGGCATATCAGTCGGTTGAATCCCTTAAGCTGGGGTATTCTTTTGTTACCGATGACTTTTATGCCCTGCTTGATGATGGTGAAGGCGTGAATGCGTATGGGAAGTCACTGGAAATTGGCATTGGCCGGTTTCCTGTCCATACAGTAGAGCAGGCTGAACAGATGGTTGATAAAGTTGAGACATATCTGACAATGAAGCCAGATGTGTTGAGGAACTGGCGTAACAGCGTAGCCTTTATCGCTGACGATGAAGATCAGAATCTCCACTTTACACAGGCCGAAAAGCTGGAATATATGATTGATACTGGCTATCGTCAATATAATTGCCCGAAGATCTATCTGGATGCCTTCCCACAGCTTTCATCTCCATCCGGACATATGTATCCTGAAGTGAACAAAGCTATTTATAAGCTTGTGCAGGATGGATGTTTCATCGTAAATTATACAGGGCATGGTGGGGAAACCGGATGGGCTCATGAAGGTGTGCTTGACATTCAAACGATCAATCAATGGACCAACTGGAACCGATTACCGCTTTTTATTACAGCCACATGTGAGTTTAGCCGCTATGATGATCCCAGTCTCATTTCTGCCGGAGAATATGTATTCTTAAATCCCAGAGGTGGCGGAATAGGCTTGCTTACCACCTCCAGGCTGGCATGGGCTGATCCGAATTTCAGGTTGAACAAAGCAGTATATAAATATATGTTTCGACGCCCTGAAGGAAAGTTCTATAAGATCGGTGATGTGGTAAGGCTGGCTAAGACACACCAGAATAATGGCACAAACATTAAGAATTTTGTGTTGCTGGGTGATCCGGCCATGCAATTAGCATATCCTGAGTATTGGGTTGAAACCATTTCCGTGAACGACATTGCTGTTAGCTCACATATTCACGATACACTGAACGCCATGTCTGAAGTAGTCATTCATGGTATGATCACAGACTGTGACGGGGATACAGTTACTGATTTCAATGGCATCCTCTACCCATTGATCTTTGATAAAGAAATAAGCCTGTCAACCCTCGGCAATGATAACGGATCCATGCCACACGAGTTTAATGTGCCCGGACAAAAGCTTGCTGAAAGTAAAGTCAGCATTGAAAATGGCCTCTTTACTTTTACTTTATTCATGCCACAGAACATGATCACAAAGGTTGGTTTTGGGAAGCTCAGCTATTATGCATATGATACCATCAACTTACGTGATGCTCATGGCTATAGTTTTGTAAAAGTCGGGGGTGTGAACAATGATTATACCCCTGATAATGAAGGTCCGGACCTGAGCCTGTATATGAACAATACGGATTTTGTTACAGGAGGATTTACAGACAGCGAACCGGTTTTCCTCGCATATCTTTTCGATGAACATGGTATCAGCTTCACAGGAAACGGAATAGGAAGGGATATCACGCTTATCCTGGATGATGACCCGGAAAGCGCAGTTGTCCTGAACAGTGTTTTTGATCCTGATATGGATAACTACCACTCGGGATGGCTGAGTTATCCCCTGTCAGGGCTGGAAGACGGATTGCATACGCTCACTTTGAAGGCCTGGGATAATATGAATAATGTTTCTGAGAAAACAATTCAGTTTGAGGTAAATGTTAATGGCCCGGTTAAATTGACCAGGGTATATAATTATCCCAATCCATTTCATGATGTTACCTATTTTGTGTTTGATCATAACAAAGCTGGCAGCAACTTTGATATTGAGCTCAGGATATTTAATGTTAACGGACAGCATGTACGAACGATAAGGCATTTCTCAGCAGCTGAAGGATTAAGTATCAGCCCTATAGAATGGGACGGCAGGGATGAGGGAGGCAGGAAGCTGGGCAATGGCATCTATATATACAGGATGTACGTTACAGACAAGCAGGGAACCCAATTCGTACAAACATCGAAATTAATTTTTGCTGGTGAATAATAGCTAAGCTCAGGATGTGTTCAGGAGCTTAATATTACTCAGCATTGCCTCGCATATGTCAGAATGTAGAATATAATTGACAGCGTGCAATATAGTTTATAAATAA
>JBDLIJ010000075.1:0-13362 GCA_039714935.1 Bacteroidota bacterium | reverse complement strand
GCAGGGCTGGCAGGGGCAGTGGGGCTTATACATTATAGTGGTAGTGGTGGTTTTATTTTCAATTTCAATTATGCCGTCTTTATTCTACTGGCAACCATTTGTTATGCAACGGCTGTGAACATCCTCAAAACACATCTCGAAGATCTGGATGCCATTTCTATCACGTCTGTCAGCTTCCTGATCATCGGATTGCCCATTACAATATATTTATTTTTCTTCACAGGCTTCCTTCATCAGCTCAGCGTAAATCCTGCAGCATGGGAAGGCCTGGGGTATGTTTCTATACTGGCAATCATGGGCACCGCCATTGCATTGATATTTTTCAATCAACTGATCAAAATGACCAGCGCCCTTTTTGCAGCATCAGTCACCTATATGATACCCATAGTAGCGATCGGCTGGGGGATCATTGACGGGGAAAGTCTTGAATGGAATTACCTGGCCTGGATTTTTCTGATCCTGGGGGGTGTATTTCTGGTCAACACCAGGCAATTAAAATTCAAAAAAAATGGATAATCTCTTTGTACAATAAAAAAAATTACTAATTTTGCACTCCATTTTTGACAGTTCAGATAAAGAAGAAGATAATGTACGCAATAGTTGAAATAGCCGGACAGCAGTTCAAGGTTGAAAAAAAACAGGAGATCTTCGTTCACAGGCTCGAAGCAAAAGAAGGCTCTAAAGTTGAGTTTTCAGATGTATTACTGATTGACAATGACGGAAAAGTCAAGGTAGGCACTCCAAATATCAAGGGTGCAGCAGTCAGTGCAAAAGTGCTGGAGCACATGAAGGGTGATAAAGTTCTTGTTTTTAAGAAGAAGAGGAGAAAAGGATACCAGAAGTTAAATGGTCACAGGCAGTATATGTCCAGGATCCTTATCAACGATATTCTTGAGAATGTACCTGCAGCTGCAGCGAAAGCTGAAAAGCCCGCTGCTGCCAAGGCTACAGCAGAGAAGAAAGAATCTGCTCCAAAAGCAGCTCCGAAAGCGACAGCTAAACCAAAAGCGGCAAAGCCTGCTGCAAAGAAAGAAGCAGCAAAGGCTGCTCCTAAAAAGGAGACTGCTGCAAAGAAGCCTGCTGTTAAGAAAGCAGCTACTGCAAAGAAGTCAGCTCCTAAAGCAGCCAAGCCTGCTGCAAAGGCAGCTCCTAAAAAGGCGGCTCCCAAAACAGCAGCTAAGCCTAAAGCAGCCCCAAAGGAAAAGAAAGCTGACAAATAATGAAACAGCTCGCCTTCGCTAAAGCTACGGCGCGCAAGGAAAAATAATTAAGAAACACATTAAATCTATATATCATGGCTCATAAAAAAGGTGCCGGTAGTTCGAACAACGGTCGTGAATCAGAAAGTAAACGGCTAGGAGTAAAAATTTACGGCGGTCAGATTGCCAAAGCCGGCAATATTATCATCCGACAGAGGGGTACGGTACATCATCCGGGCCTTAATGTAGGAATGGGTAAAGACCATACCCTTTTCGCCCTCGCTGACGGCAAGGTTGAATTCAGAAAGAGAAGGAACAACAGATCATATGTCAGTGTTGTGGTTGATGAGGCTGAAGGTGACAAATAGATATTAGCGATTAATAAAAAATATAAATCATCCTCTTCGGTTACCGGGGAGGATTTTTTTTTGTTAAACACTTCATATCTATACAGGGGTTTTATATTTTTGAAAAAAATTAAGCATGCTGCAATTAAACATTATTCATGATGACCCGAAAAGGGTTGTCGAACTTCTTCGGATTAAAAATTTCGATGCGGAAGCCTTAGTCGGTGAGATCCGTGACCTGGACCGTAAACGCAGGGAAACACAAAAAAAGCTTGACGATGGCCTTGCCGAAGCCAACAGCCTGGCAAAGGAGATTGGGAAGCTTTTTAAAAGCGGCAGGGGTGATGAGGCCAATGCGCTGAAAGAAAAGACGGCAACAATAAAAAAAGAGACCCAGGCCCTGGGCTCTGAGCTGGAAGAAATAAAATCAGCGCTGGAAGAAAAGCTGGTCCTGCTGCCCAACATCCCCCACCCCACCGTTCCCTCCGGGACCAGTGAAAAAGACAATGAGGTGGTTGAGCTGAAGGATTTTGCTGTTAAGCTGGCTGAAGATGCCCTGCCTCATTGGGACCTGGCCAAAAAATATGATATCATTGATTTTGACCTGGGATCGAAAGTTACGGGCGCCGGCTTCCCATTTTATAAAAACCAGGGAGCCAGGTTGCAACGTGCGCTCATCAATTTTTTCCTTGATGAGGCACTGAAAGCCGGCTATGAAGAGTATCAGCCTCCGCTTTTTGTGAATGAAGATTCAGCTTATGGCACGGGAAATCTACCCGATAAAGAAGGGCAGATGTATTATATTGGTGAAGACAAGCTATATGCAATCCCCACAGCCGAAGTACCGATCACCAATATATACCGTGATGTTATCCTGGGCAGGGATCAGCTTCCGATCAGGAATGCAGCCTATTCAAATTGCTTCAGGCGTGAAGCAGGCTCCTACGGCAAGCATGTACGTGGCCTGAACAGGCTTCACCAGTTTGACAAGGTTGAGATCGTACAGATATGCCATCCCGATCAATCATATGATGTTCTGGAGGAAATGCGGAACTATGTGGCTTCCCTCCTGAAAAAGCTGGAGTTACCTTATCGCATACTAAAGCTTTGTGGTGGCGACATCAGTTTTACTTCCGCCCTGACCTACGACTTTGAAGTTTATTCAGCGGCTCAGAAAAGGTGGCTTGAGGTTAGTTCAGTATCTAACTTCGAAGCCTTTCAGTCAAATCGCATGAAGCTCAGGTTCAGGGATGAGGATGGCAAAACCAGGCTGGCACACACACTAAATGGCAGCGCACTGGCGTTACCAAGGATAGTTGCAGCCCTGCTGGAAAATATGCAATCGGAGGATGGCATCGCCATTCCGGCAGTATTACAGGATTATACCGGATTTAAGCATATTTCTTAAATAGAGATGGCTGCCGGGGAGTAAAGCAACATCCAGACTTATTTGGCTACCCATGAAGAAACTTGTATATATTATGATCATTCTGTTCCTGTTCGGCGGGATCCATAAAATATATGCACAGGATCCCGATTGGATCAAGCCTGCCCTGGAAGAAAAAAAACGACAGAATCAACGTCTGGGCATCCAATACTATCAAAACCGCGACTACGAAAAATCACTGGAGATCTTTACTAGCCTTTACAGTAAGGACCCATCACATGTTAATTACAACTACTACCTATACTCTTTAATGGGCCTGAAAGAATACCGCGAAGCAGAAAAGGTGGCAAAGAAACATGCTAAAAATAATCCCGGGAAATTGCAATACCAAGTCGACTTAGGATGGGTATTCATCAATGCATCCGAAGCGGAGAAGGCCATGAGGAAATTTGAGGATGTCATTAAAAAGCTTCCTCCTAACATCAATGAGATCAAGCAGATCGCCAATGCTTTTTATTTGCGCCGCCAGAATGAGTATGCCATCAGGACGTACAAGCAGGGTAAGCTGCTGCTAAAAGGAGAATATACCTTTGACATAGAACTGGCCACCACATATGAGCGTAACGGAAACTATCCTGAAATGGTTGAGACCTATCTTGATCACGTGGAAGGCAATCCTGAGACCAGGGAAAACGTTCAAAATCGCCTGCAAACCGCGATGAAAAGGGATATTGAACATGTGCTACCGGATATCCTCAGGGAGAGCTTACTTGTTAGATACCAGAAATCGCCTGATGAAGTATACCTGAATGAATTATTGCTGTGGCTTTCGATACAACAGAAAGATTTTGCCTTTGCTTTTATACAGGCTAAATCGCTAGACAGAAGGTTCAGTGAAGATGGCTATCGCGTGATGGAAGTCGCATCGCTTGCCCTGTCCAATACTGATTATGAAGCGGCCCTCGAATCCTACGAATACATTCTTCATAAAGGGAAAGATGCTCCGCTCTACCTGAATGGCCTAATTGGCTTTCTTGAAACCCGTTACCAGCAGGTATCTGCAAATATCAGGATTGAAGAAAAGGAGATGACTGAGCTTGAACAGGCATATATTGAGGCGCTTGATGAGTTTGGGATTCATCAGCAAACAATGCAGCTTATGCGTGACCTGGCTCATATTCAGGCTTTTCACTTATCGAAAGAGGATGAAGCCATATTGAATTTGAAGCAGGCGATAGCGGTTCCCGGTCCTAAAAATATTGCCAGGGCAAAGTGCAAGCTTGAGCTTGCCGACATCTATCTTTTCCGGGGAGAAGAATGGGAGGCCACACTACTCTATTCCCAGGTGGAGAAGTCGTTTAAAAATGAACCCATAGGGCATCTTGCCAAACTTAAAAATGCACGGCTTACATACTACATTGGAGAATTTGGGTGGGCCAAGGCACAGCTTGATGTCCTTAAATCTGCCACCTCCAAACTTATTGCCAACGATGCCATGGAGCTTTCCCTGCTCATTGCCGATAACACGGAAGCCGACAGTAGTTTTGCCGGCCTCTACCTGTATGCACAGGCAGGCTTATTGTTATATCAGAATAAGCTTGACGAATCTTTTCTTGCACTGGACAGGATCAATCTTCTGAGTGCCTGGCACCCGCTTTTTGATGAGGTCCTTTACAAAAAGGCTGAGATCAGGATACTACAAGGCCGTTATGAGGAGGCCGACACCCTTCTGCAAGAGCTGCACAGCAGCTACCCTGATGACATCCTGGGCGATGATGCCCTTTATAGCAGGGCGCAGCTATATGAAGAGATCTTTACAGATGAACAAAAAGCCATGGAGCTGTACCAGGAGCTACTTACAAATTATCCGGGAAGCATTTACACTATTGATGCGAGGAGGAGGTTTCGGGGGATTAGGGGAGATGAGCTGTAAATTGTCGATTGTCGATTGTCGATTGTCGATTGTCGATGTTCGATGTTCGATGTTCACACAAGCTGTTTGCTCAAATATACAAACTCCTCAACGGTGAGTTGTTCGGCGCGCTTACTCAGAAGATCTTCTATTTCACCAACATCTTTTCCGGCAAGCAATGGTTTGAGGGCATTACGTAGTGTTTTCCTGCGCTGGTTGAAGCCTGCTTTTACCACTTTAAAATAGAATACGGGATCACAGCCAATATCGATTGTATCATTCCTCAGCAGCCTGATAACAGCTGATTTTACTTTTGGCGGAGGGTGGAAAACGCCGGGAGAAACGGTAAAAAGATACGCTATATCAAACCATGTCTGCAGGAGCACACTCAGGATGCCATAGACCTTATTCCCGGGGCCGGAACTAATTCTGTCGGCAACTTCTTTTTGTATCATCACTACCGCTGACTGCATGCGGCCACGGTCTTCAAGCATCCGAAAAAAGATCTGGCTTGATATGTTATATGGCAGGTTGCCCACTATCTGATAAGGGCTGTGAATGATCCCTTTAAGATCTGTTTTGAGAAAATCATCATGAATAATCTTATCCGTGATAGCAGGAAACTTATGCTTGAGGTAATCAACAGACTCTTTATCTGTTTCAATAAAGAGTGACTGCATACCGTCAAGATCGAGAATATACTTTGTCAGTATCCCGGTACCGGGGCCGATCTCCACTATCAGAGAAGGCTTTTCGGGTATGGCAGCGATTATCTTCCTGGCAATATTATGATCCCTAAGAAAATGCTGTCCAAGTGATTTTTTGGGTCTGACATTCATAATTTACACGTTAAATCCTAAACTCTAAATCCTAAGCTCTAAACAAATTCAAAACTCAAAACTTAAAACTCAAAACTGCGTTATGATTCCACCTGATAACCGAAGCAGTTCCGTCTGCATGTCGATGAGGCTAAAGATCGCCGAGTATTTGGCTGCTGCAGCCCGCAGGTAGATGACCTGAACATCTCTGTAGTTAAATGAGTTAATGGCACCTGAGCGAAATTTTTCTGTTGAGATCTCCATGTTCAGCCCGGCACTTTCCAGGTTAGCCACAGAAACCATGTAAAGTTCCTTCCTGATGTTATAAAGGTCGTAATTGTTTTTCAGTAAATTCCCCAGGCTGATCTCCATTTCTGCGATCTCCAGTTCCCCAATTTGTTCATTGATCCTTGCATTTTTAATCCCGCGTCTCACATTGCCCCCGTTAAAAAGATTAAAGCTCAGCGTAAAATTAGCATAGTAGTCGAGGCTGTTGGTATATGCCGGATCTGCATCAACATATTTAGTGCGGTTATTGGCATGGTCAAAACCACCATTCAATGAAAGTACCGGGTAGAGGTTACTCTTTGCCAGCTTTACGTCCTTTTTCAGGATCTCCTGGTTGATAAACTGATTTTGCAGGTTTTGATTACTTTCAAGCATCTGTGCCATCAGGGTGTCCAGTGAATATTCAAAGGTCTGCACGGCGAACTCATCCGACAGTTTATAAGCAATATCCCTTTCCTCGCCCAGAAGAAGCCGGAGGTTGAGGTATGCATTCTTCAGGTTCAGTTGCTGCAGCAGGCTTGTTGTTGAGTCATTGAGGTATGCATTTTTAGCCTGCAAAACTTCATAAGTAACGGCACTTCCCAGATCTTTTTTATAGGTCATATAATTATAGCGGTCGCGTGAAAGTGCTTTTACTTCCTCCGTCACGCCAAGTAGTTCTTCCTGCAGGAGCGCATTATAATATGCAAGCACGATCCCCTGAATGGTATTCTCCACGACGATGGTGGCATATCCTTCAGAATATTCCTGCAATGCAGCAAATTTATCCTTTGTTATATGCACAGCAAACCCACGAAAGAGGTTCCAGTTCAGGTTAATATAGGGAGCGATCCTGTTTGTATAATATTGGTTTCTTTCGCCAGGAGCAGTATAACTGTCGGCATCGTCATAGCGGTTGTTTTGAAATGCCCCAAGGCTGATGGATGGGAACATGCCTGCAGCGCCCCAGCTGTTATTGTTTTCGGCTATCCTCACCGTTTCATCGGATATCCTGATCTGATAATTATTTTCCAGGCCGATGGCGATGGCATCAGCCAGGCTGATATCCTCCACCATTTGCTGCGCCTGCAGCTTGACACCCGACAGCAGCAAGCCAACTATTATAAGTACTGATTTTATTTTCATCATATCTATTATTCTCCAATGCTGATAATCACTTAATTAATCTATTGTTCTTCTGCTAAAAATATTTGCCGGTTCCAGCACTTCTCTGGTTTTCTCTTTACCTGTCCATAGTTTGTGCATGAAGTATCTGATATCGCTGAGCACCAGTATAAGCACAGGTAACAGGAGCAGGATGAATGCTGTTCCGATCGCCACCCCATAAGCAAGGGCGATGGCCATGGGGATCAGGAACTGAGCCTGAAAGCTCCCTTCCATAATAATTGGATAAAGGCCTACGGTGGTAGTGATAGTCGTAAGAATAATGGGCCTGAACCTTGTAATGCCAGCTTCAAAAGCAGCATCTGCCACGCTTCTGCCTTCCTTTATCAATGTATTGTATTTAGAAAGGAATACTACAGCATCATTGATGATCACTCCCGACAGGGCCACCATTCCCCAGGCAGTAAGCATAGAAACGGGATATCCTTCAATTCCGTGGCCCCAAACGGCTCCAAGCCATCCAAGCGGTATCATCATCAGGATAATGCTTCCCTGTGTGAATGATTTAAAATGGACCATGATCAGCAGAACGATGATCATAAAAGCAATACCAAAATATTTACCGAGGTCTGCCATTGCTTCATCACTGTCGCGCTGCTGTCCCTGGTATTCCACTCGTATACCGGGGTACATCTCCTGCATTGAGGGAACAATATTTGTTCTTATCTCTTCTAAAATGGGCGGAACAGGGGCATATGGATCAACCAGGTTTGCATTTATCCTGACTTCACGTGACATATTGTAGCGTTGTATGTTCACCGGTCCGCGCCGGATATCATAGCTGGCCAGTTCCGACAAAGGATACTCGCCCATGGGTGTTTTTATCTTCATGGCTTCCATCTGCCCTAGGTTCAGCCTGTCTTCTTTTGGATAACGCACCCAAACCCTGACCTCATCTTTTCCTATCTGCAAACGCTGTGCCTGCCCGCCAAAGAACCCCTGGCGTACCTGAGCGGTGATATCATTATGGTTTAAGCCCAGGAAATATGCTTTTGGTTTAAGCTCAAGCTGAACCTCCCGTTTACCAATGGCGTTGTTATCATTGATATCTTTCAGGATTTTGATATTACCCATCTCCTTCATCATAAAGCCTTTCGCCAGTTGAAGTTCATCCAGGTCTTTACCCAGCAGGCTGATCGATACCGGAATACCAAATGTTGCCCTTCCTTCAACGGTAAATTTCTCTGCTTCGGGGACAGGACCGATTTTTTCACGCAGCTTTTCAACGATCTCAAAGCTGCTGAGTGGCGCATCTTCAAGGTTTCGGAGGAGCACGAAAATATTTCCTGAATGAGCTCCTGTCTCCTGTCCGTTGAAGGCATTTCCCATAGAAATAAAAGTATAGTTCAACACTCCGTCGGGGTAATTATACGCTTCTTTGATCTCTTCATTGAGTTCCCACATTGCATCTTCAAATTTGACCAGGTAGTCATAGGTTTGCCTTTCTCCTGACCCGGGAGTAAAAGCCAGGTTAATATTGAAAAAATCAAATGGTATTGCAGGAAAGAAGGTTGATTGTATCTGTCCTCCG
Source organism: Bacteroidota bacterium (assembly GCA_039714935.1). Lineage (GTDB taxonomy): Bacteria > Bacteroidota > Bacteroidia > Bacteroidales > B18-G4 > B18-G4. Next base: position 4,716 of record JBDLIJ010000075.1, on the reverse strand, counting down.
CGAAACAAGCCTACCGTAATCAAAATTAATGCAATGGGGGTGATAAGGGAAACATATTTCCATTTTATCGCGAAGCGAAGTGTTGGAGCATACAATGAACACTTCATGAAGTTCATCACTTTGTCGAGTACGCGCCGGACCTTCATCCAGCGTGATTTTTTACTGCTTCTGCGAAGTACAAAGTTTGAGCCCACATGAGCAGGCAGCACAAAAAATGCCTCTACCAGGGAAAATAAGAGGCTGAATATCACCACGAAGGCCATTTCAAACATCATCTCCATCCTCCCCTGTAGGAAAAACAGCGGCGTAAAAGCGATAATCGTGGTGGTTACAGATGTGGTCACCGCAGGCAGCACTTCCATGGTTCCATCCAATGCGGCACGCTGCGGGCTTTTGCCCCGTTCATAATGGGTATATATATTTTCAGCGATCACGATCCCATCGTCAACAAGAATCCCGACAACGAGGATCATCCCGAAAAGAGATATCATATTAATGGTGATCCCATAAAGAGCAGCAATAATAAACATAGCCAGAAAGGAAGCAGGGATGCCCCAGGCTACCCATAACGACAAACGAAGGTTCAGGAACAGGCCGAGAGAGATCATTACCAGCAACAGGCCGATGCCCCCATTTCTATATAGCAGTTCCAGCCTGTCGCCAAGCATATCAAGGAAACTATATGTTATCTTTAATTGTACTCCACGGTTTTTTGAATTGAATTCCTCAATATAATCATCAAGAAATTCAGAGATCTCTGCCAGGTCTTCATTTGAGAGCTTAAACACCTGAAAGGAGATGCTTTTCCGCCCGTTCATATAGGCTCCGCTGGGCACTTCGGCAAACTTCATTTTCACCTGTGCCACATCACGAATGCGCAGATATCTGCCTTCAGCATCGGCTCTGAGTATGATCTCACCTATTTCGTCGGGGTCGTATGTTTTTGCCCTTGAACGGATCAGTATCTCCTCTTCATCTGAACGAATCATCCCGGCAGAAATATCCCTGTTGTTCAATGCTATTGCACGAGATAAGTCGGTGAAGGTGAGATTATGACGCAGCAAGGCCTCCTCTGAGGCCTCCACAGAAATTTCCAGAGCAGGATAGCCGGAGACCTGGATCTGGGACATAACCCCTGAATTATACAGATCGAGTTCGATATCATCTGCATAATTTTTTAATGTATACAGGTCAAGATCATCGCCCACCAGACTCATAAAAAGTGCATTGGACCTGAATCTTTGTTTGTATACGATAGGTTTTTCAGCATCGACGGGGAATGAAGTGATGCCATCAACGGCATTCTTGATCTCCATCAGCATTTCGTCAATATCATAATCGCCTGTACTTGTTATTCTGACGATAGCAAAATTTTCTGAGGAAGTTGAATTCACCCATTTGATCCCAACGATGCCCCTGATCGCTTCCTCAACACGCATGCTAACACCTTCTTCCATTTCCCGGGGGGATGCACCTGGGTATGCTACACTGACAATAATTTCTGTGGTTGACCTTTCCGGAAAGAAAGATTTCTTCATGCTGAGCACTCCGATACCTCCGCCAAGAATCAGGACGGCTATGATCAGATTCGCATAAAAGGGATATTTTATAAATGTTGCAACAAGTTTTTTCATCATGACATAAGCTATTTACCGGGAATCAATAAATTTCAACAACAGTACCTTCTACAACATTGATCAGGGGTTCTACAATTACGTGAATACCTTCTTCAAGACCGTTAAAGATCATGCTTTGCTGATTGATCTTCAGAACATTGATCACTGCCTTTTTCAAAGTGCTGTCGGAGACGATAAAGACTTCATTACTATTGAACACAGCCCGGCGCGGAATCTCCATGGCATTGCCGGTGATCTCACCATCGAATGATGCCTGGAGATATTGTCCTTCGTAAAGCGGATTTTGTGAATGATTCTGAACACTTACAAACACACTAACAGATTGCGTTTTTCTGTCAACATAATCAGCTTTCCTCACCACTTTGCCGTTCCATTCACCTGAGCCATCTTCTGATTTTATGAGTACTTTATCAGCTGTATTGATCCATTTCACATCTTGCACCGGTACAGGAAGCTCCAATTCGAGCATTCCGGTATTAATGATCCGGGCCAGACGGCTGCCAGGGTTGGCAATAGATCCCACCTCCAGCATCACTTCAGTGAAAGTACCACTAAAGGGGGCATAAATACTGTGTTTTGAGAGTTGTATTTCATTGGTCTTAATAGTGTAATAATCATTCAGGATATTTCTGCTGGCAAGGAAGATCCGCTGCTGATCGGAAGTGACCTCCGGCAACTCAGGCAAGGGCTTGTCAATCTTCAATTGATCAAAGAAATTTTTGATCTTATCATAGTCTTCAGGAAAATCAATTTTAAAATCCGGAAGGATATTTGCGATGCTGTTTTGAAAACGGCTTTTTGCAGCTTTCAGATTATTGTCGGTGATCTCATCGTAGATACGTACAAGCAGATCTCCTTTTTTAAAGCGCTGCCCTTTCTTCAGGGCCACATTCCCATGCAGGATCTCTCCCTGCACTTCAGCGATGATATCGACATAGCTTTGAGAGCCCAGGCGGCCTGTAGAGGTAACTGTATAGCTTACCGGTTCATATTTCACCGACATGGTTTTAACCTTCCTGGCTACGTCAGCAGGAATCTCTGTTTCGGGAGTTTCTTTCTGGCCCGCAAAATAGGACATGGCCATAAATGATATCACCAGGATGGCAATGATTGAAACGACTATGATTATTTTCCTTTGCATGATTTTCGTTTGATTTATGATTATTCTATTAATAAAACACGCTATATGTTATATACTTTTTCCAAGCATTTTATTTACGGTACATATGAGAAAATTCTCAGGCCGTGATTCGCTGTTTTCTCTGACACTCATGATCGTTTCACCGATAAGAGCCTGTATGTACCTCACCGTCATCTCATGATCACAAACTTCAAATTCTTTGTTCTCAATACCTCTCTTTAATATATCGCTCAACATGCTAAAGAAGGTCTTCCTGAAAATACGCGAAGCGATCTCTGTCTGAAATCCGTCGTCCAGTGCCCCCGCTTTCTTTTTTCTCACCTTTCTGTATTCTGAGAAGTTGATCCGGATCATGGCTTCCAGTTTACCGCTTGCGGTGCCAATATGCATGATCTCCTTTTCAACCATAGCCCTTCTGCTTTCAGCTTTCCGGCTAATGATAAAGCTAAAGATATCTTCCTTCGACCTGAAAAGCCTGTAGATTGTTTTCTTGCTTACGCCAAGCTCTTCCGCCACATCATCCACCGTTGTTTTCTTAAAACCAAAATGTAGAAAGTGCTTTTCAAATGCACATGCGATACGATTTCTTTGCTTGTCAGAATTTTCTTTCAAATCAGTTTTCATAATATAAGCACACAAAGAAACTAAATACGAATTTAGTTTCCAAAAACTATGTGTTAAAAATACTTAAAGTAGAAATTTTGTGAGGAAAGGGTGTAGATATCAGATATCAGATTTCGGATTTCGGATATCGGATATCATTTACTCATCTTCCCACTCCGGTATCCTTCCCGGTGTCCAGGGAGCTCCAATAGCATCAAGCTCTGCTTCCAGTGCTTTGAGGTCAACCTCAGAAATATTCTTTAATTGTTCCAGGACGGGAGGGAACTCTTCGGCCAGGATATCATACATCTGATGTTGGGTCTCAGAGACCCTGGAGGTGGAATTCCAGTGCGAATAAACCAGTGCTCCCAACCTATCATTGAGAGCGGGTGGTGCCGGCCGGTTTTCTTCTCTGCTTGCCCTGGGGCTCTGTCCGTAGAATGCCCATCTGATTTCATCAAGCCGGTGTTCAATTTCCATTGCTTTGGCCAGGAGTGCAGGAGGTGCATCCGCCGTATTGTTGATAGCCTGCTTCACATACTGTGTTCTCTTCATCAGATCAGAGGTCATCCTTTGAGCGGCATAAATGGCACGTGTAAGCTTTGCAGTCTTCTTCTGAAAAGCCAATAATTCTGTTCTATCAGGAGCAGGGAGGGTGACATTATTCAGCACAACAGTATTGAATTCAACAGCCGGCACAAGCTCATGCACTTCACCCCCAACCCATTCAGACAAACTAACATAATACTTAGCAGGCATCACGGCCATTCCGTCACGGTCATTGGCCAGTGGGTTATATTTATCATTTTGCAGCCTGACATTAGCCCCGGCCGGATATCTCAGGTTCCAGGTCATCCGTTGCAGGCCTTCTGAATATTTCTTATGAATATTTCTGACAATATTACCATCTTCGTCTGTAATGGTAAAAATAAGATAGGGTTTAATCTCATTCTCCTCTGCCCTTAGTTCATCCATGGTGGGCGTGGGTATAGGCTCCTTATCTTTAACAAGGTCTTTTTCTTTTTCTTTGCGTAGCTGTTTCAGGGTTTTGGGAGCCTCTTTCACATAGTAGGTAAACACAGCTCCAAAGTCGGGATTTTTTCCATAATAAGGGGTTGACCCCTGTCCGTACCTTCCCCTGGTCATGGTGTACATTAAAGCATCCTTCACAGGAAAAATATATGCTGATGAATCAAGCAGGTCATTGCTGAGCAGTCGCAAAGGAGCATAATCGTCAAGGATATAAAAACCACGGCCGAAGGTAGCAAGTACAAGGTCGGTCTCCCTTTCCTGTATCACCATATCCTTCACAGCAACAGAAGGCAGCCCTGATTT
>JBDLIJ010000074.1:0-13437 GCA_039714935.1 Bacteroidota bacterium | reverse complement strand
TTCAGCTTCCATTTAATATCCCAGTCGATATAGTCGTCATAGTTATTATAAATGCTTTCCAGCTCATCCGACAGCATATTGTCCTCTGCCAGTTCTTCCAGCTCCTCCTGGCGGCTCTTGGTTTTGTCTCCTTTCTTTTTGAAAAAATCAGGGCTCAGCCTCAGGTTGGCACTGAAATTCCAGCTCGTCTGATCCAATCGCAATAAGCGCCTGTTCACATCCCACTCATATTGGTTCAGGTTATACCTTCCTGCCGAATCAAGGATATAGGGGTCCCAACTGCTTGAATAACGAATGTCAAAACCCTGAAAGATCGTTGTCCGTCCGCTGAGCTTCACCTTCGACCATCTCAGGGAATCCTTTGCCAGGTCGTAAGAGGTATTGACTGTAAAATTCTCTATCAGCTTCACCTTCCGGGTTCCGGTAACGGTATCTTTCCGCGACTTCACCTTCATCTCAAGGTTGTTCCCAAGTGAGAAGTTTAGCCTTCCGGATTTATTCCCCGGAGGTGTCCCGTATATGCTTCCTTCGAAAATCGAATATTCCACGTCGCGATCAAGCTTGGGATCATAATAGGATTTGTAATAACCCCAGGAGGGATCCCCGAAGTCGGGAGTATAAGTAAAAGAAACCTTGGGTGTCATCACATGCCTGAAGGCATTTACCGGGAAGTTTTTCCCGAGCTGGAACATACCATAGATGCGGGTACTGACAGAAGATGAAAAGCTTCCGTCAATAGCATTATTAAAGCCGGTGATGGTATCTCTGTCGACATATCCGACGATGGTATCATTACCCGAGAACAAGGTGTCGTCCACCCAATTCTTTTCTATGGTTTTAAAGTACATCCGGTCATTCACACTAATGGAGTTGGTCCAGGTAAAATACTTCAACAGCTTGATGGTGCTGCTAACAGGGATGCTGTGCCTGATGCCGTTTTGCATCTTATCCCAGGTCTCAGGTTGAAAGAGCAGCGAATCTTCAATGCTCACCGTATTTTTGAAATTCGTTGTATAATTCACACTGACATCTTCATACCAGCGCATTTTTCCTGTGCGTGTCTTCTTGCGGAAAGGATAAAACCTGTTTACATTGAACGACAACTCCGGGAGGGTAATGGTCATCAGGCCCGTTTGTGTATTCTGACTGTGGCTGCCATTCATGGTAAGATGATATTTCCCTCTGAAGCTGGTTTGGTATGCCACGCTGGATTGAAAAGTACTTGAGAGATAGTCCTGGGCCGTTGTCGGATTATAGTAGTTCGACTTACGGCTTCGCATGTTGACATTAGCGGTAAAAGTGCTGTTTGGCCGTGCTTTTCTGTCCTGCTGATGCCTCCAGCGTATCTGGTAATCACGGTCGCGGACATAATCAGGGGTTCCTTTTTCACCCGAGATGTTGATAGCATATGTAAAATCAAAGCTTCCGGAGTATTTATATCGCTTTTTGTACCGTGTGGAGGGTTTAATAGCCCAGCTTCCCAGTGTATAGATATCCCCTACGATCTTAAAATCGATGTAATCATTGATGGCCCAGTAATAACCTCCGTTTTCGAGGTAAAACCCTCTGCGTGTCGACTCGCCCCAGGTAGGCAGGATAACCCCCGAATGCTGTCCCTTTTTGATGGGGAAAAATCCAAAAGGCAGGAACAAGGGCGTGGGAACATCTTCAATCACCAGGTAGGCAGGCCCGGTAACAATGCGTTTATCAGGGATGACCTTGGACTTAAAATAACGGAATTCAAAGTCCCTGTTTTCACAGCTCGGGCAGGTTGAATAGGAGCCCCTGCTGATATTGGTCTCATTGTTCGGCATTTTCTTTACCACATCTCCCCATATGGTGCCCTCGCCATCCTGTGTCATCACATTTTTGATGAGGCCCTTCTTTGTTTCATAATTATATCGCATCGTCTTCGACCGAAACTCCGACTCACCCTGCACAAAGATCGGCTGCCCTACCTCTTTGCCCGTCGAATCAGCTACGCCGCTGGCAAACACCTCCGTTTTACCGAAGTCCATTTCTACATAATTAGCTTTCAGGTCGATATCGTCATATTTGATGCTTGCCTCCTGGTACATATATACCTTCTGCTCTTTCATGTTAAAATGAAGGGAGTCGACAGATGAGAAATCAACACGGTATTTCAGGGCATTGGGAGAAATGTTGGGGTCCGGGCCCGCACTATCAACAGCTATGCTATCGATTCCGGCTGTATCTGCAATCATGACAATGCTATCTCTGATGATCACGGTATCCGGCACAGCAAGTTCCTGTTCAATGCCTGTCGTATCAGTAGTTTTGGGATGCTGAGGCTCTTTCTGTGGTGCAGTCGTCTTACAGGAATACAGCAGCAAGCCTATTATCAGGAGGCAATATATTGGACGCTTGGCTGTTAATAAATTGGTGAACAAATCAGCTTTGTTGACTTTGAATTAAGTACTACTTTTGTATTTACAGCAATGTTAGTTTAATCCGTACAGACTGCAGACTGCCGTGTTTATGATGTAAAACTAACTAAATTATTCCTTAGGTGAAACGTATTGCTTTAATTTTTGGTATATTCTGTATTGCTCTGTTTCAGCCCCAGACGGGCCTGTCGCAACAGAAGGTACGTAAGGTAGTGATCGATGCCGGGCACGGGGGTAAAGATCCGGGAGCTGTCGGCCGCTATGTGAAAGAAAAGGACATTGCCCTTTCAATAGCACTTAAGACCGGTGCTTACATTGAAAAGAACCTGCCGGGTGTGGAGGTGATATATACCAGGAAGACGGATGTTTTTATTGAGCTTCACAGGCGTGCACAGATCGCCAACGACAATGAGGCCGACATGTTCATCTCTATCCACTGCAATGCCAATAATTCTTCACGACCTTACGGGACTGAAACATACGTGATGGGCTTACACAAAAGCCAGGCTAACCTGGAGGTAGCTAAGCTGGAGAATGCTGCCCTGCTCAAGGAAGAAAACTATGCCGACATGTACGATGGTTTTGATCCTAACAGGGATGAAGATTATATCACCCTCACCCTCTTTCAGAATGCCTACCTTGAGAGCAGCCTCACCCTTGCATCCATGGTACAGGATCAGTTTCGTGAAAGGGCCAAACGTAAAGACCGTGGAGTATGGCAGGCTGGATTCTGGGTATTATATAAGACAGCCATGCCCGGCATCCTTGTTGAAACGGGATTTCTGTCGAATGCGAACGACGAACGCTACCTCCGCTCAGAAGAAGGCCAGAGCTATATTGCCTCTGCCATCTACAGGGCCTTCAAAGAATATAAAATTATTATGGAAGACCCTGACAACAATGCAAAGATGGCCTCAGGCGGGCAGGGTGAAAACATAGCAGAGCATGAAATCCGATTCAGGGTTCAGTTCACATCATCCTCCAGAAAAAAATCAACAGACAGATTCAAAGGTGTAGATGAAGTAAAAGTTTACAAGCATAATGGGATTTACAAATATACCTCCGGAAATGAATCCTCATACGAGGCTGCTATCAGGATCCAAAATAAGCTCAGGCTGAGCAAAAAGTACCGCGATGCCTTCATCGTTGCCTTCGATAATGATGAGAGGATCGACCTTCAGGATGCCAGGAAGCTGAGCGGCCAATAGGCCATCTCCAAATACTTTTACTACAGGTAAATCATGGTAATATTGTAACCCGACTGAATATATGTGAGTAAAATAGGTTAACTTTGTAAGAAACCCCTGCATTTTGAAGTATAAAAGAGAGATCGGCATCGGATTGATTTTCATACTCGCCCTGGCATTATTTATCTGGGGATTCAGCTTCCTGAAGGGGTTCAACCTCTTCAAGGAGCAACGTGTTGTATATGCGGTGTATGATCAGGTCAGTGGTTTATCACAGGCAAATCCCGTTTCCATCAATGGCTTGAGGGTAGGGCAGGTTTCCGACATATATTTTGAACCTGAATTTTCCGGAAAGATCATCGTTGAGATCACCATAGAGACGCACATCCCGATACCGAAGAATTCTGTAGCCCTGATATACAGTTCGGACCTGATGGGATCAAAAGCCATCAACCTCCAGCTTGGAGATGACTCACTTTTCATCAATACAGGAGATACACTGAGCACCAAGGTTGAAGCAAGCCTGAAAGAAGCTGTCAATCAGCAGATACAGCCCCTAAAAGCAAAGGCAGAGGAGCTGATACTTTCTATTGACACCGTTGTAACAGTCATCAAGTCAATATTTAATGAAAAGGCCAAGGAAAACCTTTCAAACAGCCTTGCCAGTATTCAGCAAACATTTGCCAACCTGGAAAGTGCATCCTATAACCTCGACACCCTTGTGGCCTCACAAAAAACCAGGCTTGCAAATATTATGTTTAACCTGGAGTCTATCTCAAGCACAATACGCAACAATGAAGATAATATAGATAATATCCTGGCAAACTTTTCAAGCTTGTCTGATTCACTGGCCAGGGCCCAGATCCCTGAAACTTTTGCCAACATCAACCGGGTAGCAGATGATGTAGCTGTCATTGTTGATAAGATCAATAATGGCGAAGGAAGTATCGGCATGCTGGTGAACGATGAACATCTTTACAATGACCTGCAGGAAACCGCCAAACAACTACATCTCCTCCTTGAAGATGTCCGCGTGAATCCAAAAAGATACGTGAGATTTTCACTCTTTTAGCACATGGTGCTATGGGTGAATTAGTTGAATTGGTTGAATTGGTTGAATTGGTTGAATTGGTTGAATTAGTTGAATTAGTTGAATTGGGTGAATTGGGTGAATTGGGTTTATCCGCGCACCCCGTACCGTAACTCCTACTCATCACTAAAGTCGCGAAGCAGCTTCCTGTATTCGGAGAAGACGTTAGCACGGGAGATAAAGCCTATATATTTGCCATCCTTGATAACGGGCAGGTTGTAGTTGCGTGTTTCCTGGAATTTTTTAGCAACCTCCTCCATGGATTCACCCGGGTCAACAGATGTTCCGGGCATAAACATCATGCTTTTAACAAACTTATCATCATATAATTCCGGTTTAAACATGATATTCCGGATATCGTCAAGTACGATAATGCCACAGAAAGTCTGCTGTTCATCTATCACCGGGTAAATATTTCGTTTTGAATCGGCGATCACTTTCACCAGGTCACCAAGGGTATCGTCAGGCATGACGGTTTTAAAATCCCTTTCGATCAGCTTGTCTACTGTCATCATGCTCAGGATGGCTCTGTCTTTATGGTGGGTGATCAGTTCTCCCCTTCGCGCAAGCTGATGGGTATATACAGAATTCTTAACAAAGAGCCTTATCGTGGCATAAGATATTGTTGCCGTTATCATCAGGGGAACAAAAAGCTGATAGCCGGACGTTATTTCAGCGATAAGAAAGACTGCAGTGAGTGGTGCATGCAGCACTCCGGCAATAAGCCCGCCCATGCCGACAAGGGCAAAATTGCTGGCATTCAGGTGGTCTATCCCCAGATACTTTAAGAAGGTGCTGAAAAACAATCCTGTATAGGCTCCCATAAACAATGTTGGCGCAAAGATGCCACCTATTCCCCCGGCACCAAAGGTGACTGATGTAGCGATAGCCTTGAAGAAAAGGATCATCAGGAACAGTAAAAATACCATGATGATCTCATCTTTAAAACCATAAAAAGGGCTATTGTTGAACAGTGGGCTATAGTCGCCCTTGAGGCAGGAGTTCACCGCATCATATCCTTCTCCATAAAGCGAAGGAAACAGAAAAACCAGTATCCCCAGGATCACGGCACCGGTAATCCATTTCATATACCAAACGTTGATCTTCTTGAACCCTGACTCGATGAATATGTACATCTTTGTAAAGTAAACGGATACCAGTCCGGCCAGCAGGCCCAGGAGGATGAAATAGGGTATGTCTTTCAGGGCAAAGCCCACATTGATTTCGAAAGGGTACATCACCGCCTGCCCCAGGAAGAAATAAGATGTTAACACCCCGGTCACCGAGGCGATCAGCAATGGGATCAGTGAGGCCATTGTCAGATCGATCATGATCACCTCAATGGCAAATACCACTGCTGCGATGGGCGACTGAAAGATTGCCGACATGGCAGCCGCACTGGCCACCCCCAGCAGAAGCGTTATCTGCTTGTAATTTAGCCTGAACATCTGGCCCAGGTTTGAACCGATGGCGGCTCCTGTGGCAACAGTCGGGCCTTCCAGGCCTACTGAACCGCCAAAGCCCACAGTAAAGACGGATGTTATAATGGAAGATAAAATATTATGCCGCCTGATGACCCCATGCGATTTTGAGATGGCAAATAAAACACTGGGAATGCCATGTCCTACATGTTGCCTTACAACGAAACGAATATATAGTATCGCAATCAGGGTTCCGATGGCGGGGAGCACAAAAAACATGTAGTTCTGATAATGGATAACCAGGTTACTTGTGAGCAGGTCTTTGATCAGGTGTACGCCATTCTTGATGAGCACCGCCCCCAGTCCGGCCAAAAAGCCTATGACCACACTGAGGATCATAATGAAATTGCGCTGGCTGACATGCTTGATCCGCCAGAGTAAAAATCGCCGTAGTACGGATACCTTTCTCATAAACTGTTTGTGCGCTGCGAATATACAGCAAATATTGGAAAGTTGACGGTTGACGGTTGACAGTTGACGGTATTACTACGGTTCAATTTCGAGAACGACAGGGCAATGGTCAGAGTGAAGAGCATCAGGAAGAATAACTGATCTTTTTAATTTCTTCTCCATCTGAAGGCTTGCCATGTGGTAATCGATACGCCAGCCAAGATTTTTCGCCCTCGCATTGGCACGGTAGCTCCACCAGGTGTAGTTATGTGGATCTTCATTGAAGTGTCTGAAAGTATCAATAAAACCACTGTCGATGAATTTGCCTATCCACTCACGTTCCTCCGGCAAAAAGCCTGAACTCTTTGCATTTCTCACCGGGTCATGAATATCAATGGGTTTATGACAAATGTTATAATCACCGGACAGGATCAAGTTTGGTTTTTCCTTTTTAAGTTTATCAATGTAATGCTGATAATCATCCAGCCATGTCATCTTAAAGGCCTGCCGTTCATCGCCACTGGAGCCTGAGGGATGATAAACACTTACCACGCTGAAGTCACCAAAGTCGGCTCGTATAAAACGTCCTTCATTGTCATATTTTTGAATTCCCATTCCATATTCAACATGATCAGGTGTTTGCTTTGTAAGAATAGCAACCCCACTGTATCCTTTTTTTTGGGCAGAAAACCAATAGCTTCGATATCCCAAAGCTTCAATATCAAATATTGGGATCTGATCGGGTTGCGCCTTTGTTTCTTGTATGCAAATGATATCTGCATCAACCTGGGTAAGCCATTCAAGGAATCCTTTTCTTATTGCGGCGCGGATGCCGTTCACATTATAGGAAATAATTTTTGTCATAAGATGTGAAAGTGTTTAAATCAGCCAAACAGCTTTTTAATAAGGTCTTCTATCTTCTTAACAAAGACGATCTCTGCTTTATACTTCTTCAGGTCGATGCTTTTTTTAGCATAGGCAGAAACAAATATTTTTTCAAATCCCAGTTTGTCTGCTTCAGCCACACGCTGATCGATCCTGTTTACGGAGCGAATTTCGCCGGAGAGTCCTATTTCGCCGGCAAAGCAATATTGCTGTGGCACCGGGATATCGGCATTTGACGACATCACTGCACTGATGATGGCCAGGTCGATGGCCGGGTCGTCAACTTTGATGCCTCCGGTAATATTCAGGAATACGTCTTTCACGCCGAGGCGGAAGCCGGCACGTTTCTCCAGTACGGCAAGCAACATGTTCAGGCGTTTTACATCATAGCCCGTAGCTGATCGCTGTGGTGTTCCGTAGGCGGCCGTTCCCACAAGAGCCTGTGTTTCAACAAGCATAGGCCGCTGTCCTTCTATGGTAGCTGCCACGCTCACACCACTTACATCTTCGTCCCTCTGTGAAATAAGGATCTCGGAAGGGTTATGTATCTCGCGAAGCCCTTTATCGGTCATTTCGAAGATACCCAGTTCCGATGTTGAGCCATAGCGATTTTTTACCGAGCGCAATATTCTGAACTCATAGTTCCTGTCACCCTCAAACTGTAATACGGTGTCGACCATATGCTCCAGCACCTTTGGGCCGGCCAGCATACCATCTTTGGTAATATGTCCGATAAGGATGACAGGAGTATCCGTAAACTTGGCATAACGCTGCAGTTCTGCCGCACATTCCCTGATCTGGGAGATACTTCCGGGAGATGAATCTATATGGTCGGTATATAATGTTTGTATGGAATCGATCACCAGTATACCGGGATCAAGATCTTCAAGAAACCTGAAAATATTCTGCGTATTGGTTTCCGTCAGCAGGTAGCAGTCGGGGTTTGTTGCTCCCAGCCTGTCGGCCCGCATTTTGATCTGCTGATCGCTTTCCTCCCCTGTGACATACAGTATCTTCCGGTTTTTGAACAGCAAGGCCACCTGTAGCATCAGGGTCGACTTCCCAATTCCGGGTTCTCCACCTATCAGCACCAATGAACCAGGCACCAGGCCTCCGCCAAGCACCCTGTTCAGCTCCACAGTCCCGGTGTTGATCCGCTCTTCTTTACCTGCTGTAACCTTATCAATAGGGGTTGGCTGTATCTTTCTTGCCGGCTTTATTTTACCCAGGGATGTTTCCCGGCTTGTTTCTTTCTTCACAACCTCCTCAACATAGGTATTCCACTCACCACATGAAGGACAACGGCCAATCCACTTGGGAGATTGAGCCCCACAGTTCTGACAGAAAAATATTTTTTGTGCTTTGGCCATGTTAAAATGAATAATCAATTTCTGACCCGGCTATCAATTCAACCACAAATACTACATCCCTGCTATTCCGGGAAAAGTCGGGCTTATTGATTTTTGATTTTGTCAATAATAGCTGAGGTTGAATAGCCTTCAATAAAGTCCATCGTAACTACCTTGCCCCCTTTTTTCTCAACTACATCAGCCCCAACGATGTCTTTAATCTTATAGTCATTCCCTTTAATCAGCACATCCGGCTGCACTATTTCAATCAACTTTTGAGGAGTATCATCACCAAAGTACACAACAGCATCCACAAAGCCCATTGCGGCGAGGGCCAGGGCCCTTGACTTTTCATCTTTGATCGGCCGTGAATCACCTTTGATGCGATGAACAGATTCGTCGGTATTCAAACCTATGATGAGTAAGCTCCCTTCAGAAGCAGCCTTTGCCAGGTAGTCGACATGACCAAGATGCAAGAGGTCGAAACAACCGTTGGTGAAAACAATCTTATGCTCATGGAAGCGCCAGACGGCAAGCTGCCAGTCAAGAGCCTTATCCATGTTGAAGATCTTTGCTTTTATATGTTCAAGATGGTTCATTGTCAGATTTATTTTTTTGAAGAAACAACATGAGGAAGGACAGTCCTCCCATAACTATGATCATGATTGATTGAGCGGCATGTGTAATGGTAGCAAAAGAAGCGGCCGAAGCCTGGGGGATGCCATATAGTTCAAAGAGAACAGCTTTTACAATGAAATGATAGGTCCCTATTCCTCCGGGGACGGGTGCCACAATGCCAAGGCTGCCAATGCTCATTACCGTCAGCGCATCGCCAAAATCAAGGTGTGATGTTGCTTCCAGCGAATAAAATGGCAGATAAACCATAACGCTGTATAGTCCCCAGATCATCACAGTATAAAACAAGAAAAGTCCTTTTTTCTTAGTCTTTTTTATCGTCTTTATCCCTTCGACCATGCCCTTTGCAAATTTAGAGATCTTTCTGTACAAGCTATACTTGTCAAGTGATCGCCTGTATTTCTTCCACAAAAGAAACATGATAAGAAGGACAGCTACAAAAATACCAAGGATAATGAGGATAGGGACAAAGTTATTTTCAAAATTTGAAAACAGTGGGGTAAACACATATTTATCGACAAACGCACCAACCAGGCCCAGTTGAAAGAGTATCACGAAGAAGATGATCAGCAGCAGCATGATCATGTCGAAGATCCGCTCGGCGATCACCGTACCCAACAATTCTGTAAACGGGATATTCCTTTTTTTACTTAACACGCCACAGCGTGTGACCTCTCCGAGCCTGGGCACTGCAGAATTTGCCAGGTAGCCTGTCATGACAGCGTAAAAGGTTGTAGAAAGCTTTGTTGTGTGCCCCATGGAGTTTATAAGCAGGTTCCAGCGGGCAGCACGAATAATGTGTGAAGACAAGCCGGCCAGCATAGCTAAGAAAATCCACAGATAATCAGCATGGAGTATCTCTTCTATGATCTCCTTGCCATTCACGTTTCTGAAAACAAGCCAAAGGAACAATACCCCCAGAAGAAGGAATACCAGATAATTGAATACAGACAATACCTTCTTCACTTATGTTAACTTATTATTGGTGTCAGGGAAAATGATTGCGGGCTTATGTTTTGCCGCTTCATCAGGATCCATTGAAGCATAAGAAACAATGATTATGAGATCGCCGACTGCAGCCTTTCGTGCCGCGGCTCCGTTCAGGGAAATGATCCCCGAGCCTCTCTCTCCCGTAATCACATAAGTCTCAAGCCTCTCTCCGTTAGTTATATTGTATATATGGACTTTCTCGTTCTCGATTAAATGAGCGGCCTCCATCAGATCTTCATCGATGGCAATACTGCCAACATAATGAAGGTCTGCCTCGGTGATCGTACACCGGTGGATTTTCGATTTCAGTACTTCGATTTGCATTTCATCACAAAAGTATAAAAAATAGGAACAGAAACGCAATTAATTTGTATATTATGCGCAGGCACAAGATGCCCGATATCGTGTAAGCAGAAGGGGTTCAGGACATTTTCATGTTATCGATAAGGCGTACGTCGCCAAGGAATAATGCCACAAATGCACGTATTTGCTGCGCTTCGTCCCATGTGTTGACAGCTAAAAGTGTATTTTCATCAACAATCTGTACGTATTCAATTTTTATCTCGGGGTATTGATCCAGATTTTCCTTCGCCTCAGAAAGAACCTGTGCGACAGAGAGCGTCTGCACTCCTTCTTTCATTTGAGATAAAGTATGGAAGATAATGGGAGCAATGGTCCTTTCATATTTGGTGAGCCTTACATTTCTGGAACTCATGGCCAGGCCATCATATTCCCTGATGATGGGGCAGGCTGCAACCTCAACAGATAAATTTTCTTTCTTCACCAGCTCACGTATGATCGATAGTTGCTGAAAATCCTTCTCACCAAAATATGCTTTATCGGGCATGCACACATCAAATAGTCTTTTTACCACCACAGCAACACCATTAAAATGGCCCGGACGGCGTTCTCCTTCCATGAGTTTTTCAAGCATGCCAAAGTCATACGTAGTCCTCACTTCCTCCGGATACATCTCAGCCACGGAAGGAGCAAAAACGATATCACAGCCTGCCCGTTCCAGTTTTTTTACATCATCTTCCAGTGTGCGGGGGTATTTCTTCAGGTCCTGCTTGTTATTGAATTGTATGGGATTCACAAAGATGCTGACCAGGCTGACATCATTTTCTGCCATTGACCGTTCAAGGAGTGATAAATGCCCCTGATGCAAAGCCCCCATCGTTGGAACAAAACCCACTGACAGTCCCTTCTTTCTTATTTTCAGGACCTCCTGTTGAATGTCATTTATACTGTTAATTAATTTCATGTTCACGACCTTCAGAGCACCTGGTACCAGATAAAGAATCAATCTTAAATTAACCCAAAACCCAAAACTTAAAACTCAAAACTTAAAACTTAAAACTCAAAACTCAAAACTCAATAAACGATCTCCAGCATATCCTCTTCCAGCGACATTTCCGGTGTTTCGATAATCCTTCCAATCTCCTCTCCATTACGGAAAAAGATAAATGTCGGGACACGTTCAATGTTATAGCTCTCTACTGAAACTTCACCGCCGGCTTTTTCTCCATCAACACAGATCACTGTCATGATATCTTCCGGGATGCCACTTTCATCCAGTACCCTGAAAAACCTGGGCACCTGTTCTTTGCTGTCGTGGCACCATGTAGCCAGTACCAGTACGATTTCATAATCCTGCTTTGTTCTTTTTATTTTTCTTACTGCTTTTCGCCTAGCATCATATTCGGAATATTCTTGATCATAACTTTCTCCGAATTCTCCGTACTGTAATCCTTCACGATCACAGTAACCAAGCAGAATTTCTTCCTCATACTTTTCATCTGTGATCTTTATATTTTTTTCCTGGGCCTGTGCGGCAAAGCTGATGAATAATGCAATAACAATAAACCAAAGTGAAGTTTTCATTGTTTTATATTAAACGAGCTTAATACAACAAAGATATACAATGAAACGATGTAAGCTCCGTTAAAATAATATAATGTAAATTTGTAAAAAAAGCAATATGGGTAGTGAAGAACGGTCGTTTAACGAAAATCTTGATTTGCTTATTAAACTGTTCAAGAAGTTGAAGGAGAGATCCTCTATTGAGGATATACATGGCATTGACAAGAATTTTTATCAAAACTTTGAATTTTTATTAAGCAATTACGAAAATATGCGTGATCAGCTTTCCGAGGAATTACTTGACAAATTCGGGGAGCCGGTCAAGGCCATGATCGCCAGCCTTGTAGACCAGTTAAAGAGGGAGCTTGGCGACGACATCAGCGAACTTGACATTGAACAGGAGACTGAAATAGAAGAAATTAAAGTCCCGGATGACGTTAGCAAAATTGATGAAATGTTAAAAAAGCCGGGCTTAAGCGAAGAAGAAGTAGATAAGCTCCTGGACGAGCGTATGAAGATCATCAAAAACCGGCCGGTGAACCCAAACGATATTTTATCAAATCCAGACCTTTCAGAATAAAGAAATCCCCGGTATGCCTAACTGTAAACCTAAAATGAACTGTACTCTTTGTAACAAGCGGGGAAATATTTTTGCTTTGCTAAATGAAGATGAGCTTGATTTTGTAAACGGCCACCGCTATGAACTTAGTTTTAACAAAGGGGAAATAATTTTTAAGCAGGGCTCTCCTCTCACGCATGTAGCCTGCATAACAGATGGCTTGGTGAAACTGTATATAGAAGGTCTCAATAAACGAAATCTTATTTTATCCTTTGCCAAACCCGTTACCATGATCGGCGGACCCGGGATGTTTGTTGATTATCGTCATCATTTTTCTGTTGCTGCAGTGGAAGATACCTCAGCCTGCCTGATTGACACAAAGATCATAGAAGATCTGATTGAAAAGAACCATAAATTTGCATGCGATCTGTTAAAAGGAAGCAATCTCAATAATATAAATAATTTCAGCAAATTCATTAACCTGACCCAAAAACAAATGCATGGACGCATTGCTGATGCGTTTATACTCCTCATGGACGAGATCTACGGGAGGAATCCTTTTATTCTTACAGCCAGCAGCCAGGACCTTGCTGATCTTA
>JBDLIJ010000073.1:0-13478 GCA_039714935.1 Bacteroidota bacterium | reverse complement strand
CCCGGAGATCATATTGGCAGCTTTGCATTCTCAATGTCAGATTATCTTACTTCGTTTATGGATATCCCTGACATTATTCTGGAAGTGAACTATGGAAGCGAAATCCCTGATGGAAACTTCTCCCTGGATAATTTTTCTTTCAAGTCATGGTGGATCAGAACATATGCTTTATCATACAGCAGATATATTATAAAAAACAATCATAACATATATAGCGACGGCCCTGCCTTTTTAAAAAGCCTTTCAGGGGGCATTACCCTAAAATATGTGGCCACCTACGCCTATACAGATATTGGGTTGTCGGCCGATGTTAATTATAGCACGGCTACTCAAACACTTTCAGGTTCTTACGATGCCACGGCCGTATATTCGTTTTCTCAGGACCTGCAGCCCCTAAATGCATTTACAAATCAGGATGGAGCGCCCCGGGGTTTCCTCAACCTCCATCCAGCCGGAAAAGGCTTCGGAATTGACCTTGGTGCAGGGGCTGAGTTACAGAATGGTTTTATCCTTGGGCTTGCCCTTACTGACCTTGGCAGCATCTCCTGGAGTGGAGCTGCAACAGAATCAGAATTTGAAGGATATATTGATATTAGCGGGGTGATCCAGTACGAAGATATTGATTCATTATCACATAATATCAGTCTGGTGAGTGAAAGGTCGAATACGTTTAACACTCCTTTACCTGCAGCTCTTCGCCTGGGTGTTGCATTAAAATTTCAGGATATGTTTCACAGCTTTCCCGGGGAATTATTGGCAGGCATTGATTATAACCAGGGCTTGAACAATCAACCATCAAATTATACCAACCCAAGGTTTTCATTTGGTATGGAATATCGCTACAAACCCACCTGGCCCATTCTTATCGGAGGCTACACTTATGATTTCCTGGGGATCTCGAGAGGAGCAATTGGCCTGGGTTATAAAACATACTTTATGGATGTGTATGTGAGCACGATCGATGTTCTTTCCATAAGCGGAGAAACGAACAGATTTTCGGCTTCACTTGTTGCCAGGTGGAAGTTTTTTTCAGGGGAGGCAAAGAAAAGAGGGCCTGAATGCTATTAAATGTCAAAATCTCTAAAAATAGAAATGGTATAAATCCGTTATACCGTTATACGAAAACTAATCCTTGCTAAAAAGGCACTTGTTTTGTACATTTACGTTTAATATATTAGTTATTATAATATAATCAGACCATTATGAAAACGCATCGGATCACTCTTCTATTTTCATTTTTACTGTTGTTAATGGTAACTTCCTCGTGTAAAAAGGATAGCGAAGAAAGTATCATTAATGTTTTTTCTGTCGAGGATGATATCGCATTTGGCCAGGCCATGGAAGCAGAAATTGCGGCTAATCCCCAGGAATTCCCTGTGCTGGATCAGGCAACATATGCTCATGCATATCAACATATTAATCGCATTCGTGATTCCATTTTAAATACCGGCTTACTATATTATGAAGATGTGTTTGAATGGAAGATCTATATCATTGACAATGATACAATGCTGAATGCCTTTGCTACACCCGGTGGTTATTTGTATTTCTATACAGGGATCATCAAATATCTGGATAACGAAGCTCAGTTCGCAGGTGTTTTGGCCCACGAAATGGCTCACTCAGACTTGAGGCACAGCACCAATCAGCTCACCAAAGCTTATGGTGTGCAGATCCTCCTTTCGATCCTTCTGGGACAGTCGCCAGGACAGCTCACGGAGATCATTGCCAGCCTGGCTTATGGCCTGGGCACACTGGCATTCAGCCGTGACCACGAATACCAGGCCGATGAATATTCGGTTAATTATTTATATAAGACCTCATATGACGCCAGGGGTATTGCCGACTTCTTTATCAAACTTGATGACGCCCCTCGTCCACCGGAATTTCTGAGTACACACCCTTCTCCCGAAAACCGTATTGAAATGATCAATGAAGTCTGGGAGAACCTTGGTGGCAAAGAGGGAAATACTTATGTTGACACCTATAATGCGTTTAAAGCTACCTTGCCATAATCCAATGCACCCGGTATTCAATTAGTTTTGTAGCTTTATACAATACTGATCTGAGCATGAAATGAAAATCCGCAAAATAATATCAATTGCTGTTCTGGCAATGCTTATAAGTATTATCTCTACCCCTGCCCGGTCACAGATCCTGATTTCTATATTACTGGGTGATAAGTTAAACAATGGTGCAATTGAATTTGGGCTGACTGGTGGCCTGAACAGGACTTACATGTATCAGCTGGAAGGCTCAAAAGGCCTGAATCAGTTTAATCTGGGTTTTTATTTCGATATACGGTTAAAAGAGGAAACAGGCTGGTATTTTTATACCGGTTGCCAGGTTAAGTCGGCTATGGGAGCTTCCAATGTTGCCTTATATTCATTAGATGATGCATATCTTGACAGCACAATGCTTGGAGGCAGTATTAACAGAAAGGTACAATACTTCAAGGTCCCCTTAAGCGTAAAATACAGGTTTAAGAGCAATCTGTTTGTGTTGGCAGGCGCACAACTGGGCCTCAGGCATAAAGCCACCGATGAATTTACGAATACGATATTCAATGATGGCGACCTGATATTTAAGAATAATACGAAAGACTGGTACCGGCGCATTGACGCAGGTGTTACGGCGGGCATGGGGTATAAATTTCGCTACGGGGCTATGATGAACCTGGGTGTGCGTTATTATTACGGCCTGCTTGAAGTATTCAAAGATGGGTATGGAAGCGCTACCAATTCAGCTTTATACCTGTTTGCTGAAATACCAATTGGTGCTAAGCGGAAAGTGAAGCCGCCGGCAGAATGATGTTGGGTTACAAGTGCAGCATAAAGGGTACCTTAGAATGATGAACATTCTACTTCACGACCCATCCTATCCATCCTGTTATGGTTAAACCCTGGGTTATTACCAAATAGTCGCATATCATCCATTTCAAAGATGAGGGTTAGTTCGTGAGATCCACCTGTTGCTTTGGTAAGATCGGTAAGCATAACATCGTAGCTGTAAACAAGTTTCATACGTGTATCACCACCAAAATTAGAATTCAGGCCAATCAGTACGATCAGTGCATCATTATTCAGAAATTGAAACTCGCTGCTCCTGTACCAGGCACCTACATAAAGAGGGAATTTATAAACATTCATCCCTATAGACCATGAATCCATACCGGCCTGATTCATGTAGATGATGGCCGGGTTATACTTAAATCCGTTACTGCTGTTACGTCCGCCTTCATCGGGTTGTACCTGGAAATCTATCAGCCCAACAAATTTGATCGGTAAATTTGACTCCATGTTGATAAAGGATTCATTGGGTTCAAAAAGGTGATGTATGGCCAGGCCGAAGGTACCGATCACCGTCGACTCGCGTCCGGCATCACGTTTAAAACGGAAAAGACCACCAATAGTGAAGTCCGGGAAGTTAACCTTATTTGAACTTGGAGGAACAAAATCAGAAGTATATATATTCCCATAGTTTTCATCCAGCTGATCACTGAAAACCAGACGCGACCAGTCAATATATTTTTGAACAAAGGTTGCTGCCATCCCGAATTGTGAGACCACATTTTCCATGATCGGGATCCTCACTGCCAGGTTCAGTCCAAAAGAGTTTCTTTTTATCAATCCTCCACCTTCATTATGGGAGTCGAACATAATTCCAAGTCCTCCGGACCCCGGAATCCCCCTTGCGGCAATATCCGTATTGAAGTTCATCGCTTTGAAATCGTGGGGCATTTTCACCCACTGCCTGCGATACGCAAACTTTGCCCGCATACCCTGTTCTAATCCGGTATAGGCCGGATTGTAGTAGATCGGCAGGTTTGTAAATTGTGAATATTGGTTATCCTGTGCTTCCACGGATGGAGCAATGAACAACAAAACAAACAGAGATAACAGTGCGACCTTCAATCGTCCTGTAATCATTGCTATTCCTTTCATAACATACTTTCCAGATGTTTTCATAGCGATATGTTTTCTTTTCTTTATTATCTTACTAAGGTTACAACTCCGTGTGTATTATTTGAGCTTCCCTCATTATTTCCAATTACACTTCCTTCCCAAATAGTACCATCTTTAAACCTGGCGCTTGCACGCCATATATAAACGCCTGTCGGCAATAATTCTCCTTCATAGGTTCCATCCCAGGCATCTACAGGTTTGCCAAAGGGATCAAGTTTCCTGCTTTCCCATAGCAAAGTACCCCAGGTATCATGTACGGCAATGTGAAACTCCTGCAGATTGCGTCCAAGTGGCTTGAATACTTTTACAAGCGGATCGTTTGCAGAAGGGCATAGCGCACTGGGAATGAAGAGGGTTTTAAACATGAATTCAAAATTCGAAAGTGCTGTATCGGTACAGCCGAATTCGTTCCATACCACGAGCATGACATCATAGGCTCCTTCCTGCTCATAAATATGAGCTATTGGCGGGGTATCTCCCCATAGTTCATATCCATCGCCAAAGGTCCAGTGGTGCTCAACTGCGTCAAAAGAGTGATCTTCCAGCAGAACAGACCCCTGCATATTATCCTGATGGCCTATCAAATTGAAGCTGGCAGTTGGAATTGTATTTACAACAATATCATGATAAGCAGTATCCACACATCCGTTTGCATTTGTAATTACCAGCCGGGCTGTATAGCTTCCTGGTTCAGCATATATCCAGTCGGGATGTTGCGCATCGGATGTATCACCACTTTTGAATGGATCATTGAAAAACCAATCCCATTCCACGATCTCTTCATCAAATCCATCCGACAGGTCAGTGAAGTTTATGGGATCACTCTCGCAGGCCAATGAATGTTCAAATTCGGCTGTTGGCAAATAATGTACTTCTGTTTCCTGCAACATGGTGTCGGTACAGCCGTATTGATTTTTCGTAATTAATGAAACATCATATTCGCCAGCATTTTCATACAGAAATACCGGGTTTTTCAGATTGGATGTGTCTTCAGGATTTCCGGTTCCAAACGACCAGTGCCAGGAGGATATAAAGAATCCCGAATGCTGTGTAGAGTCGTAAAACATCGTAGGTTCACCAAAACAAACCGGCCCTGTATAGAATTCTGTTTCGGGGCTGGGGTGTACGGTAACATTGTGTGTGAGGGTATCGGATATCGACACACCATTGAACATGGAGCTAACGATCAGCCTCACCTCAAACTCACCCGCATTCTGATATAGATGGTGTATCTGGTAAGCCTTATTATGGTACACCGTATCATGTCCGTCACCAAAATCCCAATACCATTGTTCAATTATATTAGCTATCCCTGAGCTGTCGGCGAAATAAATATTATGACGTTCACAAATGGCATCATTTAATACATAAAAATCGGAGTAGATACACGGCTTCCTTTCCACTTCCATGGAGATGGAATCTTCACATCCCAGGTTATTCATAATGGTTAATGTAACTGTATAGGTTCCTTCAAACTCATAAAAATGTTGTGTGTTGCCCGGAGCCATCGTAATGATCTGTGGTGCTGATCCATCACCAAAGTCCCACTTCCAGCTCTGGATAGGTGCACCATTGCCAAATGAGAGGTCGGTAAAAAGCAGATTGCTGTCGCATTGAGGATTATGATATGTAAAGGCAGGCTGCGGAATATCATCAACATACACCTGGTCATAAATGGTGGCCGGACATCCGAAAATGTCTATGGCAGTGAGCGTAACAGTATACCATCCCGGCGATTGATATATATGTGAGGGCTCGGCAAGGGATGAAAAATTGAATGGCCCGGAAGCCGGATCACCGAAGTTCCAGGCATAGGAGAATATCGAATCGCTGGCAGGCAAAATACTTGTGCTGAAATACATTGGTTTAGTCATACAGGCCTGTGTCGAGTGCATTGCTACTTCGAAGCCCTGAGGAACATATATTGACTGAACAATCTGGCTGACGCATCCATTTGCATCGGTAACAGTTAAGCTCACCTCGTAGGTTGTATCCGTTTGCTGAAAGGTATGCATCGGATCAGGAATGTATGCGTATGATCCGGGCTCGAAATACCATTCCCAGCTAATGATCACTCCCTGTGTAGAAATTGATTCATCACTGAAATAAACCAGTCCGTTGTTGCAATATTCAACATTATAAGTATAATCGGCGATTGGTCCTGCATACACATCTACCATGATCTCTATTGAATCGCGGCATCCAAAATCAGTGGTAACCACCAGTTTCACTTCAAAAGTGGTGTTTGCTGAAAACAGATGTGCGGGGCTCTGCAGGTTTGAATAGTTGCCCGCACCTGATGCCGGATCACCGAAATCCCATTCCCAGGCAACAATCTGGTCACCATTAACAGTATATGATAAATCTGTGAAATATGTTGAATCATTGGTACATGCCGTTTCATATTCAAAGAGGGCAACGGGATTGTCTCTTACCAGAATAGAGTGCACAACAGCATTAGAGCAACCTGAAGTATCGTAGATGATCAATGTCACATCGTAAGTACCCGGATCGGCGTACAGATGTGTTGGATTCATCAGGCTGGAATGTATGCTGCCATCACCAAAGTCCCAATCATATACGATAATTGCAGCAGTATCAGTAATAGTAGTGTCGACAAAGAACAGTGTTGCAAAGTTATGGCAGGTGTCGATGGAATAAAAGTCGACCGGGGCTCCTTCATTTACCTGTACCTGCTGTGCGAGTGAATCCGTACACCCATCAACATTTGTCACTGTAAGGCTTACATCGTAGATTCCGGGGCCTGAGAACACATGTAATGGATTCTGCAGGGTGGAAGTATGATTTGGTGCTGAGGCAGGATCTCCAAAATCCCAGAACCAATCTATTATTGTCTGTCCTCCACCCATGCTGGAGTTATCCCAGAATTGTGTTGGCTCACCGTTACATGCGGATTCATATTCGAATAATGCTATCGGGGCGGGCCCAATAACTACATACTGTGATGTGTTGGCATAACAAGTATCTTCGCTTACCACGCTTAATGTAACCTGGTAAGTGCCATCCAGGGAATAGGTGTGTGCAACATCCGGATCATCAGGGAAGTAGATTGTGGTATCGGTACCATCACCGAATTCCCATGTCCATTCAACCACAAAGCTATTCGTTACCGAGGACAGATCGTCAAAATATACCGGGCTGTTTTCACAGGTAATTTCCGATACATCAAACAGGGCTTCGGGTGTTGCATTCACAAAGATCTCCTCAGTATAGGTGCTTGTACAAACGCCCGTATCCAATATGGTGAGTGTAACATCATAATAGCCACTCACTTCATAATTATGAGCAGGTGTCGGGCTCGTTGAGACTTGTCCGTCGCCAAATTCCCAGAGCCAGCTGGTTACCGCAGATGGGTTCATGATCGACGAATCGGGGAAAAAATATGTTAAGGTATCTTCGCAGGGATTATAGTATAGAAAGGCTACTTCCGGTGAAGCATTCACATTCACCGCTTTTATCATGGTATCCTGGCAGTCATTGTAGTTGGTAACGATCAACCTGACATAATAAATTCCTCCATCTGTAAATACATGCATTGGGTTCTCCAGTGTAGACGTATTGGCGGCTCCTGAGAGCGGGTCGTCAAAATCCCAGTTCCATGTGATGATGTTACCCTGTCCGTTCGCGAATGAGGCATCGGTAAATTGCACTTCTTCACCCTGGCAGGGGTTAGCCGACCAATGGTAGTTTGCAATGGGCTTTCCGTCAATTTCAATGACGCGCATATAACTGTGTGAGCAGCCCTGTGAATTAATCACTGTTAAGGTAGGGCCGTAAGTTCCTGTGTTGGCATAAATATGATATACATTAGGATCGTCAGGGAAGTGTATGGTGTCGGGGGGAGTGCCATCGTCGAAATCCCATATCCAGGTTTGCAGATATCCAAATGTTGTTGATGATAGATCATCGAACCACATACTGTCGCTTGCACAGGTGGGCTCACTCACATCAAAAAATGCCACGGGGGGCGGATCAACATTAACTGTTTTTGTAATGCTGTTTTCACATAAGGAAGTATCGGTGATGGTGAGTGTTACATCATAGGTGCCTGAGCCCGGAAAGAGGTGCAGGGGATTCTGCATATTAGAAAATCCACCATCATCAAAATCCCACAGGAAGTTTGTAATGGTACTTATATTTACAACAGCATCATCAGTATAGAACTGGGTGAATTCATTTTCACAGGCCACATCGTAATAGTAGTCGACAGGAGGTCCTGGCTGAACCACTACCGTTTGCACTATGGTATCGGAGCAGAATTCCACATTCCACACGATCAAAGTTACATTATAGCTTCCCGGTCCGGTAAAGATATGCTGTGGATTCTGGAAGAAGGAGTTGTTTGGCCCTCCGCTAAGCGGATCACCGAAATCCCACCACCAGTTGATCACTGCTGATCCTCCGTTTAAGCTGGAAATATCGTTAAACTGTGTTTGCATGCCCTCGCAAGCCCAGGTATATGTAAAGTCAGCTGTTGGGACCGGCACCACATTCATGGACTTTGTCACGCTGCCCAGACAACCCAGGGCACTTTCAACGGTAAGCGTTACCTGAAAGGTGCCTGCACCGGTGTATGTGTGTGTAACACTTGGAGGGGCGGGAGAATAGATGGTGCTCGTTGTGCCATCACCAAAGTCCCATACCCACATAATGATCTCTTCATTTCCGGGTACAGAAAGATCATTGAACAATACCTCATCGCCGACGCAGGCCTCATTAATAAACGAGAAGTTTGCAATTGGCAAAGGCTCCACCCAGATGTTCTGGCTGATAGTATTTGAGCATCCGTTCACATCGCTGATGGTGAGTGAAACCGAATAAGATCCGTGGGAGCTATAATTATGAACAGGATTTTGCAGAAATGAGATATTATTGCCTCCGGAGGCCGGATCTCCAAAGTCCCAGCTCCAGCTTGTGATCTGACCTATAGGCTGAGAAAGGTCTGTGAAGCTGGTCGATCCACCCAGGCATACTGTATCTGCAGAAAAAAGTGCTGTTGGGTTCTCATATACCACTACAGAATCGCCAAAGGTATCTGAACATCCCTCCTGGTTCACAACTGTAAGGGTCACGTAATGGCTTCCTGCCGAAGCAAATAAATGGTTTGGATGCTGTGAAGCACTTGAAAATCCATCACCAAAATCCCACAGCCATGAACTTAATGGGATGGGGTTGCCAATACTCAAGTCGGTAAAAGCAGTGGGATTGCCATCACATTCACTCGTTGCACTGAAATTTGCAAAAGGTGGAATAAATACCTCAACTGAATATGAAGCTGATGAGCTGCAATCATTTATGTCGGTAACACTAAGTAATACCGTATATGTTCCGGCAAGCGTGTAGGTATGCGTAGGATTTTGCAGGCTTGATGTGTTGCCATCACCAAAGTCCCAGGACCAGGCAGTAAGCGGGGCGGGGCCCTGAAGAGTTGTAAGATCTGTGAATACCGTACTATCTCCCTGGCATGTCAGGCTGTAACTAAAATCAGCCAAAGGCGGGGGATTTATATTAATTAATTGGGTGATATTATCTGAACATCCATTTAGTGTCGTTACGCTTAGCGAAACGTTATATGCACCTCCACTGGCGTAAGTGTGTACAGGATTTTGTATCGCAGAATTATTCCCATCCCCAAAATCCCACAGCCATGTACTAATAGGATCAAAGCCCGTATTCGACAGGTCTGTGAATTGTATCGGAGAATTGGCACAGGTCGAATCCAGGCTAAAGGAAGCTACAGGAAGCTGTGCAGCCATAACATTTTGAATTATGGAATCATAACACCCTGAAGTATCATATACATACAGACAGACAGCATAGGTGCCTCCACCCGGGAATATATGAACCGGATCAGTGGCCGTGCTATTGGCACCATCACCAAAATCCCAGTAATAGGAGGCTATCTGTCCTCCGGCACTGGCTATAGATGCATTTGTAAAGCTTATCTCATAATCAGACTGGCAGGTAGTAGCGTGTAAAAAAGAAGGAACTACCGGACACTGCCCATATGTTTTCATACTAAACGAAAACACTATTAGAGCTGGCAGAAAGAACAATGACAAAGATCGGTATGTTTGCGTCATTGGATAGCTGGTTTTATTTATTTATATATACTTATTTATAAACTCTAGCGTGTATACGAGAAAACCCTGTATAAGTTTCCTAAATAATAAGCGTAATTTAAATTTGTTTAATTGAAAGATAAATTAACGAGGGCGCGTTGGTGACAATGTTCTTTAGGGTGATGCAGACAAGTCATATTTTTTTATTCCTGATTCCTGAATAGAATAGAATGCCTGTCTTTGTTTTTACCCCCCGGCTAAATATGTGAGAATAAGGATTTTTATCGCACAATACCACACTTCACCGAACAAGCCATAAAGTTAATACATCATTCAAATTATTACAAATACACCTTGATTCATTTCGGGAAATAAGGTAAGGTGAAGAATTGGGAATTATCTTCAGTAATTCGTGAAATTATTACAGAAAATGATGAAGCTGATTACGTTAAAACCACAATACCTTTAGTCCATAAAAACACTTAGTAAAAAATGAACAGAAAAGGCATATTGAGGGCTTTCGGCTGAAAGCAAATGTATATTAATCTTTTATCCCGTCTTTATATTTTACTACCTCCACAGCGCCTGTTTCATCCCAGAATTTCCACTTCCCATTGCGTTTGCCACTGCTATAATTCCCCTGGAACTTTTTTTCTCCATTCGGATAATTTTCTATCCATCTGCCCGATGGCACAGTATCGTTCACATAATGCCTGATATAATGAAGGTCGCCATTGTCATAATAGAGGTATTCCATGATGTTGGAGGGATCGCCTTCCATATACAGGTATTTCTCTTTCAGCATTTCATTTTCATAAATTTCTTTGCTGAAGAGTACATTTTTCTCCCATTGTTGCGATAATCGTTTTATTATTTTCCCGCTATCGTATTCTTCATGCAATTTCAATTTATGGTAAAGCGTCCAGAATTTAAGTTCTGCCTTTTGTTTGCTCTTAAGCAGCTCTGTGCGTATCATAGGAATAACCCTTGACTGAATACTTTCAACAGATTCACCAAACTCCGGAGTGATGGTTTTTCCATGTGTTCTGCGATACGAATTTTCAAATGCTTCATCCAATCTACGCAACTCAGTAATATAGGGCTCTTCCAGGCCATTCTTAATGAGAATCAATAAATTATCCTGTCCCATCTTATACCTGTAAAGTTTCCCATCCTTATACACTTCCGTCGACCTGACCAACTCATAATTATCCGCATATCCCATGGGAGGAAGGATGGCATAATTATTCCATACTCCAGTTTTTATCCCTTTAAGATAATGTCCTTTACAATACATAATGTTATGATCATAAAGAAGATAATAGGCCCACTCTCCATGAGGTTTTCCATCAAGTGTTGTCCCTTCTCCAACAACTTGGTTTAAAGACTCTTTTGACATATAATTTACCAGTTCGAGTTTAATAAGCCCTTCACGTGATTGAGCATGTACTCCGCTTAGGTATAAGGAGCATATGAAAAGGATTACAACTCTAAAAATGGTATTCATAAGTTAAATATTAGTTTATTCAATGATATGAATTTTTAGTCCGGCAACAGCACTCAATTTGCTGTAGGAATATTGAGCTTTAAGTACTTTTGTCGGAGTATTTTCTGATATGTTTTCCGTAGTATTAAATTCATCTACGTATTCATAATATATCTCACTGGCAGACAATTCATCCATAATATCCTTACCCCTGTATTTATATGCTGTGTATTCACCTGATGTTGGGATATAATTGATCGCAGCATAACTAAGCTCAGCAAAGCACCTTATGCCGGCAGCCAGAATAATTTCAAATCCACCAGTGATGCATGCCCCTATACTTATATTGCTTGCAAACTCAAAAACACTCGAATAATTTTCAGTCGGGTAATAGCCAGGCAGCTCATTAAAAATCCTGAAGTCTACTTCCTCAGTCATAGATGTGAATCCAACTACAGCTCCCAGCTTAGTGTATGGTTTAATATTATTACCCCCGAACCAGTACACAATACAAGGCTTAAAACCCATCATTTTCCCTGTTAGTATTGATTCCTGAATAATATCAAGTTCATATTTGTCATAAAATAAAGAATGCTCGGCATTTTCCAGTATCTGTTTATTGCTTTTAAAGTAAAAGCCTGTGAGTTCAATTGAAAAATGCTCCCCAATATGTGTTCCCAGGCCGAATTCAACATTGAGCCCCTGCCCCATTGATATTTTTCCCAATTCATATTTTGTATAGCTATGGGTTGAATCCAATTGAATATTATGATAATCAGCTCTCAAATTATAGAAATTATTATTCGTCCCAATAGAATATCCTGCACCCGTGGTCAGGTATAGTTTTTGTGCATGAGTAGTTTGGATTGAGATTGATATAAATACCAGCCCCACTAACACATGAATGAGTTTTTTCATAATCGGAAGAATTGGTTTAAACGTGCTAATCTAACAAACCTACGGAAATTTATTTATTTCGACCAGTCCAGCAGTCTCTTTTCTCCTTCTATCTGTTTTATATCACTGATCTCCTGAGAAACTTCAACGACACCACAGTAACGGTTTTGCTTGTCCCTTACTGCAAAATACTGTATCAGCACGTAAACCTCACCCATTTTGATCCAGAAACTGGCTTGCTCCTGATTTCCATTACGAAATTCTGTAATGATCTCTTCCACGATATGGACGCTCTCGGGGGGATGACAGTTTTTTACGTCACGTCCGATGATGGCTTTGGCACGTGGAAAAATTCTTTTGGCCGGGGTAGAGAAGTACCGCACTTTATTATGCTCATCAACAAAAGTGATGTCGACAGGCAGATGATTAAAAATAAGCTTTATTTGTTTAGCTGTAAGGAGTCCCGTTTCCAGTCCTACCTTATTACCGGTACTCTTAAGCTGATCACTGCTATCATCAGTTTGAAATTCAGGCTGGATGAAAGGATATCTGAAATCGCGGCTGTTTTCTAACATCTTTTCTATTTCATGCGCAGGGATGCTTTGCAATATTACCGGGAACAGAATTTTTTCTTCACGGAATTTAATAGCCAGCATATTAAAAAAAAGATCCCCTGCCAGGCGGTTGAATTTTGCAAGATCAAGTTCTACCTTTTTAAGTTCATTGACAATATGTTTTCTATTTCGTCTGATATCATCATGAAAGGACCACATAAGCTGAAGACAGCGATAATCCGGCCAATGGCTTTCAAGAGCCGGAAATAGCACATTTTCTTTCAGGATATAATGATTCTCGAATGCTTCCAGGTCAACAAATCCCTTAAGCAATGCCCTTTTGGTTTCGACCTCATGTTTATTCTGATTGATATCTCTGATAAGGGGACGCAGGCTTTTTAGGCGCTTGTCCATCTCCTTATTATTTTGTGCGAGATAATCTAAAAAGCCACCTTTTTCTATTTCTGGCAAAGCGGCTTTGTCCAGCGACCTG
>JBDLIJ010000072.1:0-13514 GCA_039714935.1 Bacteroidota bacterium | reverse complement strand
ATTCCCGCCCTGATGGCATCCCGCCTTGATCCTGTTGAGGCCATGCGGATAAATGCGTAAAAACTACCTAAACAGATCTACTCCTTATTTGATGGTTGACGGTTGGCGGTTGACGGTTGACGGTTGACGGTTGACGGTGGGCCCACACACAAAAAAGGCCGCCTCATAACAAAAAGAGACAGCCTTTTCAGTATCTGATATTTCAGTAATAGATTTTAATAGAAGTATCTTCTGTAATCATTTATATCTGCATTTTTTTCGAGTGCCTGATAAGAGAAGTTGTTTCCTACACGTTGTTGGAATTCAGCAACTTTCTGTTGGATATAGATTGAATAATCATTCAGGTCGGGGGCAGAATAAGCCTTAACAATTTCTGCAACAAAAATTCCGGCATTACCTTTAATGATTCCGGTATTTTCACCTTCATTGTATGTAAACAGGCGTCCGATCACGTTATGCTCAGTTCCGTAGCCAGGGAAATTCCGCGAGTTAAAAGTGAGATTTTTATTGGTATCTACCTTGGTGTTAAAAGCCCTCGCAATGGTTTCAAGATCTGCAGTACCAATATCATTCATTTTATCGATGATAAGGTCTGTTTTTCTTTCATTGCGAAGATTGTTTACAAGCCTTTCTTTCATCAGGCTGTATGGAACCTCGCCTTCAGTTCTGCTACCGGTGTAAACAGCAACAAGAAGCTGACCTCCGATATCAAACATGGTAGAAACATCTCCTACCTCCCTGTCGTCCCAATATGCCCAGCGAATAACCTGGCGTGTATTTTCAAAAGTAGGAAGGTTCAATTGCATTGCTCTGAGATAGGTGGCTTCTCTTTTGTCGAGGCCCTGATCAATCACTGCCTGATCAAATTTTTCGCGTGTATCATTTTCACCTGCAAAACGTGAAGCTACAGCATAATATTCATCATAAGTTTGTGAGCTGTATTCGATAGGTACTTCAATTTGCGCTACCCTTACTTTTTCGCGCGGTGCTGACTGTTCGGTTACATGGATAATATGGTAGCCGAAAGCTGTTTCAATAAGGGTGATGTCTCCTTTATTTCCAAGTATGGCGGCCTGGTTAAACTGATAAACCATTTGTCCGTCGTTGAACCAGCCAATATTTCCGTTATTGTTGGCCACAGAGCCATCATCTGAAAGCGCAATAGCTATTTGCGGAAGCTTTGAAACATCGGCTTTAAGTACGTTAAAGATACTGTCGGCAAGCAATGTTGCTTCTTCTTTGGTGCGGGTGAGCTCAGGGTCTGTCCTGAATGCTCCCTGATACGCTATCAGCACATGTTCAGCGCTTGCTGAATCGGGGCGCACCTGACGATCCATAAGCCTTGCCATGTACCAGGATTTGCCTTCTTTATAAGGCTCAATGAAAATCCCGATTTCTTCAGCAAACATTACCGAATCGATAAAAAGAGACAGGTCTCCGGGTCCATACCAACTGCTGTCATAAGAATTACCCGGAACATTGTTTACATATTCTTCCGGATCGTTGGCAAAGGTCCAATCCCTGAAAATATCATGTGTTTCTTCTTCAATAGCTGCAAGGTCTTCATCGGAAGGCAGAATGTTAAAAACAACATATTCTATATCACGCGAATTATTTTGCGTGAATTTATGCTTGGTCTCTTCGTAATAAGCCTTGTATTGCTCATCAGTGGATTCTCCCACCAGGCTGTCCTCAATTTCAGTAAACTTGGGAGCTACAAACCTTACTTCGTAAATGTCTGAAGTATTGTGATATTCCACTTCAGCTAAAGCTTTGGGAACATAATAAGCTTTGGAGATAAGAGCTGAGTACTTCGTAACCAGCCTGTCGTTGTAAATATATTCCTTGAAGCTTTCCCATTGTGCCCTGTCGCGGGGAGTCATGCGGTCGAGATTTTGCATGTAATTCACAACAAGGTTAGGATCATACTGCCCACTTTCGTTTACAAAATACTGCCTGATCAGCCTGTGCGGATCATTTCCCCTGAGCTGGTCGATCATTTCATCGGGAGAGATAATAAGTCCGAGACCATTATATTCCTCATCCATAATGACCTGATTTACCCTCTGTGTCCAGGTTTGATCCTTGATGGTAAAAATTTCTTCAGAAGTCAGATCTGCTTTTTGCTGATTAACTTTCGTTTGCTCTGCATTTTTTAATGTAAGACCTTCAAACTCAGCAAGAGAAAATGATTCTCCGTTGATAATTCCAACTTCCCTTTTTGATCCGGGTCCGCTTGAATATCCAAGGACATTTTTAGCCCAGTCGATAAGGTTAGGTCCAACCAAAAAAGCAACAAGTGATATCCCAACTAAAATTACAGCTATTGCTGAATGCTTTCTAATATATCCAATTACTGCCATTTTTATATTTTTTTAAGAATTTGCAAAGGTATAATTTAATTTTAATTTGTGACCATAATCACATGATTTTTAAACGTACCAGATCGATACGGTTATCACTGGCTTGCAGGATGGTAAAGACATATTGCCCGATAGCAATCTCTTCCTTAAGCCCCGGAATGCTTTCATGTTTACTGATAATGAAGCCCGCAATGGTTTCATAATCATCAGATTGTGGCATTGTCAGCGTGTATTTTTCATTCAGGTAGTCAATTTCTAACCTGCCAGACAGAATAAATTCATTATCAGTAATTTTCTTTTCAATAAATTCATCTTCATCGTATTCATCTTCAATTTCTCCCAAAATTTCTTCCAGAATATCTTCCATGGTGACAATACCCGCGGTACCGCCAAATTCATCCACCACCACAGCAATGCTTTTGTGTTGTTTAAAAAACATTGACAGGACATCATTTGCGAGCATGGTTTCCGGCACATAAAACACTGATCGGGTAATGGTCTTTATGTTTTTTGGGCTTTTAAACATATCTGATGAATGAGTGTAGCCAACTATATTGTCATTCGATTCTTTGTAAATCAGAATTTTTGAGAACCCGGTTTCAACAAACATTTTGCGAAGATTATCCAGGCTTTCACCTTCTTCAACCGCTGCGATCTCAGTACGGGGCACCATACACTCCCTTAATTTTATGTTTGTAAAATCCAATGCGTTTTGTACCATCTGTATTTCTGGGCTAAGTTCCTTACCTACAACGCCTTTATCGCTAAAGTCTTTAATATAATTATCTAAGTCAATAGAGGTAAATACATAAGACTGTTTAAGGGATTTTAGTCCAAAGAAGATCCTTAATAGCCAGCCCGAAAGTCCTGTAAAGAGATAAATAATCGGAAAAAACAGATAATAGAACAGTGATACGGGTATGGCGAAAAAACTCAGGATGAGATTGGAATTTTGTCTGAATAACACTTTAGGGAGAAATTCAGCCGTGAACAGGATGATAATGGTTGCAATAATGGTTTGTATCAGCAGAATTATATACTCAGTAGCCATGCCGGGAGGAAGAGAGCCGTTTATATGCGGCGTAAGCATATAGGCCATTGCAATGCCATAAATTACCAGGGAAATATTATTTCCTATCAGCAGGGCTCCAATAAAATGTGACGGGTGTTGATTGAATCGCGACAGTATACGTCCTGAAAGCACACCCCTGTTTTTATCGAGTTCAATTTTCAGGTTGTTAGAACTGATAAATGCAATCTCCATCCCTGAGAAAAACGCAGAAAATAATAACGACAATATTATGATCAATGTGTTATTCATCTGTGTTTTGCTTTGCGTCGTCTTTCATTTCTATTTCGCCGGAAGTATTTTTGATACTTCGCTTTGAAAAATCCTGTTTGGCAATAAGTGTATCTCCGAAAATCACTCCCTCTTCAGAGATTATTTTTACGAACTTGTAAGAATATATTAACTCCGTTTTCTGGTCCCAGATAAGTTCTTCCGTATAGAGTTTTTCACCGGTTTCGAAATTCGTAACCACTATATTATTACGCGCTTCCATCAATTTTTTTTCCCGGTAATGTATTCCGTACTCACCTGTTATGGTTGAGCTTATATTAAAAGCAGAATCATAGAATTCAACAATAAAACCCTCCGGAAACTCCATATACGGCTCGTCACCCTCATAGGCGTTCATCACAGGGCCACTGATCCTGAGCTGCACCCTGGCCGAGTCGCTGAAAGTAAAATCAATATCCTTTGCCGTGATGTCGGGCAAGGTATCATTAAAATTTATGGCCGCAACATCACTCATCTTATTTTTACAAGCAAAAAGCATTGCCATGATGAAGATCATAACAATGCTTTTCAACAAATGAAATTTTATGAATTCCTTAAAAAGGGACTTCAATTCCTGTGTTTTTAATTATTTGGCTGCTCTGATTTTAGTCTTTTCGTTGATCCAGCACTCAACAATATATTCTTCCCCTTCATTCAGGTTATGGAAGAAAATATCTTCTTTTGGCGGAAAATAAATAGAGTACGACCTGATCCTGTCATTAGCCACTTCGGCGCTTTCAGGGTCAACTTGTTTTGCTTTATAATATTTATCAACTGCCACCCAATAAACAGCTTTCTTTTCCAGGTCGTTGCTTCCGCAAGAGTTGGAGCTGGAAGCATACATGTCGCCAATCATAATGTATGGGTTGCCATCGTTTGGCCGCTCTGCGATACTTTTCAGTGCATATGATCTGGCGGAGCTATAATTTTTAAGTGTTCTGTAGCACTCCGCAATATACAGAAAGCAGTTTGCTCTGTCGTCACTGTCTTCGAGCTTTTCACCCTCTTTCAGGTAATCAATAGCCTTGGCATATTCCTGGTTATTCATCATCATTTTACCAATCAGGAATGCTGATTCAGGTGATGGTTCCAGGTTATACAGCCCAACAGTAGCATCAAAATACAGCTTATCATCGGTACATTTCTTCCTGTCGAGAAGCTTAGTAAGCTTTTTCAACATCTTCAGATCTTCAGGATTTTCCTGAAATTTAGGAGTATAAATCTTTATAATGGCCTCACAGGTAGCAAAAGGCTCAAAGATAAGATCGATATTTCCCCTGACATTTTCCCAGTTTGACAACTTTTTGGCATTGTCTTTATGCTTTTCAAGGTTGGCTTCAATAATTTTACTGGAGACCTCGTAGTTATCAAAGATAATATCTTCAGATGTTTTTCCTTCGTCGATCATTTTTTTGGTAGACCTCATAAAGAAAACCAACACATCCGGATAAGAAGAATTTCCTTCAATTTCAACAGACTTACTAAGAATACCGTAAGCTTGTTCGTAGTCTTTTGTTCGTAGTGCATACAGGTCAACACCCTTCCTGCCCAGTACAAAGCCTTCTTTCCCAAAGTATTTAATACGTTGGTCGTATATCATCATCAAGGTATCAATTAAAGCGCTTTTCTTTACTTCCTCTTTTTCATTTTTAATGAAGTAAGTGAACATTTTAACACCATCAACATAAGTACCCAGGCGTGCAGCCGGGCATTTTTGGAATACCTGTCTCCATGGTCCGCGTACATCAAGCACAGAAGCATTTTTATATCCGCTTCCCTTCCATTGTTTATAAAACTCTGTGTAAAGAGAAAGATTCATGATACACTCTACACTGTCTTCAGGGGTTTCTCCGTATTTTTTCACTGCCTGTGCTGATATTTCTGATTTTATTGAAATACCTGCAATCAAAGCAAAAGTTAAAATCAGTGATATGAACCTTGTTTTCATTTTTAGTTTTTTTAGGTTATCTGTATTTGTTTTTTACGAACCATCTTTCGTATATCGACAGGCCAAAAGTAAATTTAAAGAAATTCTCCTGAACCAGGTCGTTTTTTATCGTTCCTTTATTTCCAAACTCAAAAGCAAAGTTAAGCATTGATTTAGAGCGCTTGAACGGAAAACCAAGTCCAAAACTTATACCAAACTCTTTAATAGGTGTATTATTGATTTCAAGATAGGTGTTTTCATAGCGAACACCAATCCTATATCTAACTCTGTGCCAATAAGATGTAATGCTATTATATTTCGGAATATATTCTCCGCCCAGGTTGACTGAAAAGTTGTTTTGGAGGGAATCACTTCTGCCGTACGACTTAAATTCGCTCCAATTACGCCAGTTTACATCCATGCTTACAAGAAACTGTTCGGGTTTTGTAAGTGAAATCCCTCCCCCGATGCCAATGGGAAACTCAAAAGTTCCTGCTTGTGAAGGATTATAAACCACTGTATCCCTGGGCAGTTCGAGATCACTTTGGGTACTTGAAAAATAATTTTGTGCCAGATATTTTCTTGTTGAATTAATTTGTGTCTCAGGCTTAAATACCATCCCGGTTCCAAGGATTAAATCATTTTTCAGGGGCACGAAATATTGTATTCCCAGGTCGAACATAAAATCTGAAATATGATCAAAATTGTCGATGCGTGTACTAACCATGGCAAGAGAATCGGGGAATGTTACCCTGCGGCGCCTGTCAATCACCCCCCAAATATATGAAGCGTTAAATCCTACTGAAAGATTTGGGGTGATCTTAAAAGCATTTCCCAGGTGAAGCTGATTCAGGCCACCACTTCCTTCGTAAATATAGCGTACCTTTCCTATATCCTGAAGATTCTCTTCTTCATAAACAAGATATCCGACATTGCTAAATGGGACCAGGCCAAAACTGGCTTTCCACCATTTGGTTACCGGGGTGCCAAACAAGATATATCCTAATGAGGCATAATCAGCATCCTGGCTGATATCTGTTGTTTTAAGGGTGGTATATGAACCTATGGCAGAGATATCAAAAAGAAAAGAAGTAGAATCAAAACCAGCATATGAAGCCGGGTTTTTGATATTTAAGAAACTATTGCTTTTGATAGCGAGGCCTACGTTACCCATTGCAGAAAGGGTAACACTGGTATTGTTTTGCCATAGTTCGCCAACACCATAGCGTGAGTAAGGCGAACTTATCCTTGCCTGAGCCTGTATTCTTTCAGCTGCAAAGAACATCATAATAAAAGCAATGATCAGGAAAGCAGATTTAGTTCTTATCATTAAAGTCAAGAATTATTTTAAGGCCTTTTATTACTAAATTTGGGACTGCAAAGATGTTATTTTTTAGGTTCTTATCAAAATAATCAAGGTTACCGCCACTTAAAATTATTGTTAAATTTTCATAATTACTTTCATAGCGGGAAATAATACCCTGTATTTCGGCAATTAATCCATTGATCACTCCCGACCGGATAGAGGCCTCTGTTGTGTTTCCGGTTAGTTGGGGATCTTTTTCCGGCCTTATTAACGGCAGTTTATCGGTAAAATTATGTAATGCGGTAAATCGCATTTCCATTCCTGGCGAAATGCTTCCTCCGTGATAAATACCATCTACATCTATAAAGTCGTAGGTGATACAGGTTCCGGATTCGATCACCAGCAGGTTTTTACCAGGATAAAGGTTTCTGGCCGCCACAACGGCAGAGATCCTGTCAACACCCAAAGTTTCAGGACTGTTATAATCAATTTTTATGGGTAAGGGTGTTTTATGTGACAGCATTATCATGGGAACCCGGCCTGAGATAAGCGTATTGAATTCATCGGGAATGTCGCGAACGGATGCAATAATAGCCGACTTAATGTTAGGATATGTCAGAAATAACTCCCTGACAGTTAATTCTGTCAATTCCTCGTATTTGTTTAAAGAGAGCAATTTGTTCTGATCGAAAACAGCAAGTTTAACCAGGGTGTTACCAACATCTATTGCCAGCTTCATAATCGGTTTTCATTTGAAATACAAGGGCAAAGATAGGTATTTTATTAAGGATTTGCGAGGGAAAGAGGAACTTATTAACAATTTGTGGTTATGTACATATTTGATAAACAGACGGTTATTTCAAAATTCACAAAAATGTTTTAAAAACTAAATTTCTGTTTTATCTTTGCAGTCCCAAATAATTAATGGGTGCCATAGCTCAGTAGGTAGAGCAACGGACTGAAAATCCGTGTGTCCCTGGTTCGATTCCGGGTGGCACCACAAAAAACCTCCTCGATAATTCAAGGAGGTTTTTTTATTTACAATTCTGTATTCTGTATGTTCAATATTGGCTTCGGCTGTTAATTTATTTTAAGTAAATATTGCAGGCTTAAGTTTTGCGGAGCCTGAATATCACCGGGCCGGCCCATATATTCTTTGTTAAAAAGGTTGTTTATGTGAATAGAGATTTTTGAAGAGGGGCTTAAGTTCCAACCTGCCCTGAGATTAAACACCCATGCCCCTTTATTGTTTTCTATTCGGTATTCCTTTAATCCGGGAAAGAAATACTGTCCCAGAATATTTTCTTCAAAAGCTGCATCAATACGCTTCATAAAGCTGCTGTAAACGCTTGTAAGCCCCCAGAATAATTTCTTATACTTTACTTCTACATCTGCTTTGGCACTGTGCCGGTAACGATATTTAAGTATTTGGTGCCCGTTCGCCTCTGCGGCAATGGAATCTTCGGAAAGGTCGAGAGGATTCATATACGTATAACCGGCAAAAAATTGCACAAATAATGAACCGGCATTTCCCTGACCATTAAGGGAAATATCTACACCATTGATCCTTGCCTTTTCAGTATTAATGGATTTAAAACCGATATACTCAATGCTGGGCAATTCACCTTCCGGATTATGAACACCAAAAATGAATTCAATCATGTTAGTATACTCCATCCAATAAGCAGCGATATCAATATAAGCCCTCCAGTTATCAAGAACGATACCTTGTTTAATGCCGACTTCAGCACTCCATCCGGATTCCGGATCCAGTGCGGGACTGGGAAAGATCTTAAGTCCGCCCAGGCTTGTTGAGGTATATTTTTCGGCCATAGACGGATAGCGATAACCCTGCCCGAAGGATGCCCTTATATAGCTTATCCTGGCAAGCTGATAATTGATTCCGGTTCTGAATACCGGCTTTGATTCATCATCTGTACGGTCGAGCGTATATCGTTCCCAGCGGACGCCCAGGCTGGCCGAAAGCCGGTCAAAAAACTGATGGTCAAGCTGTGTGTATAAAGCTTGTGTCGAACCGGAATGATTGCCATAAAGGCTTGTATTTACTTCAGTATAGGAAAAAGCTGCCCCTATTGACCAGTGAAGGCCATGCCTGAATGTTTTTTGATACTGGTATTCGCTGAAATAGTAATCAGAACGGTTATTTTTATCCTCATCCTCATCAAATTTGTTTGTGACGTTAAAATATCTTGTTTTCAGGCTGTGCCTGCCATTGCGGGCATCGAAATAACTAACATAAGGATCAACCGTAAGCCGCGTGCCATGCATAGGTGTTATGGCCTCCGGGTTTTGCATATAAGCACCGGAATCTGCATCCTGCCAGATCAGAAAATCACACAATGACTGGGTATGGAAATTGCTGTTGACGCCCAGGGAAAGACCTTTCAGTTTAGCAGGAGTATACCTGATGCCTGTATTAAAACGCAGGTATCGCAAATCATTGCTTTGCCTGTAGCCCTCATCATAAAACCCACTACCTCCTATGCTGATATCTACCGGCCCGGATTTGCGGAGATGTGAAAATTTGAGATTACCAAAGAAGGGATTATGATCCCAGAACCAGGCCATCTCTTTTCGCCCGGGCTTCATATAAGCTCCTCCCGACAATTCTACTCTTGTTAAGGGTTTAATGCCCGGACTTATTGTGTGCAGACTGATTACGCCATTCAGCGCAGAAGTGCCATAGAGGGCCGAGGAAGCACCTTTGATAATTTCTACCCGCTCAACAATCTCCAAAGGCAGTGCGTCCCATTTTACGTCATTAACGCCTCCTTCAAGGATGGGAAGGTCATCCAGCAACACAAGCACACGGCTGCCGGCACCAAAACTATATCCGCTACCGCCTCTGATATTGGCCTGACCGTCGATAATGTCCACTCCGGGGATGGTGCTGATGGCCTTATCAAGTTCGCGTGTGCTGATGGATTCAATATATTTTTTGGGTATCACCTCCATGGAAACCGTAACATCTGATAGTCTTTGTTCATAGCGTGAAGCAGAAATAACAGCCGTATTCAATTCGATACTTACAGGATGAAGCAAAATATCCTTTTGCACGACTTCATCTTTCTCAAGAGTTATATCAATGGTATGATCCCTGTAACCGATGTATTTAAAAATAAGAATATGATGTCCTTCCGGGAGGTGATGTTCGTAAAACCCTTCATTATCGGTTGTTCCACCGGCGGTAGTATCAATAATGATATTTACACCCGGCATGCTTTCTCCTGTTACGGCATCTGATACCTTTCCGTGAATAATGGAATTTTGTGTAAATGAACATAATGGCATCAGGAAGAAGCCCAAAATAAGGGATCCAATATAGAAGATGATTATTAACTGAGATCTCATAGGCAGGCTCAGCATGATAACAGACCTATTTAGTACGGACCATCAATCCTGATAATGATATATTTTCAGAGCGGATCATGTAAAAATAAGTTCCCGGATTCAGGTTTTCCCCCGAAAAATGGATCATATTTTCCCCGGGCATCGTATTTATTTTCCCGGAATGAACCTTTTGCCCCAGTAAAGAGAAGACCTCGAAGTCTATTTCTTCATATTCTTTCGCAGTAAAATATATATTAGTCGATGATGTGAAGGGATTGGGGTAATTCCCTGAAATTTCAAATTGACCGCTCATATCATTTACCCCAAAGTCTTCATGTATTATCATTGATAATGAGGTTGAGTCAATCACTTGTCCCGCCGGTACTGGCTCGCCCATCAGGTCAATATAAATATCGAGGACTATTTTCAGGTAAAAGGTGTCAGTTACGCCTGGAGTCCCTTCAATCAGAACACAGTAATATTCACCTGCCATAAATTCATCATTCGGAGCATTTGACACCCAACTCAGACCCTGGGGCAGGTTGTCTATTGCCATAAGCTGGATATGATGCAGAAGAATTCCGTTGGTATCTTCTTCGGGGACGAGGATGGTGGCAACCTCACTATATATCAGGTTTAAATATCCCGGTGGCATGGTGTCGGGACATATCTCCCCGTTGTTTTCCGGATCCGGACATTCGTCAGGGCCCATGGGTTCGCATTGTGAAAAAGCTGTTGTTGCAGTTATGACAACAATTACATTTAAAAAGAGAATTTTTAAGAATAGTTTTTTCGCTTTCATAGCTCACTGGATTTGATTATAAAATTAGCTAATCTGAGAGCGAAAACCTAATTGAACATGGAATGCCAATCTACAGTTGTTTAATTTTTATGTTTCTGAACCACACATCGTCGCCATGATCTTGTAGCACGATATAGCCTTCTGAAGCAGGATTCATAAAATGCTCATAGTCTTTAAACTTGCTATTGGCCACCATAGCTTTCCAGTCGTCGGTCCAGAGGTGATATTCAAGAACATTCTCACCGTTCATGCTATGGACAACGGTTCCTTTGTATACCATCACCCTGGCATGATTCCATTCTCCGGCTGGCTTTACGGCTTCAAAATTGCCCGGGATCAGGTCATATAAGGCTCCGGCAGCCCTGTTTCCGTCAACACCAAGTTTTGCATCGGGATGTTTTTCATTATCGAGGATTTGCATTTCCGGTGCACTTTTCCACACCGGATCGCCGGCAATTTCCTGTGCCAGGTAAAAGATGCCACTGTTGCCGCCTTCTGATACCTTCCATTCAAGAGAGAGCTCAAAGTTGCTGAATTTCCGATTGAAAAGAATGTCGCCGCCACCACCGGCTTCTCCCCTGCCCGATCCAATGACGTGTAGTGTGCCGTCAATAACTTCCCATCCCTGTTCAGGAAAGCTTTCGCCATTATGTGAACGCCAGCCATCGGGAGTCATACCATTAAACATGAGGATCCAGCCGTCGGCCAGTTCTTGTTCGTTTAATGTATTTGGCTTTTGAACGCTTTCTTTTACAACAGCTTCTTCTTTTATTTCCTGTTTTTGTTCTTCCTGAAAATTACACCCAACAAGGAGCAGGAAAGAGATGAGGCTAACATAGATTATTGGTTTCATATTATATTTTTTTATTGGTTTAGTAATATTAAAGCTCCCAGCCATCCCTGTAGGTATGTTTGATATATTCTTCTGCTGCAGGTTTGGCTTTTATTGTAGCGTATTGCGTATCGAAATGCGGATGGCCATTTTTTACGGTAAACTTATCAGTGGTGACCACCCTGATCTCGTCATCATCATTAATATTTGTTATTTGCATGTTCTTGCCATCCCACTTGAGTTTTCGTTTAAGATCCTGCAGGCGAATGGCGAGATTTCCCATTACGACCACCTCATTCATGGGCCCGGCATAACCGAAGTGAGAACTACATTCAAGCCTGTTATCAGAATCTTCTTTACAGGCACGTATCCAGTCGGCTTCATGGCCTCCCTGCATGGCATTTTCTATTCTGCGCAGGCTTGGATCGGGACGTGTATATGATTTGTTTAATTCTTCGGGAAGCAGTTTAGGGTTTTTACCATATGCGCCACAGATCAGCTTGCCTTTGGTGCCGACAAACAAACATCCGCCGCTCCAGTCGCCCA
Source organism: Bacteroidota bacterium (assembly GCA_039714935.1). Classification (GTDB taxonomy): domain Bacteria; phylum Bacteroidota; class Bacteroidia; order Bacteroidales; family B18-G4; genus B18-G4. The sequence goes on along the minus strand of JBDLIJ010000072.1, from coordinate 1,048 downwards.
TTGGCTCACCATCAGGCAGCTCTGCGGGCCTTGGAGGCAGCATGCCACCATCAAACCAGCTCACTTTTACGGGCACCAGTTTAAGCTTTTTATAATTTCCCCTGTCGGGAAATTCATAATGAACTGTTGAGCCTATCGGTGCACTTTCGGTATTCACCTGTGTTGAGCTACCGTAGAGGTATTCGGGGTTTTCCAAACGAAGTGCTTTGTACACAGGATCAAAAATATGGCATCCCATGTCACCCAATGCTCCGGTTCCAAAATCCCACCATGCCCTCCAGTTCCAGGGGTGGTATACGGGGTTGTATGGCCTCCAGGAAGCGGGACCGATAAATAAGTCCCAATCCAGGGTAGGAGGAAGGGAGGGTGTTTCTGAGGGGCGTTCAAGCCCCTGGGGCCATATCGGCCTGTTGGTCCAGGCATAGGCTTCAGTTATTTCGCCGATGGCATCATCCCATATCCACTCACAGATCTGCCTGATCCCATCACCGGAGTTTCCCTGGTTACCCATCTGGGTGGCTACGCCATACTTTTTAGCCAGTTTATTCAGATGGCGCGACTCAAAAATAGAATGCGTAAGTGGTTTTTGAAGATAAACATGCTTACCCATTTTCATAGCATGAGACGCTGTTATGGCATGGGTATGATCGGGTGTTGCGATCACAACAGCATCGATATCATCGCCCATTTCATCAAACATCTTACGGTAGTCTTTGTATTTTTTGGCCTCAGGGTATTTGTTAAAAATATCTGATGCATAGTCCCAGTCAACATCACATAGCGCAACAATGTTCTGACTGTTACAATTGTTGATGTTTGTGCTGCCTACACCTCCTACACCAATTCCGGCAATGTTTAGCTTATCGCTGGGTGCAAGATGTCCAAGGCCTCCAATCACATGACTGGGCAAAATGGTAAATCCTGCAGTGGCCAATGAAACATTTCCAATAAACTTTCTTCGACTAATACTATTTTTTTTGCTGTTTTCCATGGTGCATAAGTTTTACGACGGTGTGCTATTGATTTTAATAAGCTGTTTTTTGCGATG
>JBDLIJ010000071.1:0-13556 GCA_039714935.1 Bacteroidota bacterium | reverse complement strand
ACCTTCAGGACCATGAAAAAGAAGGATGATAACACAAAGAGCAAACTGAAGCTTCTCAATATTGATTATTTCAAATACAGGACCCAGCTTACCGAGAAGTTTAAGAACCGTATCGTTTATAAAGAAAAAGATCCCCGCATGGTACTTGCATTTATTCCGGGGACCATTAAGAAGATCCTTGTGAAGGAAGGTGATCCTGTTAAAAAAGGAGACCTTCTGCTGACCCTGGAAGCAATGAAAATGAAAAACAGAATACTAAGTCCTTTAGATGGAACTGTGAAGAAAGTGAATGTGAAACCCGGTAAGGTCGTACCAAAGAATAGCGTCCTGGTAGAGCTGGGTTAAGTATTATTTCATTGATTGAAGATACTCAGTGTATAGCTTATTGTTCTCATTGATATATGCCAGTATCTCATTTCTTCCATCTGAGGTTTTTGCCGAGGAGACAAAGTATGGTGGCATATCTTCCCAGTCATTTTTCATTTCTGTTATATAATTGTTGATCGATTCTTCAAGTCGGATCTTTGAAAGCTTATCCGCCTTTGTGAAAACAACAACGAAAGGAAGCTGCTTTGTGCTCATCCATGCCATAAACTCCATGTCTGGCTTTTGCGGCTCATGCCTGGAGTCGACCAGGACAAATGTACAAACAAGGTTTTCTCTTTTGAGGAGATAAGCATTGATCATCTGCTTCCACTTCTTTCTTTCCTGCTGTGATATTTTGGCATATCCATATCCCGGGAGGTCGACTAAATACCAATTATCATTGACTAAAAAATGGTTTATGAGTCTTGTTTTACCCGGCGTCTGACTGATCTTGGCAAGTCCTTTAACAGCTGCAAGCATATTAATGAGGGATGATTTGCCCACGTTCGACCTTCCTATGAAAGCATATTCAGGATGTTGGGGTGGCGGACACATGCTCACATCCGGGCTACTGATCACAAATTCGGCTGAAACAATATCAGGATTCACTTTTCCCATCTTCATCCTTAATATAAGTTGAAATATGGCGATCCTTCTTGTAATCGTAAATATCGGCTATAGTAACAAGGATACCCATTTCCTCCACACCGCCAAAAGTTGGATTTAAAGCCGCACCAAAGGACCTCATAGTGGCTGAAAGATTCATATATGCATTGAATAAGGGAGGTACGCCTTCCTTAAGAGAACGGATCTTCTGAACCAGGATTTTATAATCCTCATCGTAATTACATCCTGTAAAGATACTCTTGAGTACCTTGCTTGCAGTATTTGACTCAACCGGATTTTTAGGATAGATAAGTTTATCCTTATCCGGAAAATATTTGTCGATAAAATAATATAACAGATCCTTGGCAAGCGCATCGTAATGTGGATACAGTGTTACTTTCCCAAAAAGAAATTTAATATCCGGATTATCGATCACGATAGAGCCCAGCCCATCCCAGATATTATCCAGTGAATACATACCTCTGCGTAAATTGACAGTAGGCTGGTAAAAAGTCTGGACAAAGCTTCTTCCCCGCTCTACAGTCACCGGAAGGTATTCCTTGATAAACTTTTCCGAAAATGAGAATAACTTTCCGGTAGGTGTTTTCAATGTGCCGTCGTCCTTGATCTGAATATCTTTTCCGTGTATAAAACGGTACCCCCCAATGATCTCTCGCTCATGAGGATCCCACACGATTAACTGGCGGAAAGGACTTTCATCTGTATCGTATGCATCGAGATCAATAGATTTTCCGGTTCCACCGCCGGCATCCCTGAAGGTCATTTCCCTCAGGCGCCCAATCTCCCGCAGCGTATTAGGGGAATCCTGGTGCGTAATTACATAGATCTCATTATTGGCATTATTGGTTTTTCTGATGAAGCGGTCTTCATTCAGTTCCTTTTCAATCAATGCCCTGTCAACCGGGGAAATAATGGTTTCCATATCTTAAAGATTATTTTTTTCTTTCAGCTCATAAACACGCTCTCTGACCATGGCAGCCCATTCCAGATCACTCTTGCTCCTGTCGAAGGTCTCCCATGAAATAGGATCACCGATCACAATATGTATCGTCTTATCAAGTTGCTTGTAGGTTTCATCTACCAAATACAACATCTCAAGGTTTGCCTTAATACCCAGACGTGTTCTGAGGTTTGACAGATTGTAGAAGAAATTCGAATTCTTTCCATCCATATAAACAGGGATCACATCCCGCTTAAACTGCTTTGCTTTGGTGATAAAGGTTTTCTTCCATTCCAGATCCCTGATCTCGCCATGCATTTTTCTTGACACCAGACCAGCCGGGAAATAAAGTAATAGTTTCTCGGAGGCAAAAGTGTCGTTAAACATGCGAATATTATCGGCATTACTCCCATGCTTATTGATGGGGATAAAAAATTCCTGCAGGTTATCAAGGCTGAGGAGAATATCATTTACCGGAAATATAAAATCCTTCCGTACCCTGGAGATCGCACTCATAAATGCAATTCCGTCAATCCCCCCCAGCGGATGATTTGAAGCCATCAGATACCTACCTGTTTCAGGGATCTTGTCTTCCCCGACAACTTTCAGCTTCGCACCAAATTCCTCCATGACAGCATAAACAAAATCAAGGCCTACATCCTTTCCATGCCTGTTTATGAAATCATTCACATCATCCTCATGAACGACCCTCCTCAGATAATTCAGTACAAACCATGGCAGCAGCCTGGCAAGACGCTTGTTTTTATTCCGAATTACCTCCCTGAGGTCAATAAATTTTCCTTGTGTGCTCAATGTGCAGTCTTTTCAAATCCTAAAAAGCTGATTTACCCAGCCCTGTAAACACAAAAATACGACATATTCCATTGTACCCGACAAGTACAGATATTATCACTGGTTTAAACTCACAAATCGCTGAAAACTTGAAATTTATACCCTCCCACCCCGAAAGCCCCGCCAAGCGCAGATTCTGATATATTAACATTTTGTTGATAAAAATTGTAACAAGTATTGAAAAAAAGTGGTAAAAAGTGGTAAAATGTGGTAAATCATTTCATATTTTTACACAAATTTGAATTTACGTGTCGAATATTATCGGGACATACGAGTGTAAAGTTGATGTAAAAGGGAGGCTTATGTTTCCTGTTGCATTCAAGAACCAGCTTGAAAAGAGCCTGTCAGAAGGCTTTGTCATTAAGCGGAGCATCTTCCGTAAATGCCTGGAGTTGTATCCCATGACAGAATGGGACAATGAAAGCAAGCGCATCAACAGCCTCAACCGCTTCAGAAAGAAGAATGTCGACTTTATCAGGAAATTCATGGCTGGTGTAAAAAACGTTGAACTTGACTCTACCGGAAGGTTACTGATCCCAAAGGACCTAATCTCCTACGCAGTGATCAAAAAAGAGATCGTACTCGCATCAGTTGTGAACAAGATAGAGATCTGGGACAAATCGGAATATGAAAAAGCGGTTGACTATGACCCCGACGAATTCGCCGACCTGGCTGAAGAAGTCATGGGAGATAACGAAACCGAACCGATTAACTGATGTACCACACACCTGTCTTACTTAACGAAAGCATAGAAGGACTCAGGATCACCAAAGGTGGCATATACATAGATGCTACTTTCGGCGGTGGTGGGCATTCAAAGGAATTATTAAACCAATTAAAGGGTGGTAAGCTGTTTGCGTTCGACAAGGATCCGGATGCAGTGGATAACATCATCCAGGACCAACGTTTTTTGCTGATCAATGCGGATTACAGGTATATCAAAAACTATCTGCGTTTGCATGAGGCCATCCCCTGCGACGGGATCCTGGCAGACCTGGGCATCTCTTCACATCAGATCGACGCCCCTGAGCGTGGCTTTTCCATCCGCTATGACGGGGATCTGGACATGCGCATGGATCATCGGGTTGAGACAGGTGCCACCGAAGTAGTAAACACCTATGATGCCAGGGAGCTGGCAGACATGTTCTGGAAATATGGTGAGATCAAAAACAGTTACAAGCTGGCCGAAAGCATTATCCATGCAAGAAATCACAAAAAGATAAACACAACCACCCAACTGAAAGAGATCGCTGTCGGCTGTTCGAAGCGCGGGCAGGAAAATAAATACCTGGCCAGGGTATTTCAGGCAATCAGAATAGAAGTAAACAAGGAACTGGAAGCACTGGAAGAATTTCTTGAGAAAAGTCTGGAGGTGCTTAAGCCCGGAGGGAGAATGGTCGTCATCTCCTATCATTCACTGGAAGACAGATTGGTAAAAAACTTTTTCAAAAGCGGAAATATAAAGGGTATACAGGAGCAGGATTTTTATGGCAATGTTAAGACAGACATTCATGCAGTGAATCGCAAACCCATCACTGCCGGTGATAAAGAGCTAAAGCAAAACCCCAGGGCCAGAAGTGCAAAACTACGAATTGGTGAGAAGAACCCGGTATGACGAAACAGATCAATAAAATAAAGGAGCCAGGCACAGAGAAAGCCTCACCCAGGTCAAAGCGATTGGGAGTGGGCCATGCTGTTCAAAATGTTCTCGGAGGGAATTTCCTTAAAAGGGAAAGCACACTGCGGCTGCTTCCATATTTTCTGTTTCTCACCCTGATAAGCATGTTCTACATCGCCAACACCTATTACGCCGAGAAAAAGGAAAGGGATATCCAGGCCCTGCGGAAGTCATTAAAGGAATTACGGTATGAATACATAACCACACGATCGGAATTGATGAACCAAAGCCAGCAGTCGGAAGTAGCAAGAAGACTGAAAGCCGTGAATATAAAAGAATCCAGGGTACCCCCTGTGAAAGTTATCAAAAAGACAGAAGCCGAAAAAGCAGCGCATGACCGAGGAAATTAAAAAGGACATATTATGGCGTGTATACCTGGTTTATCTGGGGATCTTCCTGATGGCTCTTGCTATCATCGGGAAAGCATTTTACATTCAGTTTTCCGAAGGCAAGGAGCTGATTGCCCATGCTGAAAAGCAGGAGTTGAAATTTTTCAGCCTGGAGGCCAACAGGGGTAATGTTTATGATGAGACCGGCAATCTGCTGGCTACCTCGGTACCTGTTTTTGAGATACGGATGGATGTCGCATCCGAACACATATCCGATAAGCTTTTTAAGGATAAAATAGACTCTCTGTCACTTTCACTGAGCAAGCTTTTTGGTGATCGCTCTAAATACCAATACAAACAAGGCCTCACAAAAGCCCGCAAAAATGGCAACAGGTATTACCTGCTGAAACGGAAAGTCACGTATTCACAGCTCAAAAAGCTCAGAAAGCTCCCCATTCTCAGGCGAGGAAAATATCAGGGTGGCCTTATCGTGATACAGAAAACACGCCGAGAAATGCCTTTCGATGAGCTGGCCAGGAGAACCATCGGTTATGAAAATAAGTCACAGGGACTCTTTGTCGGTCTTGAAGGAGCCTATAATGAGGTGCTGGAGGGTGTGAACGGGCAACAACTCAGGCGCAGGATCAGCAATGGAGACTGGATACCTGTTTACGGCAAGAATGAGCTGGAGCCTTCCGATGGCCAGGACATCATCACTACCATTGACATTAACATTCAGGATGTAGCCGAGAGCGCCTTACATCAGCATCTCATCCATCACCAGGCATACCAGGGTTGTGCCATACTGATGGAGGTAAGTACCGGGGAGATCAAAGCCATTGCCAATCTGCGACGGAATGAAAAAAGCGGTGCATACGAAGAATCATATAACTATGCCATTGCTGAGCGGATTGAGCCGGGGTCAACCTTCAAGCTACCCACCATTGTGGCCCTTATGGAAGATGAGAAGATACAGCTCTCCGACACCATTGATATAGGTGACGGATGGACCACATACTACGGACATACCATGCAGGATGTTAAGAAGATCCGTGATGGAAAAGTGACCATCCGTGAAACATTTGAAAAATCATCAAATGTGGGCATATCCATGATCACTGTTGAAGCTTATAAAGAGGAGCCGGCAGCATTCATCAACCGCCTTTACAGCATGTCGATCCATCAGCCCCTGGGAATTGAAATATTAGGTGAAGCTTCGCCACTTATCAGGCATCCTGACTCTACACGCGACTGGTATGGCACCAGCCTGCCATGGATGTCGATAGGCTATTCGCTGATGCTCACACCCATGCAGACACTGGCATTTTATAATGCAATTGCCAATAATGGCGTGATGGTAAAACCAATGATGGTAAAAGAGATCAGGCAGGCAGGCAGGGTGATAAAAACCTTTGATACGGAAATTATTAATAAAAAAATATGCTCACAGTCAACCATTGATTCAGCAAGATCCCTGCTCGAAGGCGTAGTAATAAAAGGAACCGCCACCAACTTAAAAAATAATCATTATCAAATCGCCGGCAAAACCGGCACAGCGCAGATTGCAGATGAAGGCAGGGGTTATGAGAAAAAGATCTACAATGCTTCATTTGTCGGCTACTTCCCTGCCAACAACCCAAAATATTCCTGCATAGTCGTCGTAAATGATCCGGCACAGGGTAAATACTATGGCGGGTCCGTTGCCGCACCGGTCTTTAAAGAAATCGCCGATAAGGTATATGCAACTCATCTTGACATCTATCAGGAAGTAGTGGAAGAGGAGGTGCCTGTGAAGCAGATACCACGAATGATGTACGGAAGCCACCACGACATCAGCTGGTTATGCGAGGAGCTGAACATCCCTGTTTCACCGGAAAGCGAAGCCTCAGAGTGGATAGTCAACTTTCGCGAAGATGATGGAGTCCGGTTCGCACCAAGGGCCATCAAAGAAGATGTAGTGCCGAATGTTAAAGGCATGAATGTCCGTGATGCTGTATTCATCCTGGAGCAACAGGGACTGAAAACCAAGATCAAAGGCCATGGAAAAGTAAGCAGGCAGTCGATACCGGCGGGCAGCCGTGTAAATAATGGGCAGGAAATAGTTTTAAACCTTTCAGAAAGAGGATAAGATGACAGCAAAGAAACTGAAAGACATATTATATAAGATCGGGATCAAGGAACTGCATGGCAGCACAAATGTTGTGATCACAGGCCTGTGTATTGATTCCCGGGAAGCAGGTCCCGGCCAGTTGTTTATTGCACGTAAAGGAGTTGCCCTTGACGCACACCAATTCATCCCATCAGTTATTGAACAAGGTGTTCAGGCCATCATTTGTGAAACCCTGCCTGAGCATCTCCACAGTGATATTTCATATGTCGTTGTCAGCGACAGCAACATGGCCCTCGGCATCATAGCTTCCAACTACTATGATAATCCTTCTGAAGACCTTATCCTCTGCGGGGTAACCGGAACCAATGGCAAAACCACCGTTGCAACGCTCCAGCATCAGCTATTCAAAGAACTGGGCTACGCATGCGGCCTGATCTCCACGGTGAAGATACTGATCAACGATCGTAAGCTGGAAGCCACGCATACCACCCCGGATGCCATACAGATCAATAAGGTGCTTCATGATATGGTTGAGGCAGGATGCTCCTATTGTTTCATGGAAGTCAGCTCTCATGCCATCCACCAGAAACGTATTTCAGGCTTGACATTTGCCGGGGGTGTTTTCACTAATATTACACACGACCATCTTGACTACCACGGTGATTTCAGAGAATACCTGAATGCAAAAAAATCATTATTCGATCAACTGCCACCGACAGCTTTTGCCCTGACAAATGCTGATGATAAGAATGGCAGGGTAATGTTACAAAATACAAGCGCCGACAAGAGGACATATGGTATGAGATCAGCCTGTGATTTTCGGGCAAAGGTAAAAGAAAACCTCCTTGACGGTCTCCTGCTCGACATTGAAGGACAGGAAGTCTGGTGTAAACTAATCGGAGAGTTCAATGCTTATAACTTACTGGCAGTCTATAGTTCTGCTATACTGCTGGGCCAGGATCAGGAAAAGGTGCTTACACTCATAAGTACGCTGGACACCGCAGAAGGTCGATTTGAGTATTTACATTCTGATACCGGGGTCACTGCCATCGTAGATTACGCACACACACCCGATGCACTCGAAAATGTGCTTAAAACAATTAACTCCATCCGCACAGGAAATGAACAGCTCATCACCGTAGTTGGTGCCGGTGGCGACCGCGACTCAGCTAAAAGGCCTGTGATGGGAAAAATTGCCGGGGAGCTGAGCACGAGGCTCATCCTTACTTCCGACAACCCCCGCTCAGAAGAGCCTGAAACGATCATAAAGCAAATGCAGGAAGGGGTTGAAGCCATTGATTTTAAAAAGTTACTGGTGATCACTAACAGAAAGGAAGCCATACATACTGCTTGTGCAATGGCACAGGAGGGAGATATTATTCTCGTAGCCGGAAAAGGCCATGAGAAGTACCAGGAGATCAAAGGGAAAAAACATCCCTTCGACGATAAGAAGTTATTAGAAGAAATATTGTTAAAAACTGCATAAAGAGCCATGTTTTATTATTTGTTTAGTTACCTGCAGCATTGTTGTGATTTCCCCGGGGCGGGATTGTTCGAGTATATCTCGTTCAGGGCAGCCATGGCTGTCATCACTTCATTGATAATCACTTTACTCTTTGGTAAGCGCTGGATACGTTACCTGAACAGGAAACAGGTAGGTGAAACTATTCGTGACCTCGGCCTGGAAGGCCAGATGGAAAAACAAGGAACCCCCACCATGGGGGGCCTGATCATCCTGAATGCAGTGATCATTCCAACACTGCTGTTTGCCAAACTCGACAATATCTATATCATCCTGATGCTCTTCACCACATTCTGGCTTGGGATGATTGGCTTTGCCGATGACTATATCAAGGTATTCAAAAAGAATAAAAAAGGATTGCCGGGAAAATACAAGGTGTTGGGACAAATAATCCTTGGTCTTGTCGTCGGCATGACCATGTATCTAAATGATGATATTGTCATCAGGGAGAAGGTCAGCGATCCCGTCGTCATTGAAGAGATGAAATCCGATGGGGGCCCGACAGTGCTCTTCAACGAAGAAGCTGTTAAATCACAAAAAACAACCATTCCATTTTTCAAAAATAATGAACTCGATTACAAAATATTCATCTCGTGGATAGGTGATGGCGCAGCAGACTGGGCTTGGCTCATTTTTATACCTATCGTAATACTGATCATTACAGCGGTTTCCAACGGTGCCAATCTTACCGATGGTATGGATGGCCTGGCCACCGGCACATCTGCTATCATCGGAGCCACACTGGCTGTACTGGCATGGGTGTCGGGCAACATCATTTTCGCCGATTATCTGAATATCATGTACATACCGAACACCGGTGAGCTCACCATATTTATCAGTGCATTTGTCGGAGCCTGCATTGGCTTTCTCTGGTATAACTCATACCCCGCCCAGGTATTCATGGGCGACACCGGCAGCCTGGCCATAGGCGGGATCATAGCCGTATTTGCCATTCTTATTCGCAAAGAACTGCTCATACCAATCCTATGCGGGATATTTCTGGTTGAAAGCCTGTCGGTGATCATGCAGGTGGGTTATTTCAAATACACAAAAAAGAAATTGGGTGCCGGCAAACGCATCTTCAAGATGTCGCCACTGCATCATCATTATCAAATACTTGGCTATGCTGAGCCAAAAATAGTCCAGCGATTTATGATCATTGGGATCATGCTGGCCATATTAACGATCATCACACTAAAACTGAGATAAAATTGAATGGAAACCAGAAACATCATTGTCCTTGGTGCCGGCGAAAGCGGAACAGGTGCTGCTGTGCTAGCAAGGAAACAAGATTATGATGTCCTGGTATCCGACAACAACAAGATAAAAGAAAAATATAAGAACGTTCTTTCACAGTTTGACATTGAATTTGAAGAGGGGAAGCACACAGAGCGCAGGATATTGAAGGCAGATGAGATCATCAAAAGTCCGGGGATACCGGAAGATGTTCCCATCGTAAAGAAAGCAGTTGCCGCCGGCATCCCGCTGATCTCCGAGATTGAGTTTGCATCCAGATTTACAAAAGCGAAGCTGATCTGTATCACAGGCTCAAACGGAAAAACCACAACGACCCTGCTCACACATCACATACTGAAAAATGCAGGATTAGACGTGGCGGTGGCAGGGAATATGGGAAGGAGCTTTGCCATGGAGGTGGCCATTCAGGATCATGAATATTTTGTGTTGGAGATAAGCAGCTTTCAGCTCGATGGCATGTTTAATTTCAGAGCGGACATTGCAATCCTGATGAACATCACCCCGGATCATCTCGACAGGTATCATAATTCATTTAAGGCCTATGCGGATTCAAAATACAGTATCCTGCAGAATATGCGCAAAGATGATGCCTTTATCTATTGCCAGGATGATGCAGTGATCATGGACAGAATACTCAGAGAGAAACCAATACCACGTTTAATCCCCTTCACTTTAAAGGATACAGTCGATGGTGAAGGAGCCTATATAAAAGATAAAAACTTAATTATAAATATTCAATCAAATAAACAACACATGACTTTAGAAAGCCTAGCATTACAAGGGAAACACAATATTTATAATTCAATGGCAGCTGCCTTAAGCGGCAGGCTCGTGGACATCAGAAAGTCACATATCCAGGACAGCCTTTCTGATTTTCAAAATATTGAGCACCGGCTTGAGCATGTAGCCATCATACAAGGAATTGAGTTTATCAATGATTCGAAAGCTACCAATGTCAACTCAAGCTGGTATGCGCTGGAGAACATGCAAAAAGATGTGATCTGGATCGCAGGGGGAGTTGATAAAGGCAATGATTACTCCGTGATCCGCGAGATGGTCGAAAGCAAGGTAAAAGCGATTGTTTGCCTTGGAAAAGACAACCATCACTTAGTGGAAGCATTTTCAGACATTGTTGATGATATCATTGAAACAAGATCAATGGATGTTGCCGTGCAAACAGCCGTATATATTGGCAAGAAAGGCGATACAATATTATTATCCCCCGCCTGCGCAAGTTTCGACCTGTTTGAAAATTATGAAGATCGTGGCAATCAGTTCAAAGAAGTAGTTAACAGCTTATAATTTATGCTAAGGATACTTGGAAATATCAGAGGAGATAAGGTGATATGGGCAGTGGTCATCCTGCTGTCAATATTTTCACTGCTGGCCGTATATAGTTCAACCGGCACGCTTGCCTATAAATATCAGGAAGGGAATACTGAGTATTATATGCTGAAGCACCTCGTCATACTGTTGTTTGGCCTGTTGATCATGTACTTTACACACCTGGTCAAATTCACATATTTCAGCAGGATCTTCCAGATAGCACTCTATATAGCAGTACCCTTGCTTGTGCTCACGCTTTTTGTGGGCCTCGACCTCAACGAGGCCAAGCGTGTTTTGCCCCTGCCCTTTCAACTCACTTTCCAGACCTCAGACCTTGCAAAACTCACACTGATCATGTACCTGGCACGCCTGCTTAGCAAAAAGCAGGATCAGATAAAGGATTTCAAATCAGCATTTGTTCCGCTGATGATACCGGTACTGATCGTATGCGGGCTCATACTTCCGGCAAATTTCTCAACCGCCGCCATGCTTTTTGTCACCAGCCTGGTACTCATGTTCATCGGAAGGGTGAGCATGAAATATATTTTCTCACTGCTTGGCATTGGCGTCGTAAGCTTTGTATTATTGATGGTTGTTGCCAACGCTTATCCCGATTTGATCCCCAGGGCCACTACATGGAAATCCAGGATCGTAAGCTTCTCTGACAAAGGCGATATCGACAGTGAAAAAAATTATCAGGTGGAGCAGGCAAAAATTGCCATCGCCTCCGGTGGCATCATCGGAAAGTTTCCGGGCAACAGCACCCAGCGCAACTTCCTCCCCCATCCATATTCTGATTTCATCTTTGCCATCTTTTTGGAGGAATATGGCCTTATCGGTGGCGCATTCCTGGTGTTGCTATACCTGATATTATTCTTCCGGGTAGTAAGAATTGTTACCAAGATCCCAAGAAATTTCGGTGCCTTCATGGCTGCAGGTGTAGGCTTCAGCCTGGTGTTTCAGGCCATGATAAATATGGCTGTAGCGGTGAACCTCATCCCGGTAACAGGGCAGCCACTACCACTGGTAAGCATGGGTGGCACGTCGATATGGTTTACCAGCATCGCCCTCGGGATTATTTTGAGTGTAAGCAAAGAAATAGACACAAAACCTGAAAATATAGAAGATTATGTCGCAGCCTAGAAAAAAAATAATTATCAGTGGTGGTGGTACCGGCGGTCATATTTTCCCTGCCGTAGCCATTGCGGATGGTTTGAAGAGCAGGCTGGACGACCCGGAAATACTATTTGTCGGGGCAAAAGGGCGCATGGAGATGGAGAAAGTGCCAAATGCCGGCTACAATATTGAAGGGCTGTGGATCAGCGGGATCCAGAGGAAGCTGACCTTAAAGAATCTTTCATTCCCCTTTAAGCTGGTGTCAAGCATGATGAAAGCACGAAAGATCATCAAAAGGTTTAAGCCTGACGTAGCCATCGGCACAGGTGGATATGCCAGCGGGCCAATGCTCAGGGCAGCCTCGAAAAAGGGCATCCCCTCATTGATACAGGAACAGAATTCCTTCCCCGGCATCACCAACAGGATACTGAGTAAAACCGTTGACAGGATATGTGTCGCCTTTGAAGGAATGGAAAAGTATTTCCCTGCCTCCCGAATGGTATTCACAGGAAACCCGGTAAGACAAGACATCATCAGGATGGAAGGAAGCAGAGAAGAGGGCATTCGTTTCTTTGGGCTTCATGAAAACTTGAAAACCATCCTTATTGTTGGTGGAAGCCAGGGCGCAAGGTCAATAAATCTGGCATTAAGCAAAAAGCTGGAAGAGATGCTGGAGCAAGGTGTACAACTAATATGGCAATGTGGTAAAGCTTATCATGAAACAGCCCTGGAAGTCACCGGATCGCTCAGCGAGCAGAAAGGCAATAAAGTTAATGTCCTGGATTTTATTTCCCGTATGGACCTTGCCTATGCTGCAGCAGACATCGTGATCTCACGAGCAGGTGCCATAGCCATCTCAGAATTGTGCATCGCCGGGAAACCACTTATTCTCGTTCCCTTACCTGGTGCAGCCGAAGACCATCAGACAAAAAATGCACTTGCCCTGGCAGAGAAAGAAGCAGCGCTGATGCTTAAAGACAATGAGCTGGATGAAGGCCTGATTCCATCCCTGACAGCACTCACAGATGATGATGAGAAGCAAAAAACCATGTGTGCAAACATCAAAAAGCTCGCACGGCCACAGGCCACAGAAGAAATCGTAAATGAAGTGATAAACCTGCTTGAAAAATGATGAAGGAGCTGCAAACAAATACGGTATATCTGATAGGAATTGGCGGCATCGGGATGAGCGCCCTGGCCAGGTATTTCAAACAACAAAACAAAGAGGTGTCAGGCTATGACAGGACTGCAACTCCACTAACAAAAAAAATGGAAGCCGAAGGGATGAACATCCATTACAGTGATGATCCGGCATATATTCCATGTGATGCAGGGCTGGTAATATACACGCCTGCCATTCCGGAATCAAACAGAGAGATAGAATATGTACGTGAGGCAGATTTTAACCTGAAAAAACGATCGGCAGTGCTTGG
>JBDLIJ010000070.1:0-13630 GCA_039714935.1 Bacteroidota bacterium | reverse complement strand
TGCATTACCATGTAAAGGTAGGGCTTTAATGGCAAAAGGCAAATGGAAAAAGGAAAAAGGAAAAAGGAAAATGTAAAGTGTAAAATGTAAAATGTAAAATGTCACAGGAAAAATGTCACACCTTATAATATCACTTCCTGGATGATCTCCATTCCTCTAAGCACTGCTTTCTCGTTATCCGGTATCATGTGATGATAGCGTTCAGGCAGTGACTTCTTCAGGCCTTTGATCACGTTTTCAAGTTGTACAACAGGATTTACTTTAAGGTATCCACCCAGCACTATCATGTTGAATATCTTTTTCAATCCCATCTGTGCGGCTTCATCTGTTGCATCGATACGGAAGATGCGAATATCCTTTCTCTCAGGGTGATGGCTGATTCCATTTCCGTCGTAAATAAGCAATCCGCCGGGTTTTACGGCTTTCTCAAATTTATCCATTGATTGCTGGTTCAGAATAATGGCTGTGTCGTACTCGGTGAGTATAGGAGAACTGATCCTTTCATCACTCAGGATCACGGTAACATTGGCAGTCCCGCCGCGCATTTCAGGTCCGTATGATGGCATCCAGCTTACCTCCTGATCCTGCATAATACCTGAATAAGCAAGTATCTTACCCATCGACAGCACTCCCTGTCCGCCAAAACCGGCTATAATGATTTCTTCGGTCATAATCTTGAAATTTACTTTTTTATGATTTCACCATCAACTTTAATATCTCCCAGTGGAAAGAATGGAAACATATTCTCTTCCATCCAGATGTTAGACTGAACCGGTGTCATTTTCCAGCCTGAGTTGCAGTTTGACACGATCTCAACAAAATTCAGCCCTTCTTTATATTTTGTTTGGTTTTCAAAGGCTTTTTTGATGGCACGTTTTGCTTTTCTCACATTTCCCGGAGTATGTACAGCCTGTCGGCTAACGAATCTGACGCCGGGGAGCCCTGCTATAAGTTCCGTTATTTTCAGTGGATTACCCATCAAAGCAACATCCCTTCCATAGGGTGAAGTGGATGACTTCATTCCGGGAAGTGTTGTGGGAGCCATCTGTCCGCCTGTCATCCCGTAGATGCCGTTGTTGACAAAGATGATCACAAAATTTTCTCCGCGATTACATGCATGGATGGTCTCTGCTGTTCCTATTGCAGCGAGGTCGCCATCACCCTGGTAGGTAAAAACGGTCTTTTCAGGCCAGCACCGTTTGATGCCTGTGGCCACCGCAGGAGCCCTGCCGTGAGCAGCCTGCTGCATATCGATATTCATAAAATCATATGCCAGTACTGAACAGCCAACCGGGGCAACGCCGATGGCATCCTCCCCTAATCCCAGCTCTTCGAGTACTTCCATCGTCAGCCGATGAGCAGTGCCATGTCCGCATCCCGGGCAATAGCTCAGGATGTTGTCAGTCATCAGAGGGGTTTTCTTATAAACCAGGTTCTCCGCCTTAATAATTTCTGATAATATATCGTCTTTCATTGTTTAGCCTCCTATGATTTTTTCTTCCAGTGCCTGCAGTGCTTCTGCAGGTGAGTGGATGATGCCACCCATACGTCCGAAGTGTTCAACCTTTACCTGACATCCCACTGAAAGCTTGATGTCCTCAATCATCTGGCCCGCATTCAGCTCGAGCGAAAGAATACCTTTTACCTTATGTGAAAGCCTGTTGATCGCTTCAGAAGGGAAGGGATATAATGTTATGGGCCTGAGCAGACCGGCTTTAATGCCTTTTTCGCGCCCCAGTTGAATGGCCTTCTGGGCAATACGTGCGCTGGATCCGTAGGCAACAAAAAGATAATCAGCATCTTCACACATGATCTCTTCGTATTCTACTTCATTGGCTTTGATCTCTGTGTATTTCTTTTGAAGATGGATGTTGTGCTGCTCCTGACGGCCTGAGTCGAGGTCAAGTGAAGTTATGATGTTACGTTCACGCCTGGCAGGCTTGCCTGTTGTTGCCCAGGGAGAGATCTTCATGATCTCCTCATCAGTCCACCTGGGTGTATGCTCAGACATGATCACTTTTTCCATCATCTGGCCAATGAGGCCGTCACTGAGGATCATAACAGGTGTCTTATACTTAAATGCCAGGTCAAAGCCTTTATCTACAAAGTCGGCCATCTCCTGCACAGAAGCCGGTGCCAGCACGATCATATGATAATCACCATGTCCGCCACCTTTGACTGCCTGAAAATAATCGGCCTGCGAGGGTTGTATGGTGCCCAGTCCGGGACCACCGCGAACAACATTTACAATGACACATGGTAATTCAGCACCTGCCATATATGAAATTCCTTCCTGCTTCAGGCTGATGCCGGGACTGGAAGAAGAGGTCATAACCTTTTTTCCGGCTCCTGCAGCCCCGTATACCATGTTGATGGCAGCAACTTCACTTTCAGCCTGAAGTACAACCATCCCTGTTGTTTCGTAGGGTTTTTCTGCCATGAGGTATTCTATTACCTCCGACTGCGGGGTGATGGGGTAGCCGAAATAAGCGTCTACACCTCCACGGATGGCAGCTTCTGCGATCGCCTCATTACCTTTCATTAACTTTAATTCGCCCATGCTAATATTATTTTGACTGAATTACTGATCTATTTTCTTTCTGTAGACCGTGATGACACCATCAGGACAGACTACAGCACAATTGGCACAGCCTACACATGAATCCGGATTAAGCATAAATGCATACTTATAACCCTTGACATTCACCTCATTGGCCATGCCAATAACATCATGAGGACAGGCGCCTACACAAACTTCGCAACCCTTGCATTTGTCAATGTCAACAACGATCGCTCCCTTGAATTTTGCCATAATTATCGTTTATAAAATTTGATAAAATTGCTGCTAAATTGAGTGGTACGAAAGTACAATATTTCGGCAAATTGAACGAAGCACCCTCACTAATTTAAGAAGATGATTTGTAATTTAGATTAATTCTAAATAATAATAAATCAAGAAAATGAAATTAACGAATATCAGATATCCTTAATCAGATATCCCATGATCTTCATGAAACCGCTTCAGCCTGTACTCCAGGTCAGGGAACTGTTCATGTTTTATTAAACTGGTACAGGCGCGGATGCCTTCCAGGCGCTCACTGCCGGTAATGGCCAGGGAGATGGCACTGATGCCATAATAGATGAGCTCATTCAATAGATCCTCACCGCTGATGCCAGGGTAAGAGAAGGTAAAATAAAAGCCGTCAGCGATAGGCTCATCTTCATCTTTATCATAAACAATGCTAAAGCCGTTATCAAGGAATAGTTTCTTCATGATCACGGCTTTTTTCCCATATTCCTTTACGATCTCAACAAAGTTGAACTCTCCGTTATTGACAGCTTTCAGAATGGCTGCCAGGCCATATTGAGGTGTATGGGCAGTGCCCGACGACAGTGCATACATTGAACCGAAGATCATGGCATAACCAAATTGATCAGAGGCATAAAATCTTTTCAGATCAGGAAATCTGCTGTTATATAGCTTATCAGATATCACCATCATGCCTATACGCTGGCCGGCATAGCTGAATACTTTCGAGCTGGAGATCAATAAAATGAAATTGTCCGTATACTGTGATATAGAGGGCTGGTAAGGAGGTTCTCCCGGCTTCGAGAAATCCTTCCTGAAATCCATGGCAAAATATGCCAGGTCCTCCAGCACGATCACATCATATCTTTCAGCGAGCTCAGCAATGATCTTCAGTTCCTTCTCGGTAAAGCATATCCAGGATGGATTATTGGGGTTGCTGTATAATAAACAGGAAATGTCTCCTTTTGCCAGGATGGGCTCCAGCTTATTACGCAACTTTTCCCCCCGGTGATCGTAAACATCAAAGGTTTCGTACTCCACTCCAAGTACCCTGTGCTGTTGTTTGTGTACGGGAAATCCCGGATCGATGAACAGGGTCTTGTTTTTTTCTTTTCTCATTCTGTTCACGGTCATGAATGCCGCGTATCCTCCCTGCATGGATCCCACCGTGGGGACACAGGCTTCCTCGCTTACGTTGATGTTGAGAAAAAGCTTCACAAATCGTGAAATCTCATGCTTGAGGGGAGCGATGCCAAATATATCAGGATATATGGCAGGAATGCCTCTTCGCAGCGCTTCTATCTCAGCTTCAATGCCTATTTGTGCCGGCGGGAGCCCCGGAATCCCCATCTCCATACGAATATACTTTTCTCCGGTAGCTTTTTCTATCTGATCAACAAGCTTTTTTATATCCCTGATCGAGGCCTTGCCCACATTCTTTATAGGGCTTTCATTGATCTTCTGTGTAACGATTTCGTGATTGATAGGGGTTTTTTTCATTTTTCTCCGGCTTAAGGGACTCAAATATAAAGAATATTCTTAAAAGAAGTAAAAAGCGGCAGCCAGGCAACGTAAATTGCCGTATTTATCAAGAATGCTGTTCTCATTAGTATAACCATATGCTGCAACGGTATATTCCATTTCAAGTCCGAGCATAAATTTCCCTGAATACCATTCAACACGGGGTGAGATGCGATATATATAGGAAATATCCTCACCAAGTCCATAATAGGCTCCATCTGCCATCCTTCCTTCATATCCCTGGTTTTTAGCATAACCGGCAAGAAGGCCAAATTTTACTGTCTTACCTTTAGTAGAAGCGTCGAGCCATACAGAAAGCTGTGAGGCTGGCTTATAAGAGATATGATGCTCAATGCTGTCGATCTCATGTTCAACATATCCGCCAAGCATGATGAATTCACTGAGATTTTGTCCCCATACAATTTGCGTTTTTAGCAATATTGATGGGAAATCAAGCCTGGCAAATACGGTCCAGGCCATGGAACTTAGCTTTTCGTTAGTTTTAAATTCCCCGGCCGGGGGAAAAACAACAGAAAGACGGGGCTGAATTATTTTATAGTCAATGCCACCTCCGAGCAGCATTATTGATCTTGTCCATTGTATTTGCAGATCCAGATTCGGGATGACTGCATTTCTGAGATATTGAGGAGATCGTCCTTCAGGGCCGGGGCTGGCATAATCACGCTGTGAAGCAGCTACAGCGATGATCTTAAGTTCGTTTGTTTTATATGTCAGCCTGACCTGGTTATGCCGGGCAAAGGGATGAAAGGGGGCACCCAGATTTAATCCGATGGTCTTGGGCCTGATTTCCGCGACATACAGCGGATGCCAGTATTGTCCAATCAAAAGATCAACATGCTTCCAGTCAAGCTGAACCCATGCTTCTCTCAGTCGCAGGCCGTTATTATCAGCATTGGAAGAGCCTGTAAAATCCGTTTCTATTACCCCCCTGGTTTTAGCTCCCAGGGCGTCGGGACCGGAAATATTTCCCCTCAGGCGAGTGGTCATGGCAGCCTGGTTAAAATGTGCTTTGGCATTGATGTCTTTTCCTTCAACATCATATTCGGCATCTTTGGGAAACAGGCTTACCATGCCAGCCCTGGCCTCTACGATCTGCCGCGTATCATAAAAAGCCTGCGCATTTACAAATCCTGTAAAATGAATCCCCCAGATTGGTGTTTTCTGCTCGTCCTGAGCTGATAAAGAAAGGCTCATCAGCATAAATGCAAGCAAGACAAATATGGATACTTTGCTATTCACCGACTGCTTTATTTGGAAATACAATACTTAATAAGGGGTTGATTGCCAGTGAGGTGATCATGCCAATGGTGCCTGCTGAAGGTGAAGGCATCCCGCTTGCATAAAGGCCCAGGCATGTGCTCAGTCCGATCACGCCGGAGGCAATTGCACCTGTCTTTCCGGCTTTTTTCATCAGAATACCCCAGATGAAAGGCCCCAGGAAGAAAGATCCCAGTGCTCCCCATGAAATTCCCAGAATGGCAACAATAGTGTCCAGGTCGAGCCATGCAAGCATCACCGACAGTAACACGAAAAACGCACTGGCAAAACGCATCAGTCGAGTCAGCGTTTTATCCGATGCATTTTTATTGATAAATCCGTGATAAAAGTCTTTAGTGAGTGAAGAACTTGAGATTAACACCAGTGCCGCCAGGGTTGACATGGAGGCTGACAGTATAAGCAGGAGGATGATCACCGACAATGATTCAGGGATTACTTTTGCCAGCAGCTCAGGCATCAAACGGTCATAGATTGGCACGCCATCGCTGAAGACATGTGCGAAATTTAAGTCGTCGGCTGAAATGAATACCCTGGTGGTGGCACCAATATAATAAGCAACACCTCCGATCAGAAGTGCAAAAAAGGTGGAAGCGATCATGCCTGTGCGAATGGATTTTCTGTCTCTGATGGCATAAAACTTTTGTACCAGTTGTGGCATGGCAAAGGGGGCGACGCTGGTGAGGAAGATCAATGAAAAGAGAGGCCAGAACCCCGGTGGGCCAACAGTATGCGTAAGCTTGGGTTCTATGGCTTTCAGGGTATTGCTGATCATGTCCATCCCACCACCCTCATTCAAGGTTGAAAAATAAAGAATGATCACACCTCCTGTCATGATAATACCGAAGATCATATCGATCATGGCCATGGATTTGTAGCCACCGAGAACGATGTAGCTTGCGGTGAAGATGCCGATGAAAGTGAGGGCATGCCAGTATTCAAGGTTAAAATTCGAGGTAAAGAGGTATGATAGGCCCATGAAAACGGCAGCGGAGTATGGGATCATGAATATGAATATGACCAGTGCACCGAAGAGTTTCAGGAAAGGGCTGTCATACCGTTTTTCAAGATATTCGCACATGGTGCTCACCTTGAAGGTAATCGATATTTGTTTAATCTTCCATCCGAAAACACCCCATACCAGGAGTACACCTACAAGTGCATTGAAAAGTGCGATCCACAATCCTGAATAGCCAAAGTTCCATCCGATCTTTCCGGCAAAACCAATGAATAGCACTGCACTGAAATAAGCTGTTCCATATGAAAAGGCTGTCATCCAGGGGCCTACCTTGCCCCCTCCAAGGAAAAAGTCGTTAAAGGAGTGTGTTTTACGCAAGCCATAGATCCCAATGGAGATGATCATGACTGCGTAAACTGCGATAACAATAATCTTAATTATCATAAAGCCGTTTGATTAAGATTTTTTAATGTTGATGCGGGCATCCACAGCTACAATCATATTTTCATTGCCGATAAGCGGGTTGAGATCCATTTCATAGATCTCAGGTGCTGTGATCAGCAGGGCTGAAAGGCGTGTAACGATCTCTGCAAACCTATGTTCGTCAATACCTTTTTGCCCGCGAACGCCCTTCAATATCTTGTATCCCTTCAGATGCCTGATCATTTCAAGGGCTTCATTTTTTGATAGCGGGCTTAATCTGGCTTTCACATCTTTCAGGGTTTCAATAAATATTCCGCCAAGGCCACAGAGGATCAATTGACCAAATTTCTCTTCATGTTTTGAGCCGGCAAAGAGCTCAATGCCACTTACCATAGGTTGTATAAGCACGGAATGTGTTCCGGGAATTTTCATAATGTCTCTGAAGGCTTCCCTGGCTTCAACTTCATTTTGTATGTTCAGCCTTACGCCTCCAACATCTGACTTATGGACAGGACCAACGGCTTTCATCACCACGGGCATACCCAGTTTAACCGACTGCTCCGTAGCATCGCCGATCTGGCTTACCACTGCTTCCGGAATACGAGCTATGCCAGCCGCATCAAGTAGCTCCTGTATTTTCTCTGGTTCTATATATCCTTCGCTACAGGCATCAATCACCTCTCTTATCTTAACAGTATCTACCTTAGGTAGTTCCGGTAATTGAGGGGTGGGTGGGTTACATTTTCTCAGCTTGCTTATTGCACGGCCGAAGACCACTTCATCTGAGAAAATAACACGGCCTTTGTCGATAAAGGATTTGATCTCTTCGGTGGCTGTGAATGTAGAAGGCAGTATTGGATAGATAGGCTTACGTGCTGTCTTCATCTTTTCATTCAGCACTTCATAAACATCATAAATAGGGAAGAGGCCGGGTGTTCCAAAGATCACAGCTATGCCATCAACCTCATCGAACTTCTGATCGCAATAGTCGATGATGGTTCCCAGTTGTTCGGCTGTACCTGTTGCAAGAAAGTCTATAGGATTGGACACTGAAGAGCCCGGAAACAACTGTTCGAGTAATTCATCAGTATGCTCATTCTCAATGAGGGGTACTTCCATTCCATTATGGGATAGGGCATCTGTAAGCATTACGGCGGGGCCACCGGCATGCGTTATCACTGCCAGGCGATCACCTGTTAGCTCTGGGTGCATGAAAATGCTTGCTACCGATATCAGCTCTTCTCTCCCATAACACCTGACGATGCCTGCTTTCTTAAATAAGGCGTTCACCGCTACATCAGAGCTTGCCAGGGCACCAGTGTGGGAGGAGGCAGCCCTGCTTCCTGCTTCTGAAGACCCTGCCTTGATGGCGGCGATTTTACATCCTTTTCTGATCAATGAAGAAGCATGTTTCAGTATCAAGGCCGGTTTGTCAATGTTTTCGATATACAACAGTTTGATCTTCGGGCTTTTTCCTTCCACGTACGTTTCATCCATGTATTGAAGAATTTCCTCTACACCCATCTGGGCGCTGTTGCCAACACTGAAAACCCTTGCAAAGGGCAGCCCCATTGGAATGCCCGCCTCCATAATAAAACAGGCTGTGGCACCACTGCCACTGATAAAGTCGCAGCCGCTCATGTCGAGTTTAGGAATGGGCAGGGTGAATACGCCATGATATTCCGGACTCATTACGCCGATGCAGTTCGGACCGATCAGGCCTCCGCCAATACTGTTTATGGTATCAACGATTTGCTTTTCCAGTGCTTTGCCCTCATCGCTTTCTTCGCTGAACCCTGCTGACAAAATGATAAAGCCCCTGGTGTTCTTTTCTTTCCCAAGCACTTCCACAGCTTCGGGAATAAACTTGGCCGCAATGGCAATGATCGCAAGGTCAACATCCGGAAGATCAGATGGGTCGTTGAAGCATTTTATACCTTGAATTTCACTTTCCTTAGGGTTTGTAACATAAACATCTCCTTGAAAACCACCGTCAAGGATGTTTTTAAGAACCTTACCCCCGGGCTTCCTGATATCATTAGATGCTCCTACTATAACAATGCTTTTAGGATCAATAAGTGCTTGTGTGACCATAATTCTATTTTTAGCTGAGGCAAAATGTGCAACAGAACAAAGTGCGAATTTAAAAAAAAATAGGCTACGGAACCATGGATAATATTATGGTGCTGGCTGTATGATGAACCTGGTATAATAGAGGTGTTTAGCGAATAAATTTCCTAAGAAAGCCTGTCCTTCGTGTTATCGTATTCAGTGAGAACTTATCTGCCAGGGCATTGATTCGTTCTTGTATCTGATTTAACATTCTGAGTTCATTTTTTTCTACTTCTCTGAGCTGCTGACTGAATAAGCTGACAGCTTCCCTGAGTTGGGGGAGGTCTGAGGACTTGCTTTTATCATTTTTCAGCATTTCAACGATGCTGATATGCTTTTCAATCAGCTCAAATGTTTCCTGCATCTCCCTGAGCATCCAGTCACGGGTTTCCGAAACCACGCTTTGTAAGGGGATGATAAATTCGTGTTGTAAAATATACTCAACAAGTTTTTTCGAACGTAATGTCATAGACCTGTGATCTTCATACTGCTCAAGCTTGAAATTGTCATATGTCGCCCTGTCCATGAGCTCAATCTTATTTCTGACTTCTCCGGCATGCTTGTGGAGGGCATTGAGCGCCTCTTCCAGATGATGATCCCATTGCTCCTCAAAAGCCTCCTGATCAATCCTTGAACTGACATCTTGAAGGGTGTCATAAAGTATCTGAGTGGAATGATGACACGCAGCTTCAATTTTTTGCAGATCTGAAATGAAGGAGTGATTAATTAACTTCTCAAGTGAGAAGTGCAAAATGTGCAGGGCATCTTTTGCCTGTGTAATATAAGTGAACAGCATCAGCTCAAGGAGGGAAAAGTTATTTAGCAGGACCTGATTGTGTTTCCATTTGTCAGGGACTTTAAAAAACATATCTGCCTGCTTCTCCTGTTCTGCCGCCAGCTTCTCATTACGTTGAATAAATGCTTTGGTGTCGGCTTCCTGTAGTTCTTTGCCTATCTGCCTGATGATATAGAAGGTTTTGTTCATCAGGAGGGTGTAAAATGTTTGCAGGGAAGCCTCGTTCAATTTGTCAATTTGTTCGCGTTTCTCCCGGCATGTCATCATCTTTTTATCTATCAATTGAGCTGTTTCCTTCTTTGCATCCACTTTGTTCAACAAAAAGAAAGTGTCAAAGATCTTGTTATTCAGCTCCTGCGTCTTAATGACCTGCTGGATGCTGATCATACCCCAGTTTTGGAATACTTCTGTCAGGGTTGCATGAACCTGGTTTTTAAAATGGGAAGCCACCAATCTCCGGAAGCGAAGCTTTTGCTTTCTGGCAGCCTTGAAAGAGCCGTAAAATATGCGTTTGCGGACTTTGAACCAGATAGACCTGAACCCATCACCCCGTCTGAACCTGAGATCTTCTTTGCGAATGCTTTTATAAAATATCTCCGGGCTCTGCAGTATGACCGTAGCACAGCTTTCGCTGAAATGAGTTATGATGTTTTGCAAGATATGCTGTTGTTCTGTAAAAGTATTTTTCTCCTGCTGGTCAAGGATCGTCAGGGTATCATGAAATATGTCCCTGTATGTTTCACTGATGTTTGCCTTCCAGTCTTCAGTTCCACTGATACTTTCTATTTTATTTTTTAGTTTTTCCAGAGAGCTGTTGGAGGTATTCACAATGTCGGCATATACCGAGCGATTCAGGCTGAAGAGATCAACGATTTGATTGTTGAAAGCCTCATCGTTCATATTCTTAACCGTGTCAAATATCAGTTTGAGCTGTGTTTGTGATTCAGGATCAGCAGGAAAATATATTTCCGGAATCTTAATCTTCCGGCTTATCACCAGGTCTACATCATCTTCGGTATATTCTGATTTATCGTGTTTAACCAGGCCCGAACTATGGCCGATCTCGAAATCTTTAAAGTATGATGAAGCTTTAACAAGCACTACCGTTCCAACATTCTGGCAAAGCCTGTTCACCTGTTTCACGTATGTATCTTCTTCCCCTGCCCGGATCTGTGGTATGCCCAGGAATACAATGTCTGAATTTGATGATTCTACCTCAATGAGCTCATTGATGGGCCTTTTCTCAATCTGGTTATTGATAATCTTAATTTCAGCATCCATTCTGACACTTTCCAGCACATGTTCAACATCCTTGATGAGCAATTCCTTTTCATCATTAATAGGATTCACCATCAGGATCCTGATACGGGCATCTTTCCAGTTGTCAGATAACCACATGAATTTTATCAGTGATAATACCAGGTTGCAGTTGTTGCCACCGCCGCGGCACCACACATCTATGATCTTTTTCTTGCCGAAGCCTGCATCTTTGTCATAATCCATCATCAGGATGTTCAGGTCAAGCTCTCCCAGTGAGCGGATCATTTTCGCAAAGCGTACCGGGTCCTGGCTCTGCCTGGCCCATCCGAATAGCACTGTATTGGGCTCTACACCAGAAAAACCATATGTGCTTGAGATAGCCTCTATGCCTTCATAAATATCCTGACATTCCTGTTTCCTTGTAAACACACCTTCATTCTCTTTGCTGAACTCATCGGCCACTGATTGTTGGTGTTTTTTAAATAGTACGCTGGATGATTTATTCAGGATGAGATCGAAATTGGAAAGAAATCCCTGGTTGCCGACAAGGTCTTTACCAAATTGTATGAGGTGGGGGCGGTTTTTGCTTCCACCGCTGAAAAGTACGATATTAGGTCGCCAGTTTCTTTCCTCAAGTCCTTTTCTGTCAATCCTATGCAGGATGGCCCTGGCAATGGACGACCATACGCTTTGCCATACATCACCAAAGTCCAGCTCAAGTTTTTTTCGTCTGATATAGAAATATATGCCTGCCAGGATGAACATGGACAGGAACATAACAGGCGTGTCGAGCTTGAACATAACGCCGAAGCATGCGGCAAAACCAATGATCCCAACCCATTTCGATATCCTGAAGCTTGGCCTGAAGTCGGCACTGGCCCAGCGCTCAAGGGCAAAAGCCAGGTTGATAAATCCATAGGCTGCAATATAAAACATGGATACGATGGCAGCTATCACATCCAGTTCACCGATCAGGATTCCTGATTCAGCGATCAGGAAGGTGAACAGCAGGGCATTACGTGGTTCATTATTAATTCCGTATCCCTTGCCAAACACTTTTGGTGTTATCTTATCACGCGACATGGCTTGCAGGATGCGTGGCCCACCCAGGATGCCTCCCAGGGCAGATGATAATGTGGCGCCCCAGATACCGGCAACAACCAGCGGTGAGGACCATGCTATCTTCATCAGAAAGTTGTTGTCGCCAAGTAATAATTGCCTGTCAACCAGCAATGCAAAGCCGATCGCCAGCCCGATATAAACAATAAAACCCGTAACAATAGAAGCCAGGGTGCCGAATGGAATGTTTTTTTGTGGGTTTTTAAGATCACCCGACATGGCCACACCTGCAGTAAACCCTGTTACAGCGGGAAAAAATATGGCAAAGACCGTGGTGATCGACACCCCGTCAGCTACAGGCAACCAGCTGATATCCTTTGCGGTTGAGGTATCTCCGGTGAATAGACCTATTCCTATTGAGACCAGCGAAAGTACGATGGCTCCGAGAATAAAGAACTGGGTTTTTATGGCGATTGAAGTACTGATGAACGCAATGATCACCAGTATGCCCAGCATGACAGACCCGAGTATTCTGAAATCCTGGATCGTATTTCCCAGGCCTGTGATTTCGCGGATGATCTCTATCCCAAGAAAGTTTTCACAAAAACCGATGATGTACAGGGAGATGCTCAGCGCTGTTCCAACGAACATGGTGAGTCCGATAGACCCACCCATTGGCAGGCCCAGGCTACGCGAGAGCATATAATAAATGCCACCTGTTTTGATCTTCTTGTCGGTGGCAATACTGGAAATGCTAAGTCCTGTGGTGATGGAAATAACATGTGCCAGCACAATAATCCCAATGGCAGTGATCAAGCCGGCCTGCCCCACAACCCAGCCTAGCCTCATATACATGATCACACCAAGGATGGTGAGGATAGAGGGGGTGAAAACCCCGGAAAAAGCACCGAATTTTTTATGCATAGCTATGGACCGGTAGATTAGGCTTTAATACAAAGCTAAGAAAAAAGGAATAACACTAACTTCCAGGTTCCAGGTTCCATGTTCGTTATTCTTTTACCCACCCCTAAGCCCTCCCTGCGAGCAATGAGGAGAACGATTTGAGAATTGATTCTTAGTCCTGCTTAAAAGGGAATACGATTACTTAAGTCTTGTGAATTCTTCAAAATCGTCTTCATTGATAAGTGCATTCAAGTCATCCACCTCATTATGATACTGCTGGCGCTTGCCACAGCTATACATTTCAATAAGCGGGTCTTTGTCGATGACCATATGCATCAATTCATCAACCGAAGGGGTTTCGGGAAGTGCCATATAGTCCTCATAAGTAATGCTCAGAAAAGCCACATTGGCTGTAATACCCCTGTTGTCAAGTAAAAATCCCTTTGCCAGCAAGCCTGGCACAGCAGGCTTTCCTTTATATTTCAAGTCGCCC